>CAMBQP010000039.1 GCA_945869955.1 Schlesneria paludicola DSM 18645
CGCAGGGTCATCCAGAGCGAAAGCCCCTGCCATTGCATCCCTCGTCCAAACGTTCCATCCGCACCGCCGATGATTTTATCGCAACCCAGGAAGAGGCCCGGCCCGACGGTATTGGCGAAGGCCGGAACGTGTGTGGTCCGGCTTTTGAAGCTGGTCAGGGCGTTTTGTTCGATCGTCAGGGGGTGCAATTTTGCCCCCAGCCGATGGGTTTGCTTTTTCCACTCGGCCACCGAAGCAAACTCGGCGGCAAAATGAGGTTCCCAGAACGCGATGTGACAGACCCGGCCAATGCCGAAAATCGTCGTCAGCTTGGCCCCCGCTCCCCGCAATTCGCCGATTTTTTCGGCGTACGTTGGCAACAGTTTTTTGGTGGCATAGTTTCGTTGTTTTTTGGGAACGGTCAATTTCCCCAGTGGCCCATAGAAGGCTTGCTCCATCGCATACTGAAACGATCCGGTATGCGTCGGCGGCAGGGTGTTTCCGTCCCGATCAGACCATTCGTCCATGTTGAAGCCATGAACATGATCGCAGGGAACGTTCCATTCGGTCAGAAAGTAGATCGCCCAGCGGTACATTCCCATCGGACCGACCGGCAAAATCATCGCCGCTTGCTGATTCGCATCGCGGGCCTGTTTGATGGTGAGGGCGATTTCGTGACCCAGCATCATATCAAAGTCAGCCAGACTGGCGCAGGGGACCGGCTGAAAGTTCTTGTGCCAGCTCTTTTGACGCAGGGTGATCGTGGCGGGATCGGGGTCGATACAGGCATCAATCCTGGCCAAGTCCCAGCCTGCAGGAAAAAAATCTTCCATCAAGGAACCTGGCAGCGTCGTCAGCAAATCCATCAACCGCACTCCTCGAGAATTCGTCGCGGCTGAAAAACCGCGCGTTAAACCGTTCCACAAAGTTCATACAGCATGTTTGTACTTCGCCCGACCAAAGATTTCACCTTGAATCGGTCTTTGTAGACAGATTAAATCGAGAACAGATCTTCGTCGAAGGGACTTCTGGAAAAAAAGCCCCTTGCTGCGGGAAATTGTTGCTTGCACAGAACCCCGGCGGGCTCTAACGTGAAGCAAATTCAATGACTTTTGGGGATTTGAGGCATGGCCAAGGCTGCGACATCCGAGAAAAGCCCGCGTGGCGAAAGAAAACCGGTTTCCTCCGAGATTGAGGCGGCGGCCCCGATCGCTCCGTCCTTCGAAGAGGCGATGGCCGAATTGCAACAGATCGTCAATGATCTGGAAGACAATTCACTGGGACTGGAATCGTCGCTGATTCAGTTCGAACGGGGAATCGGGCTGCTGCGGAATTGCCATACGTTTCTGGAACAGGCCGAACAGAAAATTGAAATCCTGCTCAGCTTCAAAGCCAATGGTGATGCCGTCACCGCTCCCTTTGATGCAACCCCCACCGCCGGTTCCCCTGATCCGAAGACCCTATTCTGATCTCTGATCCGTCTGCTTATCCCGCTTATCCTGCAAATATCATCCTGCGAACAAATATCATCCTGCGAACGAGGTGGCCTCGTGTCTCGTGGTTCATGGCCGGAATTGTGGAATCGCTCGGAACTAGCCGATTGGCAAGAGACCTGCCTGATCGAACAGCTAAAGGAAGTCGTCCCGGCGAACCCGTTCTGGAAACAAAAGTTTCAAACTGCCGGGATCGATCCCGCGTCGATTCGATCCCTGGCTGATCTGTCGTTGTTACCCTTCACTACCAAGAGCGAATTGGCAAAAGATCAATCTGCGTTCCCACCATACGGAACAAATCTGACATTTCCTGTTACGGATTATTCGCGATTACATCAAACGAGCGGCACCACAACCGGGTCTCCGCTTAGGTGGCTCGACACCCCCGCCAGCTGGAACTGGATGCTGGACTGCTGGTCGACGATCTACCGGTTGCTCGGGCTACGTCGCGAAGACCGGCTTTGTTTCCCGTTCTCGTTTGGGCCGTTTCTTGGTTTCTGGGCCGGCTTTGAGGGGGCCGCACGCCAAGGAAATCTCTGCCTGGCTGCGGGAGGAATGAGCAGCGAGGCACGACTGAAATTGATTTTCGAGAATCAGGTCACCTGGCTCGGCTGTACACCAACCTATGCGTTGCGGCTGGCCGAGGTCGCCAGCTTACAGGGGTTGGATGTCTCGCAAAGTTCGGTCCGTGCGATTCTGGTGGCGGGTGAACCGGGGGGCTCGATCCCTTCGGTGCGGGCCCGCATCGCGGAAGCTTGGGGAGCGAGAGTGTTTGATCATTGGGGAATGACCGAACTGGGGCCGATGGCCACGGAATGCGAAGACGACCCCCATTGCCTCACCGTCAACGAATCGGCCTGTATTCCGGAAATCATCAATCCCGATACGGGTGGGACCGCCATCGATGGGCGCGGGGAACTGGTCATCACCAGCCTCGGCCGAACCGGTTCACCGCTTTTCCGCTATCGAACGGGCGATCTGGTCGAGCTGGCACAATCGCCACACCCTTCGGGTCGCAACTGGATGCGTCTGCAGGGAGGAATTCTGGGCCGCACCGATGATATGCTGGTGATTCGCGGGAATAACGTCTTTCCGTCAAGTATCGAGGCGATTATCCGGGAATTTCCCGCAGTCGTCGAATTTCGCATCGTGGTGACCCATCATCGTGAGATGATGCATCTGCGAATCGAGATTGAGCCTCAGACCGATGCGGATGGGATCGCGTTGGCCGAAGCGATCACCGGCCGCATCAAGCAGCGACTGCAGTTTCTGGCGGAAGTGATGACCGTCCCCTGCGGATCGCTTCCCCGCTTCGAAATGAAGGCCAAGCGGGTGGTACGGGAAGGGTGAGAACGCCGGCCAAGGCCGCAGATCAACAGGATCACAGCGCGTCAGGCGACCTGAGGTTGTTCGGTCCCCTTGTGTCCCGTAAACCAGGGGTAAATGGCCGGGACGACCAAGGCGGTTAAGAGTGTCGAGGTGATCAGGCCGCCGATCACGACGGTGGCGAGTGGACGCTGAATCTCGGCCCCGGCGGTATGAGAAATCGCCATCGGCAGGAAACCGAGACTGGCAACCAGGGCGGTCATCAGGACGGGCCGTAAGCGATTCAGCGCGGTTTCTTCCGCCGCCGCTTTGGCGGTGTGTCCCGCATGACGCAGATGCTCGGCCGCACTGACCCAGACGAGGCCATTCAAGACGGCGACACCAAACAGGGCGATAAATCCGACCCCAGCCGAGATGCTAAAGGGCATACCGCGCAGAGCCAGGGCAAAAACTCCTCCTGAGGCGGCGATCGGAATTGCCAGAAAAATCAGACTGGCCAGACGAGCCGAATGAAAGGTCGTATGCAACAGCAGGAAAATTAGCAGCAGCACCACCGGCGTGACCAGCATTAAACGGGCTTTGGCCGATTGCAGATTCTTAAAATCTCCGCCCCATTCGATCTCGTAGCCGGTCGGCATTTTCACCGCTTGGGCGATCGCTCGTTTGGCTTCGTTCACAAAACCCTCCACATCACGGCCACGGACATTGCATTGCACATAAGTCCGACGCTGGGTGCGATCATGTTCGATTCCGGGAGGAGTCTCTTCCAGGATCAGGTTGGCGAGTTCACCGAGCGGCACCTGCTGGCCGTTGGCTGCGAAAACGGGAATCTGTTCCAGTCGGTCCAGATCCGTTCGCCATTCGACAGGGATGCGGACCATGATCGGAAACCGCATCCGTCCACGAAAGACTTCACCGACCTTTTGCCCCCCCATGGTGGCCACGGTCTGCATCACCTGATCGGCGTCGATCCCGTACCGGGCCAGCGCCTCGGGCTTGACCTGAATCCGCACCGTAGGAAGGTTCGCCTGGTGTTCGGCCTTGATATCAACAGCACCCGAGATCCCGTGCAGGACCTTTTCGACGCTCTTGCCGAGTCGGGCGAGGGTCTCGAGTTCCTTCAGGTGCGAGCCATCCTCACTCGATTGCGTGGTGCCATGGGGTGCGTAGAGCAGCACTGCGACATTCGCTTTGACACCGGCAACCAGTTCATCCACACGCATCTCGATCGGCTGCGTAAACCCAAAGAGGGCACCGGGGACATTGTTGTTCAGGACAACCCGCATTTCATCAAACAATTCCTCGCGCGATTTGTGCCGGGGCCATTCCGAATCGGGCTTCAAGAGGACCCAGACATCGGTTTGCTGGACCCCCATCACGTCGTTGGCAATCTCGGGACGACCAGTCTTAGAGAAGACCGTTCTCACTTCTGGAAAATTCAATAACAGCGATTCCACCTGTTCACCCATCGGGATGGAACCTTCCAGCGTCGCACTCGGCAACCGATTGACTTCGATTAAGAGATCCCCTTCATCCAGCTTCGGCATGAATTCGCCCCCCAGGTTCATCGCAATTGGGATGCTAACCGTGAACAGCAATAATGCGGCGGCGACCGTCAGGATCGGATGCAGCACCGTCTGGTGTACGATCGGATGATAAATGCGATGGAACATCCGAATGATGAAGATCTCTTTTTCTTCCATCTTCCGGGGAAGGGCCAGCGAGGCCAGAACCGGCATCAGGGTGAGCGATAGAATCAGTGACCCGGCCAGGGCAAACAGCACGGTCAGAGCCATCGGCCGGAACAATTTTCCTTCGGTCCCCTGCAGCGTCAGCAGCGGCAGATAGACGATCGAGATGATCAGTTCACCGAACATCGTCGGCTTGCGAACTTCGATCGCAGCATCCCGGACCACTTCGACATGTGGCCGCCCTTCTTTGTTATGGGCGATCCGCCGCATACAGTTTTCGACCATGATCACCGAACTGTCGACGATCAACCCGAAGTCGATCGCTCCGAGACTCATCAGACTGGCTGTGATCCCGGTCATGGCCATCATATTCGCCGCGAACAGCATCGAGAGGGGGATTGCCAGCGCCACGACAATCCCGGCCCGCAGGCTTCCCAGCATCACCAGCAGGACAATAACGACCAGCGTTCCCCCTTCCAGCAAATTTTTTTCGACCGTATGCAGGGTGCGATTGATGAGATCCGCACGATCATAGGTCACTTCCGCAGAGACCCCTTTGGGAAGTGTCTTGTTGATTTCCGCCAGCCGCTCTTTGGCGGCGAGCACAACGGTGCGTGAGTTTGCCCCCCAGAGCATCATCACCATCCCCATGACCGCCTCACCACGTCCATCACGTGTGACCGCCCCCTGACGGGTCAGAGGGGCAATCGCGACTTCGGCAATATCACGCACCAGAACCGGAGTTCCATCATGGTTGCCACGAACAACGACGTTTTCGATATCCCCTTCGTTCGTCAGGAGCGCCTGTCCTCGAATGAATCGCTGTTCACCATGATGCACAACATACCCCCCGCCCGAGGTTCCGTTGTTTGCCGAGAGCGAGCGAAACAGGTCGGGCAATGAGATGCCGAAACTCGCCATTCGGTCCGGATCAGGCCGAACTTCGAACGATTGATAGTAGCCCCCATGCGAATTGATTTCGGTGACGCCGGGAACCTGTCGCAAGCGGGGTGCAATTTGCCATTCGAGGATCGTTCTGAGATCCATCGGTGAATACCCGTCACCACGCACCTCAAATTGCAAAATTTCCCCGAGGGCGGTGGTGAGCGGGTTGAGTCGCGGGGTTCCATAACCCTTGGGAACCCGTTCGGCGGCATCAATCAGTCGTTCGGCAATCAATTGCCGACCACGGAAAACATCGGTCCCTTCATGAAAAACCACCGTCACCAGTGACAGCCCGAATTTCGAAGTACTGCGGATCTCTTCGACGTTGGGCAGGCCGCTCATCGTCAGTTCGACGGGGGAGGTGACGTACTGTTCGACTTCGAGTGGCGACAAGGCCCCCGCTTCGGTCACGATCTGCACCTGCACGTTGGTCATGTCGGGGACCGCGTCAATCGGCAAGCTGATGGCCGAGTAGACCCCGAGGGCCGCCATGATGAAGACGAACGAGATGACCAGCATCCGATTTGCCAGCGAGATGTCGATCAGTTTTTCCAGCATAACCCAGAGCCCTCGGACCAGTCTTTTGGCAAATTTCTCGAACCAGCACAATTTCCAGTCGCACTATACCGTTTTCGAGGAGGGAACGGTGACCGAATTCGCTTGGGGTTTTTCATTCGCCAGAAAACGATGGCAGAGAGGTGCCGCAGGGCAACAATTTTCCCCAGCGAAGGGACTTTGCCAAGCCCCGATCGATGCGGGGAGTTCGTACTAGGATAGCGGTTCTGCAGTAATGCGGATTGCGAACGCTGATACGATTGCTTCTAATGGAGTTCGCGTCGCTGACGAAGAGCGTCGGGACAGCACTAGAGCTTTCCTTTTCTTAATGAAGGATGTCATCGTGGCACGACAACTGCGGACGGGTGTGAACGCCGCCACCCCGGCGATCTCACTGGCAACGGTGGCCATCATCATCAGTATTTCACTGGTGCTGGTTTCGACCTCGCTCGCCCAGTCGGGAAAGTCGAAGCCGAAGCCGGTGAAACCGCTAACGGCAACTGAAAATAAACAGATTGATGCGCGGCTGCAAAAACTGCAGGATACCTTCGAGAATGAATCCAAAGCGATTATTGAGGGTTATGAACGATCGGGCCAATACGATCGGGCCAAGTTTCTGCTGGAAGTCCTGCTGAAACTCGATCCCAAAAATGAAGACTTCAAAAAGAAAATTGCCGATCTCGATGATCAAATGTTGAAATCCAGCGAAGTCGATTTCAAATTTGATACCAGCAGCGATTGGACACCCGTCGGAACGGTGCAAAAAGACAAGCTGACACGAATCGAGGCTACCGGGGACTATAAGCTGATCCTCTCGGCCTCGACCCTGAATGCAGATGGTTTTCCCACCGAAAATGTGATGCGAGATCTGGTAGGCCGTGTCCCCACCGGTGCCCTAATGGGGATGATTGTCACAGAAGAAAATCAGAACGGAAAGCAGCCCCCCGAGCCCTTTACGATCAAATCCAAACACGAATTTAATCCAAAAAAAGAGGGAGTGCTGTTCCTGAAGATCAATGCCCCACCCGGTGCCAAATGTATTGGCGACCTTAAACTGAAAGTCAGTGGTGTCACTCGTCCCTCGCAGTAAACCCGCCTCGACCGGAACTCGAAAAGTCCTGCGAGTCCCCGCGACTGCAGCCTTGGTCGTGATTGTGACCTGCACAGCTCTGCTGAAAATCATCGCCTCGAAAATCGTTCACCTCGTAGTCCAGTAACCACACCCATCGTGCCCAACAAAAACGTGTCTGATAAAACCGATCCTGTTCCTCCGCATCACGTCGCGAAAATCTGGCAGGTGGGTGTCGTGGGACTCAGCCCTGCCGGCCTGTTTCAGCTCGAAACCCTGAGTCTTTGCGATGAGGTTCATCTGGCTGGGGCCTACGACGCGTCCCCCCAGCGACGTAGCCTGGTCGCCGGCTCGCCATTCCCACTCTGGGATCAACCACCGTCCCAGTCGGCACGTAATGAGGTCGAGGCCTTGTTTCTCGTGGATGACATTTCGGCCGAGGCCGTTACCTCGGCTTTGCAGGCGGGCCAGCATGTGGTGCTGCATCGTCCCTGGTGCTTCAGTGCGGCGGAATTGCGGAAGTTGGATCAGCAGGCGGCCAGCACGCGCCGCTTGGCGACGATTGCTACCCTGCGACGTGGGTCCGCAGACTTTCTGGCCGCGATGGGGGCGATGGGGACCGGACGCCTGGGGACATTGCATTCGGTCATGCTCTCGGTGCAGGAAAAACGGGTCCCTCAGGAAACTTCGAAAGTCGGGGTCTTACGGGAGTTCGGTTACCATCACCTCGATCAATTGCGGATCTTGAACCCTTCCCCACCCCAGCGTGTGTTCGGCAAACGCTCGGGTCGTAGCAACTCGGCGTCAGCGGACGGATTTCTCGCAATCGTCGAATTTGCGAATGGCTGCACCGCGCGGATTGAGATCAATCTGGCATCGCGACTGGGGTCACGGACCGGCTGGGTGCTGGAAGGGGCAACCGGTAGCTTTCGGGGCGATCGCCTCTTTACCGAAACAGCGGATGGCGAGATTGTGGACGAGCCGATCGAGAAGCCACCGTTTCCCGCCGAGTCGCTCATCCGTCAACTGGTGACTGCCTGGCGTGGTGAGCCGACAACACTGCCGACGCTGGCGGATGCTGCCGAGGTGGTGCAACTTATTGAAGCTCTGGAGCAATCGCTTGTCAGTGGCGAGGTCGTGCGGATGTAATCTCGTACGCACGGCCACCAGTTTGGCGTGGTCATGATTGGCGTGGTTCACGTTGGCCGTGGTCCTCAGGCCAGAATCTCGGAAACCACTTTGCCGTGAATGTCGGTGACCCGGAAGTCGCGGCCTTGAAAACGATAGGTCAAGCGGGTGTGGTCGAGTCCCAGTTGGTTGAGCATGGTCGCTTGCAGGTCATGAACATGCACGGGGTCACGAACGATGTTGTAGGAATAGTCATCGGTCTCACCGAACACCATTCCCGGCTTGATCCCCCCACCCGCGAGCCAAAGCGAGAAGCAGCGGGGATGATGGTCACGACCATAGGTGGTGTCAGTGATCGCACCTTGACAATAGGCTGTCCGCCCAAACTCGCCACCCCAAACAACCAGTGTTTCGTCGAGCAACCCTCGTTGTTTTAAGTCTTGAATCAATGCGGACGAGGCTTGGTCGGTTTCCTTGCATTGCTGAACCATCCGATCCGGCAAGCCACCATGGTGGTCCCAGTCCCGGTGATACAACTGAATGAAGCGGACGCCCCGTTCGACCAGTCGACGGGCCAGCAGGCAATTCCCCGCGAATGTTCCTGGCTTCTTGCTCTCTTCGCCGTACATTTCAAAGGTATGGGCCGACTCTTGGGTCGTCTCCATCAGTTCCGGGACCGAGGTCTGCATGCGGAAGGCGAGTTCGTATTGCGCGATGCGAGCGGTGATCTCAGGATCCCCCACATCGGTGTACTGCAGTTGATTCAGCTGTGCCAAACCATCGAGCATTTGCCGGCGACCTTCACGATCCATCCCCTGTGGATCCGAGAGATAAAGCACTGGATCACCTACGCCACGGAGTTTGACTCCCTGGTGCTGTGAGGGCAAAAAGCCACTGCCCCACAATCGGCCCAGTAGCCCCTGTCCCTTGGTGCCGGACTTAGAGATCATCACGACGAAAGTTGGCAGGTTCTCGTTCATCGAACCGAGACCGTAATCGACCCACGAACCGAAGCTGGGTCGCCCAGGAAGTTGACTTCCCGTTTGAAAAAACGTGATGGCCGGATCGTGGTTGATCGCTTCGGTATGCATCGACCGGATCAGGCACATTTCGTCGGCAATTTTGGCGGTATAAGGCAGCGTCTCGCTCAACCACATTCCCGACTGGCCATGCTGAGCGAACTTGAACTTCGAGGCGGCAACGGGAAAACTCGACTGCCCCGATGTCATACCGGTCAGCCGCTGCCCCATCCGAATCGAGGCGGGGAGTTCTTGTTTATGGAACTCGGCCATTTTCGGCTTGTAATCAAACAAATCAAGCTGCGAAGGGGCTCCTGACTGGAAGAGCCAGATCACTCGTTTGGCTTTGGCAGCAAAGTGCCCCAGGGTCGCGGCGGGGTGATGGTCTCCGGTGGGAGAATCCGGATTCGCCCCCGCATCCTGCGCAAGCAGTGATGCCAGAGCGGCCCCCCCGAGTCCGGTTGCCGTTCTGCCGAAGAAACTTCTTCGCGTCTGTTGCTGAAGCCAGTGATTCATGAACGGGTCTCCCAGTCAAACAGGCCGTAATGGTTCCGCAGACTTGGTACGGGAATCAGCTCTTTACCAAGTCTCGGAGAACTTTATGCAGGATGCCGCCGTGACGGTAGTACTCGACTTCCACCGGAGTATCGATGCGGCAGGTCACGACGAAATGGGCTGCGGTCCCATCGGGCTTGGTCGCCATGACTTCCACCGCCTGCAACGGCTTTAAGCGATCGTCCAGTTGAATTTCGAACGTTTCGGTTCCATCGAGACCGAGGAACTCTCGATTTTCACCGGCACGGAACTGCAGAGGAAGTACCCCCATCCCAACCAAGTTCGACCGATGGATCCGTTCGAAACTGGTGGCGATCACGACGCGAACACCCAGTAGGAATGTCCCCTTCGCGGCCCAGTCGCGTGACGAACCGGTCCCGTATTCAGCACCCGCCAACACCACCAGCGGCGTCCCATCCACTTTGTACTTCATTGCGGCATCGTAGACGGACATCTGTTCACCGGTCGGGAAGTACTTCGAGACTCCCCCCTCGGTGCCGGGGCAAAGCAAGTTACGCAAGCGGATATTGGCGAAGGTTCCTCGCGTCATCACGCGATCGTTCCCCCGACGAGCTCCGTAGCTGTTGAAATCGAGCGGAGCGACACCACTCTGCTGCAGGAAGAGTCCCGCTGGGGAACTCGCCTTGATCGCACCGGCCGGGCTGATGTGGTCTGTGGTGACCGAGTCCCCGACGGACAACAGACAGACCGCACCGCTGATCCCGTGAATCGGGGGGGGATTGACCGGCATGTTGATGAAGAACGGCGGCTCTTGCACATAGGTGCTCTTCTCGTCCCATTTGTACAATGGTCCGGTTGCTCCGGTAATCTTCTGCCACTCGATGGGACCGAGGGCCGCGTGGCCGTATTCGGTGGTGAACATCTCGGGAGTGATCGACGAAGCGATGGTCGCTTCAATCTCTTTCGAGGTGGGCCAGATATCCTTGAGGTAGACGGGTTTTCCGGCGGGATCGTGGCCGAGTGGTTCGGTGGTCAGATCAATGTCGGTGGTTCCTGCCAATGCATAGGCGACGACGAGTGGAGGACTCGCCAGATAATTGGCTTTGACCTGGGGGTTAATCCGGCCTTCGAAGTTCCGGTTTCCCGAGAGGACTGCCGAGACGACCAGGTCTCCTTCAGCGACCGCCTGCGAAACGTTTTCCGGAAGTGGCCCGCTGTTTCCGATGCAGGTGGTACAGCCGTAGCCGACGGTATTGAAACCGAGTTGATTCAGGGATTTATCGAGACCTGATTTGGCGAGGTATTCGGTGACGACGCGACTGCCGGGTGCGAGACTGGTTTTTACCCAGGGCTTACTGGTCAGTCCTCTCGCCACCGCGTTGCGGGCTAACAACCCGGCACCCAGCATGACCGAGGGATTGCTGGTATTGGTACAGCTGGTAATGGCAGCAATCACGACGGCCCCATCGCCAATCTGGCAATCCGCCCCCTTGACCGCCACCGGCGTGGCTGCAGTCGGGTGACCAAAACTGGTGCTTCGTTCTTTCAGCCAGGCGGATTTCATGTCGCTCAGCAACACACGGTCTTGTGGTCTTTTTGGTCCCGCCATCGAGGCGACAACGGTCGAGAGTTCCAATTCCAGCTTCGAGCTGAAGCGGGGGTCGGGTGAATCGGCCGTGCGAAACATCCCCTGAGCTTTGTAATACTTTTCGACCAGTTCGACTTCGGCTTCAGTCCGACCGGTCCGCCGCAGGAACCGCAAGGTTTCGTCATCGACAGGGAAGAAACCCATCGTGGCACCATATTCCGGTGCCATATTTGCCAAAGTGGCCCGATCCGGAAGCGACATCGCATCGAGACCCGGTCCGTAGAACTCGACAAACTTGTTGACGACTCCATGTTTTCGCAGCATCTGGGTCACGGTCAGCACCAGATCGGTCGCGGTGGTCCCTTCCGGTAGCTTGCCGCTCAACTTGAAACCGACGACTTCCGGCATCAGCATGTAAATCGGCTGCCCCAGCATGACCGCTTCGGCTTCAATACCGCCGACACCCCAGCCGACGACACCCAGACCATTGATCATCGTGGTATGGCTGTCGGTTCCGACCAAACTGTCGGGATAGACCACCCCGTCTTTGGTCAAGACTACCTTGGCAAGGTATTCGAGATTCACCTGGTGGACGATTCCGGTCGCCGGGGGGACGACGCGGAAGTTGCTGAGTCCTTGCTGAGCCCAGCGGAGCAGTTGATAGCGTTCGAGATTTCGTTCGAATTCGAGATCGACGTTTTTCTGCAGCGAATCACCGGTTCCAAAGTAATCGACCTGGACCGAGTGATCGATCACCAGGTCACACTGGACCAGTGGATTGATCTTCTTAGGATCGCCCCCCATGCGGATCATCGCGTCTCGTAACGCTGCCATATCGACAACAGCGGGGACGCCGGTGAAGTCCTGCAAGACAACCCGCCCAACCATGAACGGAACTTCCACTTGTTGCGGCTTGGCTGCATCCCAGTTGGCTACTTGTGAGACATGCTCGTCGGTGACGAGAAACCCATCGACGTTGCGGAGGCACGCTTCGAGCAGCACACGCATCGAGAACGGCAGCGTATCGATCTGTCCGAACCCTTTTTTCGCCAGTTGGGGGAGCGAAAAGTATTTGAATTCGCCGGCACTGGTCTTGAGAACGGATTCTGCACCAAAAGGGTTCGTCGCCGCCATGTCTAAATTCCTTACTCGTTAACACGAGCAGTCTTGCGTCCGCGTAATTCACGTTCGCTGGCCAAGTTGTCACTTCGCCCCACAGCGAAGTCATCCAATCCCCCTTCCAAAACATCGGAGGATTCAACGCTCACATGATCGTACCAATCCCAGAAAACCTTGAGAAGCAACGAGCCCATTCTGCAGAGGCAAAGGGGAATTTGTGCCTGAAATCGGGTCGAAACCCCCCAACAGCCGGATTTTCTGCCACACGCCCCGCTGCCAGCACCTCGGCGGAATCGCTGCGGAACCCGCGAAACGGCACCTCGGTGAAGAATTTCGCAATTTTTTCTCAAGGAAATAACTCACGGTTTGACTTCGACTTAAGCGGCCTGACCGGGTCGTCAGCGGCTGGTTTTGCGAGACAGACTGTTGACATTTTGGCTCGCGATTTTTATTGTAGCTAGAGAACAGCTGTTACCACATGTAGCGTGAAATTCCCATCAGAACCGCTACCTATAGTGCCGATATGATTCTTGCCTGATTGAGAACAGCTTCCCAGAGATACGACGGTCGCTAAACGACTCTTGCTGGACTTGAACGACTCAAACACTGGGCAACGGTGCGATTCGCAGATGACATGCATGTTCTTTTAATTCTGATTACCGAACGATTCTTAACGCCTTCTGCCAGGCTGTGGCAGTTCTTATGACTCTGGATTAATGAGGAGTGTGCATGATGCACCAGTCTAATGGAATGACTTCGTCAGGTTCCGCTGCCGCCGCCACGACTGTTCCCAACAGTCCAGGCTCGAGTCCACGGTCGCTGCCGGAAATGCGCGCGATGTCTGTTCCCCCCCGATTCTGTCCTGCCGACACGGATCCGTACTCCACAGTCGAATGGGATTACCGAACTGCGGCGATCAAAGACGAGAACGGCAAGGTGCTGTTCGAGCAGACCCAATGTGAGATTCCGGCACAATGGAGCGCTTTGGCGACCAATGTCGTCGTTTCGAAGTATTTTTACGGCGAGCATGGGACAGCCGAGCGTGAAACCAGCGTGAAGCAGGTGATTCACCGCGTTGCTCGGACGATCGCCGATTGGGGGATTGCCGGGGGGTATTTTGCCAGCCGTGAGGATGGCGAGAACTTCTACCGTGACTTAGCCTGGATGTGTCTGCATCAATACGGGTCATTCAATTCTCCGGTCTGGTTCAACGTTGGCCTGTATCAGCAATACGGGGTTCGAGGGGCGAGGGGGAACTACCACTACAACCCCTCCACACAAGAAGTCGAACGCCCTGCCACCTCGTACGAACTTCCCCAAGCTTCGGCCTGCTTTATCCAGGCGGTCGATGACAACATGGAAGACATCATGCGTCTGGCGACAAGCGAGGCGATGCTGTTCAAGTTTGGTTCCGGGACCGGAACCGATCTTTCCACGATCCGCGGCGCAAAAGAAAAGCTGTCTGGCGGGGGAACTCCTTCCGGCCCGTTGTCGTTCATGCGGGTTTACGACCAGATTGCCGCCGTGGTGAAATCGGGTGGAAAGACTCGACGTGCCGCCAAGATGCAGTCGCTGAAAGACTGGCATCCCGACATTCTGGAATTCATCCAGTGCAAAAAGCGCGAAGAGAAAAAGGCCCGCGTGCTGATCGATAGTGGTGAATACGATTCGAACTTCAACGGTGAAGCCTATTCGTCGATCATGTTCCAGAATGCGAATCTCTCGGTCCGACTGAGCGACGAGTTCATGCGGGCGGTGGAAGAGAACAAGAAATGGAAAACTCGCTGGGTCACCGACCACACCCGGTCTGGACCCGAATACGAGGCGAAATTTCTGCTGCGTGAGATGTCAGAAGGGGCGTGGTCCTGCGGTGATCCCGGAGTTCAGTACGACACGACGATCAACAAGTGGCATACCTGTCCGAACTCGGGTCGGATCAATGCCTCGAACCCCTGTTCCGAATACATGTTCCTGGATGACACCGCCTGTAACCTTTCAAGTTTGAATCTGCGCAAGTTTCAGCGACCTGAGGGGGGATTTGATGTCGAGCGATTCCGCGCTGCGGCCTCGATTTTCATTACGGCCCAGGAAATTCTGGTCGACAATGCCAGTTATCCCACCCCGACCATTGCCAAGAACAGCCATCTGTATCGGCCACTGGGGTTGGGCTACGCCAACTTGGGAAGCCTGCTGATGTCGATGGGAATCCCCTACGACAGCGACGCCGGTCGTGGGATCGCGGGTGCGTTGACGGCATTACTGACCGGACAGGCCTATCTCACTTCAAGCCGGATTGCCGGATATCTTGGCCCCTTCGCCGGGTACAAGGATAACGCCGACCCGATGCTGCGAGTGATGCGGATGCATCGGGATGCGGTAGATCGGATCGATTCCACGTGTCCGGATTACCTGCGGAATGCCGCCGGGAAAGTCTGGGACGAATGTGTCGATGCCGGTCGTCAGTATGGTTACCGCAACGCTCAGGCCACCGTGCTGGCTCCTACCGGAACCATTGCCTTCATGATGGACTGTGACACGACGGGGATTGAACCCGATATTGCTTTGGTCAAGTACAAGCAACTGGCGGGTGGTGGCATGATGAAGATCGTCAACCGGACGGTTCCACTGGCTCTGAAGACACTGGGCTACGAAGTCGCCGAGATCGACCGGATCATCAAGCACATTGAAGAGACGGAAACGATCGAGGGTGCTGCGGACCTGAAGTCCGATCATCTCGCAGTCTTCGACTGTGCTTTCAAGGCGATGAATGGAACTCGCACGATCCAATGGAAGGCTCACGTCAAGATGATGGCGGCAGCCCAGCCATTCCTGTCGGGTGCCATTTCCAAGACGGTCAACATGCCTGCGGACAGTACCGTTGACGATATTGAAAAGGCCTATTTCGAAGGGTGGAGACTCGGGCTGAAGGCTTTGGCGATTTACCGTGATGGTTCCAAGCAAAGCCAACCGTTGTCGACAACCAAGGAAGGGGATCGGAAGAAGGGTGGTACGACGGACGATCGACCCGCTCGTCGCCGACTTCCGGCCACGCGTCATTCGCTGACTCACAAGTTCAGCGTGGGTGGCCACGAAGGGTATATCACCGTCGGCCTGTTTGAAGATGGTACGCCGGGCGAGCTCTTCATCAGTATGGCGAAGGAAGGGAGTACGATCGGGGGACTGATGGATGTCATCGGTACCGAGACCTCGATGGGTCTGCAGTATGGTGTCCCCCTGGAAGTTCTGGTCGAAAAATTTTCGCACTCGCGATTTGAACCGAGTGGCTGGACACCCAACCCAGAGATTCCCAATGCCAAAAGCATCGTGGACTATATTTTCCGCTGGCTGGGGATTCAGTTCCTGCCTGGCTTCCGCGAAGCGAACGTGCCGAAACGTCCCGAGACCACTTTGATCGGAGATAGTCAGGACGATGAGGAAAGTCAGCGTTCGGCCGAAGTCGCTTCAAATAAGGCCCTGCCTGCGACTTCGGCCACCCCTGCCACCTCAGTGCTCGTTAACGGCAAGAATGGGACCCATGCGACGAATGGTCAAAGCCTGAATGGGGCGACGACGGGTCGACAGGGAACCAATGGCCATTCGGTCAGCGGTCATAGCTCAAATGGTCATACCAGCGTCAAGCCACCACTTGTGATGGCTCAACGGGCAACGGCTTCGAGCAAGACCTTGCAGTCGTCGGCTGCCGGGGTGGAACCAACCGCAAATCGCAATCAGCAATTTGCCAAGTTCCAATCCGATGCCCCCAGCTGCAGCAATTGTGGAGCAATTACCGTCCGAAATGGGAATTGCTATCTCTGTCATAACTGTGGCACCAGCCACGGATGCAGTTGAATGACTCTGGGTTACTGGATGTCTCTGCCGTATGGCAGGGACATCCAGTGTTCGTTTGCAGAAAACGACCCGAGTTCAAGCAATCGAGCACATGATAAAGACCGACCGCGCCCTCGGCTGATGGAACGGTACATGACGCGGTGATCGGGGCGCCCCGGTTCAACGGAATTTGAACCGGGGCGTTTTCGTTGTTGTGGTTGAGTGTCATGGCATCATGTCACAACGCTGTTACGGAAGAATTCGAAGTCCAGTCGGATTGTCGGAAACGTTCGCGCGGACCATCCTTCCGAGCGGCTCGAAAAATACTTCTTCAGAGAATGGGACTGCGCCTCCTGGGAGATGGATGCTCCAACGAAACTCTTCTCCGTCAACACGCATGACGATTTCCGCATCGCAGATAGCGATGTCGCACGCTTCCCTTTCAAACGGACCCACTGACCCGAATTTCCAGCACAATTGAGGCCTGTCAACTTCAGCGCGCGGCGTGTTCGCACGCAATTTCCCTCGGGAATCCCCCTGTTTACGGAAATCTCTTGAAAGAAAGCCGAATCGCGGCTGAGTTCGTATTGACGAGATTTCCCGGCTGTGCAAAATGCGGAAGTCTTCCCGTCCGCCATGGAATCGCCTGATGGAATCAGGTCCTGTTGGCGGATGCGACAACAACTCAAATGAATTTTGTCCGTTCGGCCACGCAAAGGAGTGCATCAGCCGTGAAGAAAGTCATCGTTTCGGCATCCGTTATCGCCCTGTTGGCTGGCGTTCTCGCTCTGACGGGGAACGCTTGGAGTCAGCAAGGCAAAGAAAAGGAACCGGTTGCTGCTGCGACCGCGACCAACATTCCACATAAAGTGGGCCTGATTGACATGGCGTTTGTCTTCAAGAACTACAAAAAGTTCGAAACTTTGCGAGAAGACCTGAAGGTCGAAATTACGCAAAGCGAAGATCAAGCCAAAGACATGCAGAAGGAAATTGTCGAACTTCAACAAAAGTTGAAGGAACTGAAGGAAGGTGGTGCCGAGTACACCAAGCTCGAACAGCTGGCCGTGAAAAAGGCTGCCGAGTTTGAAAACTTCCGCCGTCAGATGTCGCGTGAATTCCTCAAGAAGGAATCACAGATTTATCTGCAGGTGTACAACGAAGTCTCGCGCATGGTCGAAAAGTACGCCACACACTTCAACTACACGTTGATCATTCGCTTTAATCGCGAAGACCTCGACACCGAGAATCCTCAGGCACTCTTGCAGGGGATGAACCGTCAGGTCGTCTACTACCGCGCCAACGAAGACATCACGACCCCAGTGCTTGAGAGCCTGAACAAGCGACTCAATCCCGAGGCCGCTCCATCCAAGGGACCTGCCCGAACCTCGGCAGAAAAAGAAAACTCACGAGCGAATCCGAAGAACTGATCCATGTTCGACGGACAACGAACTCCGCCGACCCTGGACCACCGCCAGGGTCGGTTTCCGTTCTGACCGCTTCCATTCACGGTCGCCCACGTCCGACTCGACACGGCTTCGCCGACGTGCAAGCCCCCCCCATCGGATACGGCATATCGCAGGGTGAGTTCTATGCATTCCAGACTTCAACGTACGCTGATTCGACCAGCAAGTTACTCGGGTTTCGGGTTTCTGACGGGGGCGAACATCAACGTTCATTTTCATCCCGCTGCCGACAATTATGGGATCCGTTTTCAACGTATCGATTTACTGGGGACTGAACCAATTCCGGCTCGGTTGGAATTCGTCCTTCCCCGTCAACGGCGAACGGCCATTTCCAATGGTTCCGCTACAGTGGAATTGATCGAGCATGTGATGGCCGCACTCGCGGGTTTGCAGATCGACAACTGTTTGGTCTGTCTGGATGGCCCCGAATTACCCGGTGCTGATGGATCGTGTCTGCCGTTTGTCCAAGTCCTGCAGGATGCCGGGATTGTGACGCAGTCGACACGCCGCGAAACGCTTGTCCTACGCGCCGATGCGAGAACCAAGCCGGGGAGCGACGATGCCGAGATTTCCGCAGGTCCCGTCTTCCGCCGCACGCTGGTGATCAGCTACGAACTGGACTACGGCCCTCGATCTCCCATCAAGCCCCAATTATTAACCTTTGAATTTGCTCCAGAGACCTTCGTGGCCGATATCGCTTATGCCCGAACCTTCATTCTGCAAACCGAAGTGGCAGCACTTCAGTCGCAGGGTTATGGGTCACGGGTGACCGAGAAAGATCTGTTGATCTTCGGCCCGGACGGGGTGCTGGGCAATCAGTTACGAGCTGCTGACGAATGCGTCCGGCATAAGATCCTCGATTGTATCGGCGATTTTGCGTTGCTCGGATGCGACGTGCACGGGCACTTTCGAGCGTATCGTTCGGGACACAATTTGAACCACGAGATCTGCCGAAAGGTCCAGGCCTCACAAGTCGTACCCCAGCTCGTTCGACGAGCCGCATGAACACCAAGAATCCCGTTGGCACTGACAGCAGATACCATCGGGTGTCCCCAATCATGACCATTGAATTTTCAATAATGTTTCATATCGAGCGACTTCGTGAAGGACGACACCATGACAAGAACGATTTCCCCTTTGTCGCAAGTGGATCCTCAAGCGCAGATCGGCGAAGACGTCGAAATTGGCCCCTTCTGCGTGGTTGGCCCGCATGTCACGATCGGCAACGGTTGCAAACTCGACAGCCATGTGGCACTTGTCGGACACACGACGATTGGACAGCGTAATCGCTTTTTTCCCGGATCGGTGATTGGGGGAGAACCTCAGGACATTGGTTACACGGGTTCTGCCACCAAGGTCGAAATCGGCAACGACAATCTCTTTCGTGAAGGGGTCACGGTGAATCGTGGCGCCGACAAGGAAGATGGCATCACCCGGATCGGTGACCGCAATTTCCTGATGGCCAACGCGCACGTCGCCCACAACTGTCATGTTTTCAATAATGTGATCCTTTGTAATGGGAGTCTGCTCGGGGGGCATGTGCATGTGCAGGACTATGCCATCGTCTCGGGGAACTCGGTCGTCCATCACTTTGCGACCCTGGGAACCGGCTGCTTTATCAGTGGTGGTTGTCGGGCGCCACAGGATATCCCTCCGTATATGCTGGCCGCCGGCAGCGACAACCCCGAGATCATTACCGTGAATGTCGTCGGGATGCGCAGACGGGGAATCTCAGAAAACGCCATTAGCCTTGTCCGCCAAGCCTTCAAGCTGATGTTTCGCGAACATATCAAGCTGCACGAAGTCCGCCAGCGGCTGGCCGATCAGACCGAGGGGTCATTGCCGCTGGAGCTGATGACCCTGTTGAATTTCTGTGAAGCCTCGTCCCTGGGGAAAAACGGACGGGCACGCGAGGCCCTGCGAAATACACCCGCTGCCAGCGTCGAGCAGAAAGCGGCTTAAATGATCGAATAGAATTTCCATGATTCGGGATACTCGGGAGGATACTCGGGACACTCAAGTTTTTCTCGACACGGCCTGTGATCGAACGTCGGATCGAATTCCGGTTGCTGACCCCGATCGTTCGCTCGAGACCAAAGTGGAATCCGGCTGCGGACTTCACCAGAAAATCAATATTGCGAATAAATACTGTGCCTGACGACAAGGTTGACACAATGAAACGATTACGCGTGGCGGTAGTGGGTGTCGGTGCTCTGGGTCGACATCATGCCCGAATCCTGAGCGAGATGGAGGGTGTCGAGTTGGTGGCTGTGGCAGACAGTCAGGAACAACGGGGTCAAGAAGTCGCGACCCGACATCAGACACGCTGGGTTGCTGACTACCGTGATTTACTGAGCGAACGTGCGGTGGATGCCGTCTCGGTCGTGGTGCCGACGGTGGCTCATCGTCAGGTGGCGGGTGCATTTCTGGAATGCGGAATTCCGGTGCTGGTCGAAAAGCCACTGGCCGGAAACGTAACCGAAGCCCGCGAGCTCGTTGCACTGGCATCCCGACACCATGCATTGCTGCAGGTGGGGCATATTGAACAATTTAATCCTGCGTTCCAGGCAGCAAAAAAAGCGATCGTTGCACCAAAATATCTCCGCTGCGAACGGACAAGTACCTACACGTTTCGCTCAACCGACATTGGGGTCGTATTAGACCTGATGATTCACGATATCGACCTGGTGCTGTCGCTGGTGAAAAGCCCGCTACGCCGCTGTGAAGCCTTTGGGATCGGCGTCATGGGCCAGAATGAGGATGCCACACAGGCTCGACTCTATTTTGAGAATGGGTGTATCGCGGATCTCACCGCTAGTCGAATCAGTCCCGTTGCCTCCCGTTCGCTGACCGCCTGGTCCGCTGCAGGCTGTGTGACGGTCGACCTGCATCAGCGTACGGTACAACGTTTTTCCCCGAGTGAAACTTTGTTCCAGGGGACATCCCCCTTGGAACAGGCTGCACAGCCCGGTGCGGATCTGGAAGCCTTGAAGAAAGAGGTTTTCGGTCGGTTTATCCACAGCGAAGCGTTATCCGTTGAGCAAAACGGTGCCGATGCCCTGACACAAGAATTGCGGGAATTCACGCACTGCGTGGTTTCAGGCCAATCGCCCCACGTGAATGGGGCGCAGGCGCTGGAAGCGATGATCGTGGCGGGAAAAGTTTTGGAACAAGTTGCCAATCACCAGTGGGATGGGAATCCCCACGGTCCCATCGGGGCCTATCCCTTCGTCACGACTCCGCTGCGCAAAGCCGCTTGATGCGGTGACGACGAGTCTATTTCTACGAGTCGTTTCTGGGCCCAGGTCTGTTAAAACCAGGCGCGCTTATCGACCTGAGTTGCCGGGGGTTCGCCACGAACAAAACGGCGGATGTTTTCGAGCAACGTTTCCCGATGGCGTTCTGCAATCCGCAGTGATGCTGCTGCCACGTGCGGTGTGATGATAACATTGGGCATCTGCCACAGCGGATGATCGGCTGGCAGTGGTTCGGGGTCACACACATCCAATCCCGCACCACCCAGCTCGTGATGGCGAAGCGCCTCGGTCAGGTCCTGCAGGTCCACAATCCCACCGCGACCAATATTGATCAGGATTCCCGATTTTTTCATTTGCTGCAGCAGAGGTCGTCGAAACAACTGGCGGGTCTCGGGTGTCAGTGGAGCGGCAATCACGACGTAGTCAGCCTCGCGGACGAGATCGGTCAATCGGGATGTTGGCCAGACCTCTTCGAGTACGCCGGGGACCTGACGACGAACGGGATCGACACCGATCAGCTTCATTCCAAATGCCGCAGCCCGTCGCAAAATTTCGGCACCAATACTCCCGACGCCAATCACTCCGAGCGAGCAATCCGATAAATGTTGATGGGCTCGATCCATCGGTAGAACCGTCCCCGGTGCATTCACAAAATCGACGACATAGGACTGATCACCGACCGGAGACCAACGTCCTTGCGATTGCTGCCTGAGATAGACGTGCAGGTTGCGGGCAAAACAAAGCACAAAACCCATCACATGGTCCGCAACCACATCGGAAAACAAACCTCGCATGTTACTCAGCACGCAGGGATGCTCGATCAGTTCTGGAAAGAGATAGTGTTCGAGACTGGCTGTCGGAGATTGGACCCAGCGCAGCTTGCGGGCCCGATTCAATAACTCGGGTGTCAGCTTGCCATAGAAGGCATCCGCCTCTTCAATCGCCATCAAGGCCTGCTCGAATGTTGATGCGTTCACGACCTGCATGGGGTCTGCTGCCGAGCAAACCTGAAGAAAACGACCTTCATCAAGCGGGGGAAAGAGGACCAATTTCATCATGTCGCGGTCTTTGCTGAGGGGACAAGTACGAGCAGGTGACGGGTTGGCTGGAGATCCTCGCCCGCTCGATGTCAAGGATCTTGGGGTCGCATTTTTCACTTTAAAAAACATCGACGTTTCGACTTGCTCTCGGGATACAATGACGGCAGAATACCGGCCCCGTGTTGGTTCCCTGGAACCTTCTGGCATCACTCGATTCATGCCCCTCATGAGGTCGCTCGATGCGAAGTTTTTTGCGTGCTGAGAACGAATGTTTAACAGTGGGTTCGGTACAAATCAATGTGCTAGAGGTCCGGCACGATTCGGTCAAGCTGGGGATCCTCGACCCCAATGCTTCTCCGAGTTATCGTGAAGAAATCCTTTACTCTCGTGCTGATGATGGTGACGACGATGCAGAATCGATCTTCGAGCCAATGGAGTTTCATGGGGCCGATCCGATTGCGATGCGGGTACACTGACCCAGTGGGCTTGCTCTTTGCGTGACCTCAAGGACACAATCCAGTGGAGGTATCTCGCACATGGTCTTTTCAGCGGTTTCCAACAACTCTCTGCCAACTCCGGTACGTCGTTCTGCCGACGATCCGTATACCCTTGCGCAGATTGCGGAATTCGGCTTGCAGGCAGATCAATTGCCGCGCCATGTTGCGATCATTATGGACGGAAATGGTCGTTGGGCTCAGGCCCGTGAATTACCCCGCATCGAAGGGCATCGCCGTGGCGTTTCGAGTGTCCGTACGGTGATCGAAAACTGTTCTCGACTGAATCTACAGCAATTGACGCTGTACTGTTTCAGCAGTGAAAATTGGAAACGACCGCTGCTCGAACAAAAATTTCTGATGCAACTGCTCGAACAGTATTTAATTGAAGAGCGGGCAGAGATCGAGCGTCAAAATTTGCAATTTGCCGTGATCGGACGGCGTGAGGCTTTGGGTGAAAGCGTCAATCGCGAGATTGACCGGACCTACCAGACCGCCCGCGACAATACCGGCATGCGATTGTGCCTAGCGATCAACTACGGTAGCCGCAGCGAAATCGTGGATGCGGTGCAGAAGATTGCCAAAAAGGTAGCGACGGCGGAACTGGATGCAGGACAAATTGATGAAGCGACGATTGAAGCGCATCTGGATACGGCAGGAATGCCCGATCCCGATCTGGTCATTCGGACTGCGGGAGAAATGCGGATCAGCAACTACTTGCTCTGGCAAATCAGTTACGCAGAATTATGGGTGACGGAAAAATGTTGGCCTGAATTTGGCCAGGTCGAACTGTTCGCAGCGCTGCGTGACTTTGCCCAGCGTCAGCGTCGATTTGGTGGTTTGTCGAACTGAGGTTCCAATGCTCATCTGGCGACTTCTGGTTTCGGCGATTTTGATTCCCTTGTTCGCAGGGGGATTCTATCTGGATATGCGGCTGGGACCCTCGGCCCCGATCTTGCTGGCGATCATTCTGACGCTGGCCTTATGTGGCGCCCGCGAGATGGTCGACTTACTTTGGACTCGATCGTTTACACCGAATAAAGTGATCGTTTCGGCCTGTTGTGTGCTGGTGACGGCTGCCGCCTGGTGGGGACGTTTTGGCAACATGCCAATTCAGATTCCCTCGGATGACAACACACTTGCTCAAGTGATGCTGGCGTATGCGATGACGATTCTGGTGCTGTTTCTGCTGGCGACCTATCGGTATCGAGAGCCGGGGGCGAGCATGGAAACACTGGGGGTCGAGCTATTAATCGTCAGCTACATCGGGGTCTTGATGGGGGTCTTCGCACAATTACGCTGGGTTGCTGGAAGCGAAGCGGGATATCTGGTGATTGGCTCGCTGCTGGTGGTTACCAAGGGAGGGGATGTCGGCGCGTATTTCCTGGGTCGCCTGTTTGGCCGCCGAAAACTCGTCCCGTTACTTTCTCCGGGGAAAACCTGGGCGGGAGCGGTTGGGGCGTTGATCGGTTCGGCAAGCAGCGCGGTTCTGTGGCTGCACTTTGCCACCCCACTCTTCAGTCCAACAGGCGAGGCTTTATGGCAGCCCCCTTGGTGGCTCGTCTCGGCCGTCTATGGCCTGATCTTGGGTGTCACCGGATTAGTCGGCGACTTGTGCGAGTCACTGATCAAGCGGGATGTGGGAAAGAAGGACTCGTCAACGCTGCTGCCGGGATTCGGTGGATTACTCGATTTGATGGATAGCGTTCTTTATGCGAGTCCCGTGGCATATGTGCTCTGGAAAACCCTTCCGCTGGTCACCTGGAAAGCCCTGCCACTGGTGATCTGAACTTTTTCTCGTTCAACGACCAACCCAGTGCGCGGCTGCGAAATTTCCGTTTTCCGTTTTCAGAATCTTAAAATTCCTCTCTTCCTATTCGTGCGATTCGTTTGATTCGTGGTTCACAATCTTCGCATTTTTTGATTTGTCCTGCACACGCTGAGTCAATTGAGGGCCAACTGACTCAGCGGTCAGATCGCAGAACCGGTGTCGCAGCGGGATCAGTTCACCAGAAAATGAACGATCCGAATTGCGTGTCCCTTACTTTTCGCATCGGCCGTCTTGGCCACTTTCAGCTCCAGCAGGTGTTCTCCGGCTGTCAGTTCTGATGCCAGCATTTTTGCCCACGGCAGATGCAGCTGTGGGCTCCAGATTGTAAACAGTTCTTGCGTGTGCCAATCCCCCTGGTCGATACGGTATTCAACGGTCCCCGTATCCGGACCCGAGGCAACAAACAGTCCGACACCGGACCCCTGAAACTTCAGTTTCAACGTGGCTCCTGCCGATTCTGCCACGAGTGTGGGGACCTTGACAAAACCAGGCCGTGTCCCCGCTCCGTCGATTGGCTCCCAGGCGGGAACCAGCTTCCAATCCTGATCCAGCGTCAGTGACTTGGATTCGAGTAGATCCTGGGGGTTGGCAAGCCGACCCCGAAAGTAGCTGAAGGGATCCAGTGGAGCGGGAAGGGGCTGCGCGGGGACATTGACATCTGACCGAGCGGCTCCCTCATTCCAGGCCGCATCAAACAGACGTTGAACCGATTTGGCATAGAGATCATGGCCAAACGGCGATGGGTGCAGATCGCGAAAATCCTGAGCCCAGGTGAACTCGCCGGCATGAATCCGTTCGGTCACTTCCCGTGCAAGATTCAGGGACGGGATTCCATAGTGTTCGGCCACTTTTTCATGATTGGCAATGACGCTCGGGACCTCACCCCGATTGATCTGATCAATCTTTCCCGGATCGACAAAATGGAGCAACACCACATCCAACTGGGGGTTTGCCAGTCGCGCCTGGCGGACAATCCCTTCCATTCCCCGCACCTGTTCAATCGCGGAAAAACCGTTGGTATCATCATTCACGGCCGCTTCTTCAAAGAGCAGATCGACGGGTCCCTGGCCGAGCACATCACGCTGGTACCGGAACGCCCCCGGGGTGGAACCGAGCGAGGGGATTCCCGCATTGATAAACTCGAACCGCGTTTCGGGGAATCGCCGCTTGAGTTCCTCGCAGACCTGGTCCCGCCAACCGGATGCCGCCGTAATCGAACCACCGAGAAACGCGACGCGGCCCGTTTTTTCTTGTTCAAATTTTCCGCGACACCGATTCAGTCCACCCCGCAAAGCAACGTAATCGTACCCGTAAGGCGTGGTGGCTGCACGGACGCGGTCGGCAAATCCGGTATGAGTCAAGACAAAATTCACGATGCGTGTCGGATCTTTCAGGCTATGCGGATGGTGATTGCAGTGCGGTTTTGCAATCAGCGTCATGGGGCCACCCAGGGCTTGATACCGCTGAAAAACCAGGCGTGAGTTTTCGTCGATCGGAACCACATCATCCGTCTCACCACAGACATGGAGCAAGGGAATTTTTTGCTTGGCAAGCGGAGCCAGATTGTCCACAGGATTCCGCGGGTAAGCGATCGCCTCGTCATCACTCGCAAATCCATAGACCGACTTGAGACGTTCCCAATCCCCCGGTGAACCTTTTCCGGTCCCCTTCCCCCCCGGCCAGCTTTTGAAATCGCAGACGGGAGCATCGTTATAGATACAAGCCACCTGTTGCGGGTTCTTTGCCCCCCAATTGAGTGCAAACAGTCCACCCCGACTAAAGCCTTCGAGTACCACTTTAGGGGCGAGGCCAAATTCCTGGCGAACATGACTGTAGAGTGCATCCATGTGCCCCATCGCGACCGGGGCACCATACAGATTTTGCAGATCGATGTAGGCCACGTGAAAGCCGTGGGCCAAGAGCGCCAGATCGGCTTGCGGTTCATGGCCAAAGAATTCGGTTCTCCAGATCCAGGGCTTGCCCGGTGCGGGCATTTTGGGAACGATCAAAAATGCATTGCGTCCCTCGACGAGGAAATCCTGTTTTTCAAAACCTTGCCATTCCGCGGCATGCGCGCCAGTCTGCAAAGCTTGAATTCCGGTGATGAAACAACTCACGAGAGCAAGGCGAACGAGTGATGAGCAATTCATCGGACATCCCAGCAAAGAGGTAGAGAACTGACAGACCGGCTCAGGCAGCCACGACAACCGAACTCGGTGAAACTCGATTGGATCAAGACCCGAGCGGCACGGTTAATCTCCGCAGTTCTCTGGTTGCCGTCAAGGATCACGTATCGAACGGAAGCCACCCATCAGGGCTCATGACGTACAATCCTGTAGCATCGCAAGACCGTGGGTACGGCATGACCGAGGCATGGCAAGTCGGTGCCATTTCCCGAACACCTTCCCGGCGTTACCTGTCAGGGCTCGTCGGGTATGATCAATTTCCCTCAAACCGTTACGATGTTGAGGCACGGAATGATCACTTCCTGTTACGATGATCTGCAGCCTGCGATCCTGAGGATACGACTCTAGGGGGGGGCGGCAGATCGATCTCACTTAACTCCTTTTCTTTTCGATGGGAAATCTTGAGTTCATGAACTGGCGAAATGTGAATCTCATTTTTCGACGGGAAGTCCTGGATCAAGTTCGGGACCGGCGCACTTTGTTTATGGTGGTCGTGCTTCCTCTGCTTTTGTATCCCCTGCTCGGAGTCGGTACGACGCAAATGACGGCGATGTTTGCCGAACAGCCGCGAACCGTCGTGATCCTGGGGGCTGCCGACCTACCGACGGAACCGCCATTGCTGGAGGGGAATCGATTCGCTTCCCCATGGTTTCGTTCACCTGCTGACGGTGACAAGCTGTCTGTGCTGACGGATGGGATTCTACCCACCAATGCGGACGGACAAACGTCGAGTCACCCTGAAGGAGTCGACTCAACGTTATTGGCTGACGCCCGAAAATTGCGTGAATCGATTGCCGAACGAAGAGGCCTGGAAGGTGAGCTCGCCCTCGCACGAAAACAGGATGCGACCGCCGAAATCATTCGCTTGGAAAATTCGCTGGAAAGGCTCAACCAGCAACTCACCTCGCAGTTCGATCAGAGCCCCTTTCAACTTTTGATCATCATTCCGCCCGAGTTTGCTCAGCAAGTCCGGCAACGAGGGGCGCTACTCGCACAGCGCGTCACCGCTGCAACTCCCCCTCTGGAATCCTCTCGTCCCTTGATGATTCTGAACAGCGCCGAGGAAAAATCGGTGATTGCGTATCACCGCGTCCGCGACGTGCTTCGGGCGTGGGAGCGAGCGACTTTGAAAGAGCAACTGCATCAAAGCGAGCTACCGACCGATTTGATGACACCGATCAACGTGGCGGAACTGGATCTCGCCAAAACGGAACAGATCTCCGCAAACCTGTGGTCCCGGATGCTCCCGGCGCTGCTGGTCATCATGACGCTCACGGGAGCGTTTTACCCAGCGGTGGATCTGTGTGCGGGGGAAAAAGAGCGTGGAACGATGGAAACACTGCTCATCTGCCCGGCCAGCCGAACAGAAATTGTGCTCGGCAAATTTCTGACGGTGCTGCTGTTTAGCATGCTAACCGCAGTGCTGAACCTGCTGAGCATCGGGATGACCGGGAAATATATGGCGTCACTGGCGCTCGGGGGTGCCTCGTCCAAGTTCGGGGAATTGGCACTCCCCCCTTTTGCGTCATTACTCTGGGTGATTGTCATTCTGATTCCGCTGGCAACTTTATTCAGTGCGTTATGCCTGGCACTGGCCACGTTTGCCCGCAGTAGTAAGGAAGGTCAATACTATTTGACCCCGCTGCTGATGGTGGCGCTTGGCCTGATGATGTTTTGCCTTTCTCCAGGTGTCGAGATGCAACCCTTTTACAGCGTAATGCCTGTGATTGGCCCGGGCTTATTGCTGAAGGGAATCTTGAAGTCGACCGGGCCCGATTCTGGAATCTTGCTGTTCGCCATTCCGGTACTGACCACGTCGATCGGCTACAGCCTGCTGGCATTGTGGTGGGCCATCGAACAATTCGGCAGTGAAGAGGTTCTTTTTTGCGAGTCGGAACAATGGGATCTCAGGCTCTGGATCAAGCAGCTGATTCACGAGAAAGGTCCGATCCCAACGTTTTCCGCAGCGAGTTTTTGCTTTCTGCTGATCATCCTGCTCCAGTTCGGGACGTGGAAACCTTTTCAAACAATCCTCCAAAACAGCTCGGTCGCAAATCGCGGTTTGCTGCAGATTCAACTGCTGATGTTACAACAAGTCGCGACGATTGCCTTGCCGGCCCTCGCTATGGGATTGTTGTTCACTTCCCGGTTTCGCCAGACATTCTCGCTGCGCTGGCCCGGTTTCGTCTGTATGCTCTTTGCGTTCCTCTTGGCCATCACACTGCATCCGCTGATTTTCGAATCGCTGGTAGCCCTGCAGTGGTTTTTCCCACCGATTCCGTCGGGGATAGCGGAACTGATGAACGAGTTCAAGACAATCAATCTGGGACTCGCGATCCTGGCGATTGCGGTCACTCCAGCGATCTGTGAAGAGATCGCATTCCGGGGATTCCTCTTGTCGGGATTCGCTCGCAAAGGCCAACTTACTGCGGCTGTTTTGCTGTCGGGCTTTGCGTTCGGAGTCATTCACATGATCCCTCAGCAAGTCTTCAGCGCGATGCTGCTCGGTTTCCTGCTCGGCATCCTGTGCCTGCGAACTCGCAGCCTGCTTCCTGGCATCGCTTTTCATTTTGTGCATAACTCGCTCTCGCTTCTGCATGATCGATTTGGGGATTGCCTACCGGCCGCAGACCCTTGGGGCTATTTCTGGCGGTTTGAAGAGACGGCATTGCGATACCAGCCCGCAACGCTACTGATTGCGGGGATCCTGAGCCTGGGATTGCTGTATCGTTTATTACAGCCAAATGGGAAGGCCGCCGCGCGAGACGAGGTCCGCTGATCAACGTCAAGCAACGATCAATCAGGGGAATGGTTGAGCGGCACAGGCAAAAACCGATCTTGACGGACTTGAACTCTCGTTTTACGATCCGGTGTCGAAAATTCATCAGTACTTCTGATCGACACTACGTGAAACGATTGTCATTCCTTCGTCCGTTGATTGCCAAGAGGCTCGACAAGTCTCTGCTCAACATGATCAACTTACGCAGGTCGGGCGGGTCAACAGGATGTGACCAATATGCTCTGCCAGCCATCAGCCGGTTCGCTCACTATGCAGGCGCCTGCAAAGCTGAACCTTTTTCTGCGCGTGGTACGGCGACGCAGTGACGGATTTCATGATCTGGAAACGGTCATGACGGCGGTGAACCTGTTTGACACACTGACATTCGAACCAAACGCCAGTTCCGAAATTCAGCTGCGAGTGCTGATGGCGGGAACGCGAAATCAATCGTCTCGACCTGCTGCTCCGATCCCTACGGGTGCTGATAATCTGGTCATTCGCGCGGCACAACTGCTGAAGGATCATGCGGGAATCTCGGCTGGCGTCAGAATCACGCTGATTAAGCGAATCCCTTCTGCTGCGGGAATGGGTGGGGGATCCAGTGATGCGGCAGCGACCTTGGCGGGACTGAACCGCTTCTGGCGGCTGTCGCGAACCCAGGGAGAATTAATGGATCTGGCCGCACAGCTGGGAAGCGATATTGGCTTTTTTCTCGGTGCCAGCTCGACCGCCGTCTGTCGGGGCCGGGGTGAATTGATCGAACCGCTTCGGTTTCCCACATCTTTGTATTTCGTTGTGGCGAGACCGCATTCGGGTTTATCCACCCCAGCGGTCTTCAAGCAGTGTACTCCTGGGGTTTCAGCACGCGGTGTCGACGAGTTCGTTCATTCGCTGAAACAACAGGGACTTGGTCATACGGTGCGATTGTTGCTCAATGATCTGCAGGGACCAGCAGAACGATTGAATGACGAGGTGCGACAGTTGCGTGAACATTTTTCGAAACTCCCCGTTCTTGGCCATCAAATGACCGGTAGCGGGACCTCATACTTCGGAATCTGCGCATCTTTACAACAGGCGAGAGTCATTGCGGCGAGATTAAGAGCGGTCGGAGTCCCTTGGGTTCAGGTTGCCAGTAGCTGTTCTTAGCGTATGGTTCGTGGCGTATTTCAGGAGAGCATCCGTGGAAATCAGCGAGATTCGCATCAAGTTAATGAATGATCCGAACGAGCGATTGCAGGCATTTTGCTCGCTCACGTTTGATGGCAGTTTTGTGATTCGCGACTTGAAGATCATCCAAGGTTCGAAAGGCTCGTTCGTGGCGATGCCGAGTCGAAAACTGATGGATCATTGCCCCCGCTGTTCCGCAAAAAATCATCTGCGTGCCCAGTTCTGTAATGAATGTGGAGTTCGACTGAACCAAGAGCGAGCATTAAAAACGGACGATGGTCGTGCCAAACTCTATGCGGACATCGCTCATCCAATCAATTCCGACTGCCGAGAGACCATTCAAGAGCAGGTGCTGATTGCCTATGTCAGTGAACTGGAACGATCCAAGCTTCCAGGCTACGTCAGTCTGTACGATGACTATGGCGAAGATCATATCGCACAACTTGGCGAGGACGAGATCGTCGGGACCGAGCTATCGCGCTTACATCGCCTCGACACGGCACAGATCCGACAGAGCATGCCACACCTGAATGTGGCAGATCATGCCCCCAGTCAGTTTGCGATGGCAAATCGAACGGGAAATGAGGAAGAAGAGAAATTCGGTGCCGGACTGATTTGATCGCGGTTGCGGTCAAAATCAACGGACCGCCGACTGTCAAAATGAACGCTGCACGGCAAACTCGGCGATTTCGGCCAGGATTTTTCGGGCGGGGGTCATCGGAACCAATTCCAATTGCCGCCGCGCGTCATCTGACAAGCTTTTTGCCCGCTCTTGCGTATACTCGAACGCGTCGCTTCGTTCAAAGTAGGGACTCAGTTGACGCCGGGTGGTTTCATCAGGGTGCGACAGGATCTGCCGAATCTCGATCGATTCTTTCTCGGGAACTGTGCTGAGCAGCCGAATGAGCGGCAAGGTGAGCTTTTGCTTTGTCAAATCACTTCCCAGGGATTTGCCGGTTTTGCCTTCGCTTCCCATCAGATCCAGCACATCATCGGCAATCTGGAATGCAAGTCCTAACGACCGACCATACTGCTCCATCGCGACAACCACCTCCGGACTCGCCTGGGCATACCGGGCTCCGAGGTGGCCACAAAGTGCGGTTAATTCGGCGGTTTTCCCGTCAATAATGCGGAAATAGGCCTCTTCCGTTAAATCGAGGTTACCCCGTTCCTTGATTTGCGACAATTCGCCACCGCAAACGATGTTGGTCGACCAACCAATTCGTCGGCAGGCATAGGTCGTGTCGAGACTGCTCGCCAGATGAAACGAATGCGTGAACAGATAATCACCAAACAACACGCTGGTTTCGTTATTCCAACGTGAATTGACTGTGGCCACGTGTCGACGCGTTTCCGCCTCGTCCAGCACGTCATCATGAACCAGCGTCGCCAAATGAATCATTTCGACTACAGCAGCCAGAATTTTGTGATCATTGCGAATTCCTCCTGACGCTTTCGCCGTCAGTAGAAGTAACATTGGCCGCAGTCGCTTCCCCCGAAATCGGGTGGAATGCTGCAAGATATCACTCACATAAGGATTTTCGCTCTGTAATTCATCTGCGAGGACCTGTTCGGCTTCGAGCAGCTCGGATCCGATCGCCTGTTCCACCGCTGTCAACACCGGGACACCCTGCATGAGCGTTTCGCCTGAACTCTGTTGGATCATTTCACACCATGACGTTGGACCGGAATGCGCGGGGATAAGCAACTGTTGGAGCTAACCGCAGCCGATCCGCCATGGTTAACCGAATTTCACCGAAAATCTGACTTCGTTGTCGACGCAAGTCAACAATTCAGGTCCTCGAACGGAAATCGACCCGAAACCTGACTTCGGATGATTGCTCTCGCGAAGAGTAGGGTATCGGCTGGCGGGGGGAAACGCCAATGGGGAAAACGGGACAATTCGAATGGAATTACCGCTCCCTCTCCCAAAGTCGGGGTCTGTGGCATAGAATCCCTGCAGTTGGAAAACGGGTAGAGATTTGTGGAGCGGAAACGACAATGAAGATCCTGGTGGCAAATCCACGTGGCTTTTGTGCTGGCGTGAACATGGCGATTGAATGTCTCGATCAGACCATTCAGATGTTTGGTCCCCTCGTCTACGTCTACCACGAAATTGTGCACAACAAGTACGTGGTAGATCGGTTTACCAACCAGGGTGTCACGTTTGTGAACCATATTTCCGAGGTTCCTGAAGGATCGATCCTGCTCTACTCGGCACACGGAGTCTCACCGGAAATTCGCGAGCAGTCTCGGCAGCGTAAATTGCAAACGATTGACGCGACCTGTCCGTTGGTCACCAAAGTGCATCTCGAGGCGATCAAATACGCTCGCGATGGCTATCATATCATTCTGATTGGCCATGAAGGGCATGACGAAGTGATTGGAACCATGGGCGAAGCCCCGGCGAGTATCACCCTGATTGAAGACCCCGAGGATGTGAACCGGTTGTCTTTCCCGGCCCAGGAAAAAATCGCCTACCTCACACAAACCACGCTCAGTGTCGAGGAGGCGAGTCGAGTGATTCAGGCGCTGAAAGCCACGTTTCCGCACATCGAAAGCCCCCCTAAAGAGGACATCTGTTACGCAACCACCAACCGGCAGGACGCCGTGAAACAACTGGCGATCCAATCCGATGTCGTCATCGTCGTTGGCAGCCAGAACAGTTCCAACAGTCGGCGTCTGCAGGAAATCGGGATCTTGTTGGGCAAGCCGGCCTATCTGATCGATGGAGCCGCCGAATTACAAACCGCATGGTTTTCAGAGCAGTCAATCGTGCTGATTACCGCCGGCGCCAGTGCACCGGAAGTGGTCGTCCAAGACTGCATCCAGTGGCTCAGCGACAAATTTGGTGCGACCGTGGACGAGATCACCACGCGGGAAGAACACGTTTCATTCCCGTTGCCCAAGGAACTTCGGGCTCTGCAATCCTCGAACCGATAAGCAGCTCGACGAGGTAGCGGGAGCGGGAGGCAGGATTCGACAAACTGCGCTGAGGGAAACGCTGGCTTGAAGGGTGCAATCCCATTTTGCAGGACTTGGGCTGCGGCGTCCAAATGCCCGTCGGCGAACGGGGTTTTTCCGGGGTGCGTTCGCATCCGTTTCCTCGTTTCACCGACTCAAGGTTTAATCGCGCCTCGAAGAGAAGCGCGTCAATCGGCGTCCCAGCACCAACCCGTTGTGTCATTGCGAGTTTGATCATTGCCATCCGCTGCGGTCAGCAACCCGCTGTGCGCATCATCCGCAATCAATGCTCGGCAACATTCGCAGAGATCGGCTGAATACCGATCGGCGGGCGCCGATGGCTTCGGGTGAAACGATCAAATCCCTGCGGCAATCTCCCGTCGTTCACAATTTCCTTGATCCCAATCGTCATCATCTCACGACATTCTGCGAGCGAGTTTTCCAAATTGGTGGATCTGCTTTCTGGCACCGCTCGCATTCCGCCCGTTTCGGTCAGACATCAACCACCCAGACAATCGACCACCCAGACAATCGACGATTGTCTTTCGCCGCAGCGAGAATCGATTGGCTGTTCTGGCGTTGCGGTCATGCTGGGGACGGTAACAAACCCGAGAAATCCATCTCAACCGTCTGGTCACGCGGTTGGGAAACCACCAGGGTAGAAACCCGCCAAAACGGCACGACAAATCCCGGAAATCGGCATGAAATTTGGTGAATTCGCTTGAAATCGCCGCATCGCAAAGAAATTCGCTTGATGGACGTGCCAATCTGAGAAAATTGAAATTTACGTTTTTTTTGAAAAACAAAAATTCTTGATCACCTTACGAGCAAACTTGCGAGTAACCCATAAGCTCGGGTCGGGGCGATTGTGCGTGTGATGAGGAGGATTCGCTTTACTCACAATTTCCGTGAGGTGAGCTTCGGCGACGGGCCGATCAATGCGATTCCGCGATTTCCAGGCTGATGGAGATCGTTTTTCGG
>CAMBQP010000040.1 GCA_945869955.1 Schlesneria paludicola DSM 18645
CACAGGCAAACCAGGATTCTCGTACTCATCCGATTTCAAAACTCCCCGACAATGTCCCCGGCGGCACGCGTGGCGAGATGCTGGTATACGCCGAGATCGATATTTGTACTGACAAATCGAACCGCTCCGTCTGCCATCGTAAAGTGAGCACCTCCAACATGATAGCTGCTGAAGTCATCAATATGATTGGACGAAGAATTCGGCGTATGGTCCGCTGTCCCCAGAATCCGGACGATCGCATCCGTTCCGTCACCAACAACCCCGGCCCAGGTGGAGGTCCAATTCATGTTATTGTCGCGGCGGGATCGATGTTCTCCCACAAAGATGGTATTGCTCAGTCCATCCGTGAAATCCCGTGTTTGGAGATAACTGTTTTGAAAAAAGGCACCCTCGCCCATACAGGGGCTGTTGGGTGTTCCCTCACAATCGTCGATATCACTGATACCGAAGACGCCGACGTAGTTTGCCAAGGCGAGGTCCACCGGATTTCCCCCCGACGAATTTGTGATCGTCCAGACATTCGGTGCACCGGTGTCGGAAGGGCATAAAAACCCTGGTAACGTCCGCACTCGGAACTTGGCATTCGCCAACGATTCCATTTTGCTGTTGAAATCGAGCTGATTGGCGAGTGGCCCCTGGTCGAGTTGCGCCAGAATTCGCGCTCCCCACCCCCAGCCGTTCACTCCATAAATATCCGGAATCCCGTTCGTGACCCCAACCCAGCCTGGAGGAAACGCATTGAAAGTATCATGGTAATTGTGTAGCGCCAGCCCCAATTGCTTGAGGTTGTTCTTGCATTGGGTCCGCCGCGCCGCTTCGCGTGCTTGCTGAACCGCAGGGAGCAATAACGCAATCAAAACCGCGATAATCGCGATCACCACCAGCAGTTCGATCAAAGTGAAACCACGCTGAACCTGGGGAGAGCGTTTCGAAAACATAACCGAATACCTTTGAAGAAAATGGGATGACGCTATCGAGTGTAGGGTCCTCGTCGGACAGGTGCAATGCTCATGCATACGTTATGCATGAAGGATTTGTTGGAGCAATTTTGAAAAATTCCACGAAGGGCCGGCCGTTCGGATGGCCGCGATCGAAAAGAGCGATCCGTGTGGACCCCCCCCCAAGGATGCTCGCCAATTACAGTCGTTTCAGGATTTCGATCGCCTTGTCTTCGAACAATCCCTGCCATTCTGGGGCGAGGATGCAGTCGCTGTCTTCCTGGGCTCCTCCGACATTCATCAGTTGTGCCGCAGTCGGCGCATAGTAGATGTACCCGTTCGTATAACCTGCAATGAACGGGGGCTGCTCAGAAAACTTCTGCTTGATGTTCAGGCCAATCTGCACGGTTAACTCACCCGGAAACGTAATCAGGGTAAAATCTCCAATTCGCAACCCAACAACTTCGACATCAATCGTCCGTTTGCCAGCAGCCACATTGTCCGCCTGATGTTTTCTCAGCAGGACCAGATTGGTTTGTGTTCGGGTTAGCTGTTCCATCGTTTGGATATTTTCCATGTACTGTTTCATGTTCTGGCGGTTGTCGGTGTCGAGTTTACCGAGGTCCCGTCGGCCGAGCTTCTGCTCGTGCAGGTACTTGTGTGAGTAATAAGAGGGGAATTCCGCAGCGAGGTTGTACTTGACCACCATCGGCAAAAACGTTTTCAGACTGAGGCTGGTCCCTTTGAGTGTCAGCAGTAACCGCTGTTGCTCGGCTTCGATTTCGACAATTTTTTCCGCCAAATCCGCTCGGGGAAGGGCCAAGGGCTCGTTGATCAATCGCAACCGTTCGTCGTCGCGAGGTTTGATTTTGTTGATGGCTCGCAGGGTGCTCAGTCCGAGCAGATTACCCAATGGTTCTGCATTCCGGGGGTGCTCGACATCCTTATACATCACCGGGTTGATGTCGCCGCCGCAGCCCTGCACGAACAGGGCAATCGTCCCGTCGCTCAGATTTTCTTCGATGACGCGACTGGCAAAACCGGTGACATCGGCGGTATTTCCACCACTGGGAACCCCCTGAATCGGATGACAGGCAAAATTGTAGACGACCGCCAGGGTTGTTCCGTCCTTCCGATTCAGTCGGAGGACCCCAATTTCGGGATCGATTGGACCGACTTCTGCAACCTCGTCATCTGCGGGCATCGAGTAGGCATGGCGAACATCGACTTCTCGACCGTTCTTCAATTTGAGTCGGCGGTTCTCCATGATGCGATCTTCGTGCCCACGTCCCGAACCAATCTGGACGGGGACCAAATTCTGTGACGCCAGCTTGACCGCTTGAATCGTCCGCGCATCCACATCCGCACAGACGACTCCGTGGCAATGGCTGGCGTTAATCAGCACATTCGTCGGCTTGATGTTCAGCTCTTTTTCCAGTCCCGCACGGACTTTGGGCAAGTAGTCATTTTTAATGTGCCCGATTTCCCCGACCGCCACCGCATCAACGGTGATGATCACGACCGTACCCGAGTCCGATTTCAGCACCAACGCCTTGGCATACAGCGGGTCATTGACGGGGCCGGCATCCACATTGGTGATGTCCACTTTGGCCACCCCCGCCAGCAACGGAGCGGCAATGGCCATGCGGAAGTTGCTACACAGCACCACGGTCACTGTCAGCAGCAGCGTCATGACGTTGTGCAGGGTGCGCACTCCGCGATCCGGGTGCTGACCCGCTCGAACAGTTGTGACAGGGCAACCCGGGAGTCGTCGTGTTGTGATCGTCATGGCTTCGCCTGCGGAAAATGAAAGAGATGAGAACAGGGAGACATCCGCCAGCGGTCACAGGAATGTGTTGCTGGACGGATCATTCACTCGGCTACTGGTTTTCCCATGTCACAGCGCCGTTTTCCAGTCTAACAACCCAATCCGCTGCGGAGATCAGTTCCGGACTGTTGTCCGCCAGGATCACCGTATGTCCGTTGGCAATCAACTCTCGAAAGCAAGAGATCAATCGACCGACATCAGCGGGATGAAGTCCGGTCGTCGGTTCATCACACAGGATCAGGCAGGAACCACGACTCGGCGCCGTTAATCGAGCCGTCAGTTTCAGCCGCTGCGCCTCCCCCCCCGAAAGAGTTTCCGAAGGCTGACCCAGAACCAGGTAATCGAGCCCAATCTGTTTCAACATTTGGAATCGAAGCTGCAGTCGGGGTTGGCTGCGAAAAAAGAGAGCCGCTTCCGAGACGGACATGGCCAGTACCTCGGCAATCGAACGACTTCGATATTTGACCTCCAGAATTTCGCGCCGATACCGGGTACCATGGCACTCAGAACAGACCAGGATGATATCCGGTAGAAATTGCAGATCTTGCTTGAGTAACCCTGTTCCCAGGCAACTGCGACATCGCCCCCCAACGGATGAATTAAAACTGAAATGCTGAGCCGTGAAACCCCGTTGCCGGGCATCGATCGTGGCAGCAAAGGTTTGACGAATCTCATCAAAGACTTCCAGCCATGTGGCCGGATTGCTGCGCGACGACCGGGTCAACGGCGATTGATCGACCAGCACCGCATCGACCCATTCGCTCCCCCCCGTCAGGGAACATGTCCCCACGGTCGAAATCTCGCAACCCAGACCCAGCCGCTGACGTACGGCGGGATACAAGACGCGTGTCACCAGCGAGGTCTTGCCGCTGCCACTTGGTCCCGTAACCACGTTCAGCTTTCCCACGCCAAAAACCACATCGACCTGCTGCAAATTGTGATGCTGAACATTCCTCAGCGAAAGGTTTTCCGCCTCAGTGGTTTTTGACTTTTTTTGCCCGCCAGGACTCGCCATCGCCGGACTCGCCATCGCCGGGGTTGCCAACGGAACGATCGAGAGGGGAGATCCCTGAAAGACCAGATTCCCACCAGCGGGACCGGCACCTGGCCCCAGTTCAATGACATGATCGGCGGCAGCAATGACCAGCGGAGCATGTTCGACCGCGATCACACTGTTACGCAGATCCCGGACACGACGAAGAGCCGCAATCACCTGCGGGAGCTCCGTCTCTGCGAGACCCGCCGACGGTTCGTCGACAACCACCAGCATCCCTGTTACTTGCGAGCCAATTACGGCGGCCAGCATCAAACGCCGGGTTTCTCCCCCCGATAAGGTCCCTGCCGTTCGATCCAGAGGGAGATAATCCAGCCCTAAATCGCAAACGGCTTGCAATCGCTGCTCGATGTCCCGAATCATCCGGTCGGTGGTCTGTTTTTGACCCTCTGACAGCACCTCACCCAAACCACGTACCCAGTCGATCACGGATCGTGAGTTTTGCTGCAAGAGATCGCTGATCGAATTTCCTGCAATTAACACTGCACGCGCTTCGGCACGAAAGCGTGTCCCCGCACACACCGGACATTTGACTCCCTCTTGATCCCCCGCCCCCCCTTCGCCACTCCCCTTACACGTCTGGCAGGCACCCGACGAAAGGTGACTCAACAAGCGTGGTTCGAGAGGCAAAAATTCCTGTCGACAGCGAGGGCAGACCAGACGTCGATCGAATGGTTTGACGCTCCACAGCCGCGCATCAATCGGGCGCGCATCGGCAACCGCATTGTCACCCGCCTCAATCAACAGCACACACCGGCCACCACCCTCTCGCAAAGCGACGGTCGCACTTTCAAGCAGGCGATCCGACGGAGTTTTCCCCGCAACAATCCGATCGACCACCAGCCAGATGTCACCCGTTAGAGGCCAGGCCGGCTTGGAATTTAAGTCGACGGTGACTCCTCCCCAGATCGCCCTGGAAAATCCCCTGGCCAGCCAGCTCGCCACCGGATGCGGAGTCTCAAGGGAGGATCCCGAATCCGAACTGGCTGGAACCGCAAAGCCGATTTGACAGCGGGTCCCTGCGGGCAATTCGCTGATCGCCTGTACGACATCGGTGGTCGAGTGCGACCGGATTTCGGACTGGCAGCCGGGGCAAATAATCTGCCCCGCTCGCGCGAACAACAACCTGAGGCCGTCGAGTAAATCCGCCACAGTCGCCACCGTTGAGCGGCCATCCAGTCGATTTTTGCGCACCTGGTCACTACGAATCGCAATCGCTGGGGGGACATGCGCAATGCGATCCGCATCCGGACGCTCGATCCGTTCCAGATGCTGCCGTGCCGCGATCGAAAAACTTTCGATATAACGCCGCTGCCCTTCGGCAAAGAGTGTATCGAAGGCCAGGCTACTTTTGCCCGAGCCGCTCACTCCAGACAGCACCACAAATCGCCCAAGCGGGATATCAAGATCCAGGCTTTTTAAATTGTGAACACGCACACCGCGCAGTTCGATCTGGCGGGTGGCGATCGTCGCCAGAGGAGCCTGTTGCGGGTCATCACGAGTCATACAACCGGTTCGATATAGCACCCGAGCGGGAAGGTCACGGGTTTGCTCGCATAAATATCAATCCCAAACCCCAGAATCTGATCTCGCTTGAGTTCCGCTAATTCCATGGTCCCCGTCCAGACAGCCGCCATCCCTTCGCCATCAATAGCGACCGCGAGACGATGTGCCGACTCGCGCGAATGGCCGCAGATCCGACAGAGGGCATCGATCACATAATCGAAAGTGTGTAAATCATCATTTAAAACGATGACGGAATATTGCGGTTGGCGTTTGGGACGGGTGGTCGGTGCGGGCTTGGCCGTAGTGACAATCACTTCCGTTTCCGCCTGAGCTTCCAGATCATTCATCGTTTGTTCCTGAACCAAGTCTTTCATAATAGCCGCGAACCAGATCACGATATCGAGTCGGAACGGGATCACGATCAACGGGGACGAGCGAGTCGGGAGACTCGTGTTTGGCGATTTCGTCTGCCAGCCGATTCTGCAGTTCAATCATCGGCTGATGGACCGAAGTACGGATGACTTCCCAGTTCGGTGTGTTCGTATGTCGTTTGAATTCCGCGCGGGCACTGCGGGCTCGATCACGCACTTTCTGTACGTCTGCCTGCAATCGCGGGTCACTGATCATCGACTCCACATCCCGCAGCCGCTCATAAAATTCCGTAGAGTTGCCAGTGGTAATCGGGCCCCCCCCCTGGCCATTCCCTGCCGAATCACCATGATCCGAGTTTTCGGCCCCCGGTTGTTCGCGACCCGTCCGGGGACCCGGACTTGCTGGACTTTTCGAGGGCCGTAAACCTCCGGCACCCCGTCGCAGGGTGGGAGGCTCGTTTCCGACCGGTTTTTCATTTTCATTGGGATTCGCCCCCGGAGCAGGCGGCCCTGCTGGTGACGCCCCCCCTTCGCCATTCCCGCCCGGTTGACCGTCACCCGGTTGGCCATCACTTGGCGGACCGCCCCCCGCCTGACCCGGACCGGGCCCTGCACCCGGCTCTTTCCCTTTTTCCGCCGATGCACCGGGAGCGGCCCCAGGTTCCCCTGCTGCAGGAGCCTCGCCCGGCTTCCCTGATCCAGCTGCTTTTCCTGGAACGGGTGTTTCCCCAGGCTGCCCGGGATTTTTTCCTGTACCATTTGGCAGACTGTTGGGCGGACTGTTCGACTCGGGACTGTTCGGGCTGGCACCGGCCCCCTTGGAGTTCGCTCGAATCTCGTCATCAAGCTGTTGAGATAACTGAGCCAACTCTTTGCGAGCTCGTTTCAACGAATCGACTTCATTCCCCAGCACCGATTCCGCCGCCCGTTCAATCCCCTGCTTCAATTGATTAATTCCCGACCGGGCTTGCTGCTCGGCCTTTGCCGCCTCGGGAAGAACACCCTGCTTCAAGAGTTGTTGTGTGGCCGTCAGCGACTGATCCAGTTTCGCTTCTCGGGTCGTCCGCAGCATGTCATACAGCTGCTTTGATAAGAGTGGCTCGGCAGTCTCGGCCTGTTGGACGACTTGCTTGGCCTCGTTCATGATCTGGTTCGCCTGTTGCTGCTGCTGCTGGAATTCCGCTTGCAAGTCTGCTCGCTCTTGAGACTGCCGCAAGCTGCGACGAGTTTCGTCCCCCAGTTGCGTTAGCTGGTCTGCCAATTGTTGTTCACGGTCTGCCAATTGCCGAACCTCGTCCCGCATCGAACGCATCGCATCCGCAAACTGCGCTGCGGTTTGTTTGCGAAAATCTTCCTGCATCTGCTTGAGTTCCCGTTCGGCACGGGTACCGGCACTGAGTGCCTGCGAAACTTGACCTTCCCGCAATTTCTCGGCAGTTTCCACCATCCGCTGCCGGGTTTGTTCTAATTGATTTTTGGTTTCCGCAACCATTTCCTGTTGAGTCGACTTGTTTAGCTTGTTCCGCAGTTCATCCGTGTCGTGAAGTAACTGCTGCTGCTCTTCGCGCAGTCGTTTCAAGCGTCGTTCGACGTCGTTTTTCTCGGCATCGGTTTTGGCTTGACGCATTTCTGCATCGAGCTCTTTTAACTGCTGATTAATCTCTTCCTGTCGCCGTGACATTTCTTTTAAGCGATCCAAAACGGCCAACGCCTCACGATTGACGTTCCCCTCTTCTTTTTTCGCTGCGGTTTTTTCCGATTCGTAGCGATCCTTTTGCTGTTTCAGTTCGAGATCCAGCTTTTCTTTTTCCTCGTTCTGCTGCCCGTTCCCTTTCGCCTTCGATTGCATCAACATGTGTTCTTTGGCCCGCAACTTTAACAGTCCCTGGTAGGCCAATTGTTCGGCGGTGATCGCAGTAGTCAACCCCTGTAGCGATTGGGCCTGGATCAATTCCGCCAACTGCTGGGCTCCCTTCTGCATCTCTTCCTTAACGGTGGCAAAGATCGGCTGCAGTTGGGGCTGTGTCATCTTTTCTCGCAGCACCTGCAACTTCTGCAGTCCTTGAGTCTGACTTTCGCTGATGGCCGTTACTTGTTCCGCCACTTTGGGGGACCAGCTTGGATCGGCCAAGCGAGCAAGTTTCCAGGAACTGACGATGATCTGCTTCTGAAGTTCGAGCAGTTTGGCGAGCGATTCGGGGGGCTTTTGCGAGTTTTGCATCTCGCCTGCCCCCTGCTGGTCCACCTGCCGATAGATCTCGTCAAAGGCCCGAATCTCGGCGAAATAAACATCGCCACTGGTTCGGCGCCGCTCGCCATTCGGGCCATAATCATCGGCATACAGATAATAGGTCATCAATTCATCAGGCTGGGCACGAAATTCTTCTAACCGCTGGATCGACGACAACTTGTGCTGCTGGCCCCCGGATAATTCCTGGCCAAGTGGGACCGTGATCGGATCCCGACCCGGAATCTGGACCACCAGACCGGTTTCCAACAAACCGAAATCATCCACCACAGTCGCCTCAAGGACGACCTCTTCGAGTGGAGAAACTTTGATGTCTTTGGCGGGAAAGGTCAGTTTCAGATCGGGAACCCGGTTCGGAACCACATCAATCCGAAAGTCCTCAGGATCGCGATTCTTTCGTCCAGCATCATCAACCAGTTCGAGCTTCCAACGACTTCTTGTGGCCGGAGTCAACAAAATTCCAAAGGTATTGGCTGAGCCAGGGTCAAGCTGCAGGTCCAGCGCCGGGCCGTTGGCGGAGACCAACCGGGCGGTGGCGACTGGCTTGTTAACGCGACATACGATTCGGACCTGGGTCCCCTCTACGACGCTGGCTTCAAATGCATCTTCGACGGTTACCGGTGGCAGATGCGTATATCCCGGATACTGAAAATGCAGATCCGCCCGCTCCAGTGCCGGAAGGTCATACACCGTAATCCGATAATCCGGTGTCTGTCGACCATCAAATTCGATGTGGTAAACGAGATTCTCTTTCACGATCGGTAATCGGGTGGCAAACACCGGATCATCGAGACTTTTTGTCAATGATAACCGATTATCCGCTCCGTCCGACCCGCTCCAGACAACGTGAACATCGGCAGGGGGCGTCCCTTTGAAACGAGCGAGCACGAGCAGACTACTTCCTCGTTCCAATTCCGCATCCCCAGGCTCCACGATCACCGGGAACTCTTTAGATACTAAAGAGGGGGAAGTGGCGAGACGATTTGGCACTGCGGCCACCGATTTCGAGGTGGCCTGCATTCCGAATAAACCGATGGCGACAAACGAAGCGAGGGCAATCGATTGGCCCATGATCGCTCGCGACATCTGGCGGCGCGAGATCGCATGGTTCCACTCGTGCGTTTGCGCATGATTCACCGCTTCGGCAATGACTTGTCGCTGCAAGACATTGAGCCGTCCCGTCGACACCTCGGGGGTTTGTTCGAGTGCCGCCAGCAAGCGTGAATTCAGCTCGGGAAAAGCTTGTTCGATCCGTCGTGCGATCTCGGTGCGGGATGTTTGCCGGATTCGGGACAGTGTCCAGACGAGCGCCGAGACCAACATGGCGGCGACAAACCAGCCAAAACCAGGTAGCAACGGTCGCCCCGCCAGCATCCAGCCAATTGCACAGAGTGAGAGAGCGATCCACGACCACGTCAGTTGTCGCCACATCCACAGACGACCGATGCGCTGCGCCACTGGCATCAATTGCTGTTGAAGCTGAGATTCGAGCATCAGTCATCTCTCCCCGTCGGAGTTCCGTTTCCCAGTCCTGCAAACCCCTGAACAATACCGCACAGAGATCGGTTCGTCACGCTTGGAATCCTGTTCGCAAAAGGAATCCTCAATCAACCACAAGAACCTCCTGGGAACATTTCGTCTCCCAGCAGAAGTTGGTAACCATCCTCGGGCTGACGAGTCATCACATTTCATACTGAGTTTACGCCCGTAAACAAAACTGATAGTAGATTTCGGCCGCTTGATCGAGTTGCGCAATCTCGATCCATTCATCTTTCGTATGAGCCTGTGCAATATCCCCAGGCCCAAACACCACCGCAGGGACCCCTGCCCGTGCAAATCGCGACGCGTGGGTTCCATACGGAACGCCCATCGCCGTTTTCAGGCCGACGACCGTTGTGATCACTTGCATTAGTTCCTGTGCCAATTTCCCGTTCAGATCATCACCGAGTGGAGGACTGGCACAATAGGGGGCTGCGTGAGTCACTTCAAAGTCGAGGCGTGAGCGGAGGTATTCTTTCAATTCCTCAATGACCGCCAAACGGTCTTCTCCCGGAATCACCCGCCGATCAACCTCAATCGTACAACTGTCGGGAACAATGTTCACACTGCTTCCCCCTTCGATCCGACCAACGCTCAGTGTCGCGGGGCCACAAAGAGGGTGGGGTGGCCGGGAACCGGGTAACCAGGCGGCATACTCTTCCAGCAATCCAACGACTTTCGCCATGCGATAAATCGCATTCACCCCTTCATGTGGCCGAGAACTATGGCAGGCGCGACCGGCAGTACTCAGTTTCCACCGAGTGGCTCCACGATGCGCCACGACGATGTCGAGTCCGGTCGGCTCGGCCACAATCGCCAGATCAGGCCGCTGCGGACAGAGTCGATAAACGGATTTCGTGTCGGACCAGCTGTCGGTGAAATGATTGATACCCAAGCTGGTCGATTCTTCATCGCACGTCAGCGACAGCACCACATTCGGCATCCCCGCAGGTCGATCGTGCGCCAGCCGCGTAAAGGCGGCCAGCATCGCGGCCAGCCCCCCTTTCACATCACAGGCCCCCCGTCCGTACAACAAACCCGATCGTTCCACCGGCTCAAACGGCGGAATGGTCATTCCGTCCACTGGAACCGTGTCCTGATGTGCATCCAGTAAAACGGTTCGGCGGGATGCAGACGAATTCAACCGCGCGAGCACATTGGATCGCCCCGGTACAATCTCGACCTCCTCAAACTCGACCCCCAGACTTCCTAAACAACCCAGATGCCGAAGCAAATACTGGGTGACTTGCGTTTCAAAGTATTCCGGCCCCGAGACTTCGCGCCCCATTGGATTCACGCTCGGAATGGCAATGAGGTCTTTGAGCAGCGCGAGGGGTTGCTGGTGGCGGGCGCCGATCGATGTGGAAGAATTTGTCATCGCGGTTGTCATGATCCGTTAAGGAGATGGTTCCAGACTGCATGAGCGTTCAGTTCACGTGATCAGAATACATTTCTGTCTCGCGAATGTCATCGTGTCCCCTTCCAAACTTCAGGAACCTACACCCTGTTTTGCAAATTTTTCAATCACTCCTGCTTGTAAACGTTACAAAATCGGATCCAGCAATTGGGGTTTCACCCAGGACGCTAAGAAAAACATGTGAAGAAAACGAAGAAAATAAGCTGTTTTCACGATTTTCGCCATTTTGCCCTCACAACCGGACTGGTTGGCACGCGGGATGCTATATCCAGTGGAGGAGTGAACAATCACCCGACGATGATTCACGAGACCACCCTTCGGTGTTCCGAGATTCATACATCCTGCCGGCCTGAGGGAGACAGGCCAAGCACCCGCCCACACCCCACCTCGAATTTCTGCTGACATAGGCCGGTACGTTGCCCGCAACGTACCGGCCTCTCACCTTCTTTGGATCCCATTTCCGGATTCACAACAATCCGATTCCCCCGATTCCCCTGTTGGTTTACGAGTCACCGGTCACCGATGTTGGCAGAGACCTCCGGCAGGTGTCACAACTTTCGCCCGCAATTCTTGAGGGCAATTCCGGCTAAAATTGCTGATCATCGTATCAGGGTTTCCCTGAATTATTCTCTTTCGAGCGATCTCTTGTTCTTAATAGTCGGATTTTAGTGTTTTTTCCGTTTTTCCTGTCGTTTCGGATCGATACCAGATGTGTTAATCGTTGCCGCTTGAGTAATCGAACCGGGGGATCTCATTTTTCCACCACCGGAAAAAGGGATGCCAAATCAATCAAGTCGTTTTTCCGTCTGTCTTATCCGCCTGACGGATTGGCACGTTCAGTGGTTTTATGTGAGTCAAGGATGACAAATCTCATGCTACTGAATTGGGCATTTCCACGATGGTCGCCCCGGCTTATGCCGCCGTTGATCAGTTGTATCGCCTGGGTGATGGTCGCCGTGGATGGGTTTGCGCAGCCACCTGCGGCACCGACTCATGAGCTTCCGTTAAACGGTTTTGAACCAGCAATGACGATCATTGCTCCTGTACCACCTCGTTCTCGCGCTGAAATGGCGGGGTTTGTCGAGAGCCTCAGTGCGAATGATGCCATGTTCGAGGTCCTGGTCGGGCAGGGACGCATCCTCACGCTCCACAAAAATATGGCGAATCCAGACAAAGCGAGTCCCCTGATTGCCTTGGGTGATCCGACCGTCATCAGTTTTGAAGTGATCGGGCCACGTCAAATTCGCCTGACCGGTCAACGCGTGGGGGTTACGGATCTCTCAGTGGTAACCGCTGATGGTGAACCCTACACCTTTGAAGTACGTGTGATCCAAGATCTGAACTTGCTGCTCGCCAAACTCATCTCGACCTTTCCCACGGCCAGTTTGAAATTGACGCCGTTCCGGGAAAGTATCGTCGTCGAGGGACAGGCACGCGATACCGCTCAGGTCACCAGTATTCTGCACATGATTGAGGCTTATCTTGAGTCCGTCCACATGACACAAGCGCGAAAGGTGCAGTCTTCGGATGTGAAAGAAAGTGATCTCTTTGGAGGAACAGCCCGTCGAGGTGCTCGTCCCTTTGACGCAGATCGCGAGTCCGATCAATCGGCAGCAGACATTGCTTCGACAAGCAGTTCTGCCAACGTGGAATTCACCGTCGCTCGTGGACAGGTCATCAATCGACTCATTGTGCCCGGTTCACAACAGGTACTGTTAAAAGTCGAAGTGGCAGAGCTTAACCGGACGGCATACCGTCAGTTGGGTGCCAGTATGCTTTACTCAAACGGGACGACGAGGATTGGAACAAACCCGACCGGTGCGATTGCCGCTGCCGCCGCAGCGGGTACGGGATCAACTTTGTTTCCGAATACGAATTCGGTTCTGGCGGGTGTTGTGAACGGAAAATACACCTTTGTAATTGATGCGTTGCGACGCAATAACGTTCTCAAAATTCTTGCAGAACCGAATTTAATGGCTTATCACGGCCAGCAGGGGAGTTTTCTTGCCGGGGGCAGTTCCCCGTTCCTGTGATCACGGGGGGAACAGCGGTCGGAGGGGCCGTTCCAACGGTTCAGTGGAAAGAGTTTGGTGTCAGGTTGGGCTTTCTTCCCTATATTCAGGATGGTGACCTGATTCGATTAACGGTCGCCTCGGAGGTAAGTTCGATTGATAAAAATCTGGGGACGATTATTGTCCCCGGCGGAACTCCTGTTCCTGGTCTGAACACCCGCAAGTCCCAGACAACGGTCGAACTGCGGGACGGACAAACGCTGGCCATCTCGGGCCTGCTCCAGGTCACCCTTGATGATACGACAGCTCGTATCCCCGGATTGGGGGATCTCCCCGTGATCGGCCCTTTCTTCAGCAATAATACCGGCGAGCGGATCGAAAAGGAGCTCGTGGTGCTGATTACCCCGCGATTAGTGGAGCCCATGAACTGTGATCAGGTGGGTCCGCGGCCCGGCGATGAAGTGAATGAACCCAATGACCTGGAATTCTTCCTGTTGGGCCGAATCGAGAGTCGAGTCGGTCGCGACTTCCGCTCAACGACTCAATGGGATGATCCACTCAATCATGTCAAAAAACTCAAACTCGAACGACGGTATTGCGAGGGATCGACCGGATTTTCACCGTGAAGCGACGGTTGGCTTCACGAAAAATTCCCGGTAAAGACCGTGCTGTTCGATTCGGTCAAAAACGACATCATCACTTGGAGACGATCAATGTTGGGTTTGAATGCATGGCGAAAAACAGCGGCAGGAATTACCTTTTCTGTCCTGGCAGCGGGAGTCTCACTCGCCGATGAATTACCTCCAGGCCCCGCTTACGACTTGCTTCCAATCCCTGCTGATACCTCTCTGAGCCGATCGAATGGGAATCCCGTTGCGGTTATCGGGATTCCCAGCCAGGCATCACCCGTGTCGGCGGAATACTGCGGGACCTGGTGGGAGCGTTATCAGTTCCGGAAGTGGGAAAAAAAACGGAGGTTGCAAGAGAAGTTTCTGGGATATCCTGAAGAGTTCCAAGAGCCACCACAGGGGTTGTCGTTGTACGGTCAGATGAACGCCCAGATTGCCAACGGTGCTGCAGCCAAACTGGTGCTCTATCAATTTGATTTTATGGCAAACAGCCCGCAATTGAATTCCAAAGGGCAAGAGCGATTGGCTCGACACATTGCGGCGATGAATTCCAACAACTTTCCACTGGTGATTGAACAGACACCTGAGATTCCCGCTCTGGCTGAATCACGCAGAACCTCCGTTCAACAGGAACTGCTGCAGGCGCAGTCGACGGTCAGCCTTGATCGGATCGTCGTGGGGACACCCGCTGCGATCAGCTTGCCTGGTCGACAAGCGATCCTCCTCGATCTCAATCTGTTGCGGGATACCAGAAACGGCGGAACAACGAACCTTGCACCGGGGAGCTTTCGCGCCGGTGCGGCAATTCAAGGGATGGGTAACAGCGGAAACTCGGGTATGAACTCGGGCGGAACTGGTGGTGGCGGAACCGGGTTCGCTCGTTGATGACAGGATTAACTCGTTGAAAAGAGGGTAATCCGTATGGCAGGGTCGTACTACCAGGAGATCATTTGATGAGTCGGTTCGGGAAAGCTCGTGTGCGACGATCTGCTGTGGTTTTGCTCTTGCTGATCGGTGTCGCAGGTTGCCAGCAGTGGTCACATGGTTCTGCCACAACGCAACCAAGCACCAGAAAGGGCTTCCTTTTTCGGCCCAATGAGTTGTTCAAACGAAACGGAAACGGCGAACACGCTTCACTCCGGGAAACGCCTGCCGCGAAAATGACGCCAAAACAAGAGGCGGATATCCAGTATGCTCAAGCTCGTGTGCTGGAATCTGATGGCGAACTTGCTCAGGCCTCGGTGTTGTATCTCGAAGTGATCAAACGAGACAAAACGCGGGCCGACGCCCTCCACCGCCTCGGAATCATCGCTTATCAGCAGGCTCAGTTCGAAGCGTCCAATGAATGGTTTCACAAAGCCATTCAGGCCAAGGGGAACGACGCGGAAATCTGCTGTGATTTCGGTTACAGCCTTTATGGCCAAGGACGTCTCGTCGAAGCCGAGTCAATGTTGAAATCGGCCCTCCAGGTCCAGCCTGACCATCCCCGCGCTCATAACAATCTGGGTTTGGTCTATGCACACTCGGGCCAGCAGGAATCCGCCCTGGATCAGTTTCGATTAGGAGGGGCTTCTCAGGCGCAATCGTACAGCAATGTCGCTTTGGCACTCGCGTTGGATGGGGATCTGAACCAGGCCAAGCAGATCTATCACAAGGCCTTGGAACTCGACGCGAATTGCCAATCCGCCAGAAGGGGACTCAATGACCTGCAACCGGCGTTGGCGAAAACCAACGATTCCCAATTGAAAGTGGTTGTGTACGAAGAGTAGAACTTCGCGGATCTCTGCTTTTTCAGCCAAAGTATCCAGTCCAGGCATCATCCAGATTCGTGATGGTCAGCAATTCCGACTGTTCCCGGTAACGACAGACTTCCCGGACCCGTTCAATCAGATCCCGCGGATGACAACACATCAGATCCCGATTCTCGACATTGTATCGCGAAAATAGATGTGTGATTAACTCCGATGAAACCTCAAAGCCGTATTTGCCCGCATATTGTCTAAAGATCTGTTCGTACCGTTCGGGTGGCGGATTATCAAGATAGGCTCGGTAACCAATTCGTCGCAAAAATGCAGGCTCCATCACGGCTTCGGGATCAAGGTTCGTCGCGATAATCAGCATCAGACTAAATGGAACTTGAATCTTTTGACCCGTAATCAATGTCATAAAATCAAGCCGATTTTCCAAGGGAACAATCCACCGATTCAGTAACTGATCCGTTGATATTCGTTGCCTCCCGAAGTCATCAATCAGGAATACCCCCCCATTCGCCTTCAGGTGCGGCGGTGCCTCATAAATTCGGTGGGAACTGGTGTAAATTAAATCCAGTGACTCTAAAGTCATTTCGCCTCCGACGCAAACGAGCGGACGACGAATCCTTACCCAGCGGCCATCCACCCGATTTTTCAAAGCGGCTGGAATTTCCCTCTTTTCGTGACACTTGGGGTCAAAAATTCGAATAATGCTCTGGTTGATCTGAATGCAATAAGGAATCCAAAAATCTCCAGAAACAGCCTGGTGTAATCGGCGGGCGAGTTGCGTTTTTCCATTTCCTGGAGGGCCGTACAGAAATAAGCTCCGCCTCGCATTGAGCGCAATCCCGGCAATATCGACGACATTGTCATCGAGTGCAAGCTCAGAGCAAGCAGCTCTGATGTCAGACTCACGAATCTCGTTTTGCTGGAATGAGTCCAATCTCATCATTTCTGAATAAGCTTCGAGCGTTACCGGAGCTGCACCGACATAGCCCGTGATCTCAAATAATCGTGATGCTCGCTCACGCCCCCGCTGGGTGACCGTATAGCGATAATTAAAGGAACTCAGCTGTCCCAGAATCGAAACAAGTTCTTGATTTTTCAGCTGTTGCAATAGCTCTTCTGCAACGGGTAAGGTCAGATGAGCGTTCGTGGCAACCCACTCTGTGGTAAACTGGGGTGTGGTGGAAGACAATCGTAGCACACAGTCCAACAAAACGTCATTATCAACGCCCATCTCGTTGACACTCATTGGCGCTAACGGAAAGAAAATATCTGCGTGACGAACCATTCCAGGAAATTTCGCCTCTTCGCTATCCATTTCTGATTCTTCCAAAGGATCCTTCTTTCGTGGTTGTTATTCGTCGAGGCAAACGTAATCGAAATGCCGATTCGATCAAAACAAAACCTGAACTCCTGGCGGAAAATAGCCAAACTGTAAGAAGGTAAATAAAACTGAATAATCACTCGACCAGAAAAATCCATTGAACTTGTTGTGGGGGTAATGACAAATTTTGGGGAATGGTCACGACCGCATTTGCCTGCACACGCAATGTGCCAACCACAATGCCGAAATTGTAAACACCCGCTTCATTCAATTGAAGTTCCGCCCATTTCGCATAGATCATTCCCGCATGGCTTCCAGGGGTGGTCAAGCCGCTTTGTAGTGTGATCGTCTGGGTGTTAAAACGTCGCTGATAAAATAAAATGTCCTTAAACGGGCCGCTCGTCATGGGTGTCAGGTTGATATTCGTTCCTCGGATCGAAATCTCTCCAAAATGAGTATTGACCAAATCGGTGCCCGTTGGTGCGTGGTCTGTTGCCACACTGAGATCCCCGGTATCTGGTGCGCCTGTGCTCGCATCATAGTTGCTACCCGTGTTGTAAAACATCACTCCATCCCCTTGTATCGTTCCTCCCGTGATGGAGAGAACCTCGTCGGTGCTGTTGAGCGGTTGCAGTACGTAGATTCCTGGATGGAAAATCGCCGTACCTCCGTTGATGGCAATTCTCGAATAAATCCCCGGGTAAAATTCGTATCGTGTGTTATTGGTGACTACCACGGAATGAAAATTCGTTGCATCGACACCGTTTGCGATTGTGGGGACGGGCAACGGCACCCCTTCTTTGAAAAAGGGATCAAATACCGGCGACAGATTTCCGGCGTTCAATAAGCCGACATTCGGGGAGGAAAAATTCGCCAAGGTATCCACACCTCCAGAGACATAGACTGCGGGAGCGGTCAACGCTCCTCCGACCCTGCTCGTGGCCGCCGCTTGGCCGGTGCTGATTGTGCCAACCGTATCTCCGAACCCATTAAGCCCCTGATGTAGCGAGTAGTTAAAAATCGGTCCATTGCTGACCGTGAGTGATGCATTGGAATTTTGCAGGCTTAAGCCCGGTGATCCGTCGGGATCCAGAAGAATGATTCCGGTGTCTGGGCTGCTCACCGTTTCATATCCCGCTACGGCACGAGCCGTCACCAGACGGGACGGTGTGATACCCAATGCCTGAATAAAAAAGGTACCGACCGGGTAGGTGACTTTGATTTCCACATAGTGGTTGGCCGTGTGACCGCCCGGTCCCTCTAAATTGGTGGCGTAAGGGGATGGTGGTAATGGCGGACGGTGAATGGTGACGGCGGCTCCGGGCAATGTCGCGGGCCCCGTTCCGTTTTGATTCAAGGTTAAACCATAGCGATCCGCGATGGGCTGAAGAATGGCGTTCATGTCATTGTTGATTGCGTTCAATCCGTTTAAACGTTCTTCAAACTGGATTCGGTGAGCACATGCCCGGGCGGCGGAGTCTGCCGCATTTTGTGCCTGTCGATGGCTGCTTAAGAGCATCCCCGTATCAATCACTAATCCTAACATACCGATCAGTACCAACATCAGAAATGCAAGGAGTACGAGTAGATATCCGCCTCGTGCTGCCGTTGGCTGGCATCTGCGTGAACGGTTTTTCATGATGGATTCTCGGGAGACAGTTTGGTTCACGGCGTTAGGTAATCATGGCGTTTCGGTGGATGCGGCGTTTCGCATCAGAAAGTTCTCCAACTAATGTGCGATGATCATCGAAGTTCGAGCAGTCAAAGTCATTGGTGAAATTCCCAATATTGCGGTACAGGTGGGTTGAAACGGAGCACTCACTTGTATCGTGACGGTATCTCCTGGATCGTTGGAACTCGTACCGCGATCCGGCCCATCGGTATAGGTGACGGTTACGGAAATGTCGCTGGTAGGAATTCCCTCAGCATTCAGAACAGGGGAAATCGCCGCAGTGACTCCGTCGACAGCATTCTGTCCGTTCCAGATTGTCTGAGCGGGAGCTGCATGGGATCCATGCACAATCGCAGCTCTGCCGCCGATTCGAGCCACGGCGGATAGAGTGTTGTAACGCAAGAGGCCAATTCCAAGATCGAGAATCCCGAAGACGATCATCAGGAATGCCACGAGCGTCAACGCCGATTCAACCAGCGTTGCTCCCTGACGTTTCCTTTGTTGACACAGCCTTCGTTTCTTTCGAATGTCGATCATCATAAGACTTTCTGATGAGAATGACAGCGTGTTATCGATGATGCGGCATCACCACTCGCCGCGTCACAATGACGGTTGTCGGAACGTTCCAGTAAGCGAAGATCCCTGGGTAAGTCATGTGATATTCGGTTTGCACCTCGACACGGACATACCCAGGCGCGGACGGATCGCCTGAAGGGATGTCGGCGACGGTAATATCCGCATCGGTTAACGAAGGGAGTGTGCCGGCGGACTCGGTGATGGCTGCGGAAACAACTCCCTGATTCCATCCGCCTGATGTAGGCGGATTCAGGCTACCCCAGGCGGCCCCTTCGTGAGCGGTATTCGTGACGACTGCAGAGACATAAAGAATTCGACCGAAATCCAGGCATCCCAGGAGAATGAGCATCAGCAACGGGAGAACAAGAGCAAATTCGACCAAGGTCGCCCCACGACGATCGATGAGGAGCGAGCCTTGAATTCGGCGTCGGGTGCTCGGAACGGTTCTTTTTGCTCGGAAATCTTGCTGGGTTTCCGATTGTGGATTCGACCCGTATCCAGATCGAGTTTTGGTATTCATTGATACGTTCCGCTTTTTATGAGGACCGACGGGTTCGGATAGTAAAGTAAGCCAGAGTGAGGGAAAGCAAAACGCCAATCGCCCCTGCCATTCGAATAGGAAATTGGCCATGCATGGCACCAATAACATCCGATTGAAAAGATTTGGCGTGTAATACAGCCCAACGAAGTGGTTCGCTCAAGTTCTGATTTTTTTGGAGATCGGTCGTTGTCAGAACGAAGAGCGCGATGAAGAAAGAAAAGAGGCAAAGCCCCCCTAAAATGGCAACAGAAAATGTGGGGAACAGCTTCAAACTCCAATGTAAGCCGTAAATCTTTTGATCGACGATCTGACATTTAAACCACAAGTCGGTAAGGAGTTTGGTAGGGGCTTCATTGAGTGCCGCTAATGATGCCCAAGGGCGGGCGACATCTGCCATCATTTGGGAAAGTTGCTTGTTTTTGCCCCCGGGATCCTCTGCGCAAGCATTGAGCAGTTTTTGATGCAATTGCTGGTAGAGATCACCATGAAGTTGGTGGCGAGCAATCTCTTTACGCACATACAATTCAATGACGCCTTTCCATTGAGTCCAAAGTCCGTTGAGTGATCGAGACGCGGTATTTGTTTTGGATTCAGAATCAATTATCATGTTTCTACTCCGTTTTATCGAGCGTTAACGGCATGAAACATATGTCCCATCAGAATCACCGCAGGAAACAAAATGACGACAAATACGCAGGGTAAGATAAAAAGTACAGTCGGAAACAGCATTTTGACTTCGGCAAATCGAGCCAGTTCTTCCGCTCGTTGTTGTCGCTGAAACCGGAGCGACTGTGCCATCAGACGCAGCGATTTACCAATACTCGTTCCGTACCGTTCACTTTCGACGACGACCGACGCCAAACGACGCAACTCTTCCAGATCGAAGCGGGCCGCACATTGTTTGAGAGCGTCACCGGGGCGTTGCCCTAATTCCGTGGCGCGCATGGTCAAATCCCACTCATTCGCCAGCAGTGGGTGGGCATCACGGATTTCGACCGTGACACGTTGCAATGATGAGAGCAGGCTGGATCCCCCTTCGAGGCAAATGATCAGCATATCGAGTCCATCAGGTAATGCTCTGCGCATCCCAATCTGACGTGATTTCTTGCGGGAATCAAGCCAAAAGCTCGGAATGATCAATCCCAATATCCCACCGACGGCACTCGTCAGGAACGCAACCGCAGGATCAACCCACCCAAGCCCCCACACGATGAGCCCGATCAATGTCAGTCCCATGACCAGCAGCATTTTTGCACCAAGAAACAGTTTCATGGCGTTGGGGGCATACATCCCCGCTTGGACGAGCCGAGTCTGTAAGACGATTTGTTCATTTCTGTTCTCGGGAATGAGTGGTGCCGAGAGCGTGGGAAGAACTTGTTTGAAACCTAAGATTCTGGCTTGGGTGTATTTGGTTTGGGTTGTCGAAGCGCCCTGATCTGTGAGGCTCTCCTTGAGTCGAATCGCCATCCGCTCGTCCGCGCTACCTGGTAGCAGGAGCGAGAGAAAAAGGGCGAGACAACTCGAAGCAACAAAAGCGGTAAAAATGATCATCCAGGGGTGACTCATCGACGTTTCCAAAGAAATCAGAGTGGTGGAATTTTAGAAATCAAAGTTGATGATGTGCCAGATCCATACGGCACCAAGGAATTCCGAGACCAACACAGACACAAGTACTAAGGGAAAATCAAGCAAAATACGGGCATATTCCCAATTCATCAACATCATCAGTATCAATATCAAAACCGGAAGAGCTAATAGAATTGCCGCCTGAAAACGTCCTTCGGCGGTGATGGTTCGAATCAGGCTCAGAATCCGAAATCGGTCGCGAATGGTTTGTGATAATTCGTCCAGCGACTCGGCCAGATTTCCACCGGTTTGTGCCTGGACAATCGTCGCCACGACAAACATCTTAAGCTCCAGCAGTCCCGTCCGGCGTGACAAATCGCGGAGCGTTGCTTCGGTGGGGATTCCCAGATTCTGTTGTTGATAGCAGGTGAGAAATTCCCCTTTTATCGGCTCTGAGAATTCCTCTGTGACGGATAAGATCGCTTGCGCGGATGTCTGCCCCGTACGAATGACGCGAGACATGAGGCCTAAGGCGTCAGGAAGCTGGAACTTCATTTTTTCCAAACGCTGATGACGCATGATCAAGACCTGCAGTACCGGAAAACTTGCAGCAATGATGCCAACGAGTATGGCGCCTGCAATACTGCCAGTCACCATTAAAACCAGGCCACCGAGGCTCATACACAACAAGAGAGCACGGATGACGATCAACTGCGGAGTCAGGGGGAGTCCCGCCTGAGAAATCCACAATTGGGATCGCTCTCGCCAATCTGGTTTCATCCTTTCCTGATCGAAAGGATTTGTCATACGATTCAAATGGGGAAAGACGGATGCCGCCGCAGCGCTAGTTTGGAGGCGATGTTCCTCAGTCGTTTCGTCACCCAGGCGTTTGGCAAGCCAAGTGCGATGCATGCTCATCAAATCATCCAAGGCGAAGTAGATCGCAAGGATCACGAGCACTACAGCCAGAAAGGTAAACAGGACGATTAATACCAAAGGGGAATCCATGTTCAGCCTCTTTTTCCTGCCAGCGAATATGTATCACCCGAGACTCACGGGGTGATTAATCTGTTAAAAAACGGGGACTGGCTCTGACCGAAATTAAGAATCCACTTGAATTAGGCGCAGTGCGAGGTGCCTGTCCTTCTTTTTCACGAGAATGCTAATCTTGGGTCTTCAACATTCGCTGTTCAAAAAGTTCCGGATTCAAGTGAACCCCCGCCCCCTCCATTCGCTCGAGGCAGCGGGGGCGAATGCCTGTGGTGCAGAAATATCCCTGTGCGTGACGATGCCGATCAATCCCCGTTTGTTTAAAAAGAAACAAATCTTGCATGCTCATCACTTCACCTTCCATACCCGTAATTTCCGAGATTCGAGTCACTTTGCGTGATCCACCGGTTAATCGGGAAATCTGGATGATGATATGAATCGCCGAGGCAATCTGGTGACGCATCACCCACATTGGCAGATCAAAACCGGTCAGGCCGATCATGACTTCCAACCGCCCGATGGCGTCGCGGCAATCGTTGGCATGGATGGTCGTCATGCTTCCTTCATGTCCGGTATTCATGGCTTGGAGCATGTCGATCGCCTCGGGACCGCGGCATTCACCGACGATGATGCGGTCGGGACGCATCCGCAGGGCGTTTTTGACCAGATCACGCTGTGTGATTGCCCCGTGCCCTTCAAGATTTGGTGGGCGGGTCTCCATCCGAATCACGTGCGGCTGTTGTAATTGAAGTTCGGCGGCATCTTCGATCGTTGCAACTCGTTCGGCATGGGGAATGAAGCTCGACAAGACATTGAGCAGCGTTGTTTTTCCGCTCCCCGTCCCTCCCGAAATCAACAGGCTGATTTTTGCTTCCACACAGGCTGACAGGAACTCGACGATTTCCACAGTCAAGGACTCTTTGCTTAACAGGTCACCGATGTGCAAGGGGACGGAACCAAAGCGACGTATCGAAAGCAGTGGTCCGTCGATTGCAACGGGGCGGATCACCGCATTCACGCGACTTCCATCCCAAAGCCGAGCATCCACCATCGGTGACGATTCATCCACCCGACGGCCGACGCGGCTGACAATTCGCTGAATGATCTGGGACAAGTGGTCTTCATCGCGAAAGGCCACTTCGGTCTTTTCGAGAACGCCATGTCGTTCGATATAGATATCATGAGGACCATTCACCAGGATATCCGAAATACTGGAATCCAGCATCAGCGTTTCGAGCGGTCCCAAACCAAATGTCTCATCCAGAACTTCATTGATCAGTCGTTCCCGTTCGTGTTGATTCAGCATGTCCGAACGGATATGGCAGAGTTGTTCTGCTGCCTTGCGAGTCTCGATTCGCAGGTCTTCATCCCGCATCGTTCCGATGGCAGAAAGATCCATCCCCGCGATCAACTGGCGGTGGATTTCATTTTTGATCTGCCGAAACCATTCGGGACTCCCTTTATCCGATCGATGACTGGCATCGTTGATTTTCACTCCATCTGTCCCCCTTGACCAGACCATGATTCCAAGTCCTTTCACCGGCAGTATCAAATCACTTTTAATTTCAATCAATTTCGTCAGAGGGATCGGGGAGGATCTCAATCCGTTGCAACTTGGTTGTCACTCAAAATGGATTCCTACCCATTCTTCATGGATTGTCATTCCGATCAAAAGTCACCATTCCTCGCTAATGCGATCAGACTTCGGCTGACGGATGACCAACTGCTCGTTGTCACCAGAGGAACTCCCTTATTATTTGCCCGATTGATCGTACTTGGATCATTGGGAATCGCATGAGTGATTTTGATGCCGAGGACAGTTTCAGCCATCTCTGCTGGCACATCGTGTGGCTGTCCAAATCGATTCGCAATCAACTCAATTCGGTCACTCGATATGTCCAGGCGTTGCAGATAATCAATTCGCTTTCGACAATTTCTGAGGGATGCAATTTCCATACGAAAGACAATCAAAATTCGATCCGCTAACCGAAGTATCGTATTTTCTGTTTCCCGGAAACTTCGGTCGAGGTTCAAGTCGACCACGACATGAGGAAATATCGATCGAGAAAGCAGGATCGCTTGGTGTAATCCCTCAGCATTGACCGTCAAGGGCTCGTTGTATAAGCGAGGGGAGGCGAGCAGATGAATACCGGACTCGTGAACAGTAAACATGTTCTCGAATAGACCTCGATCGACTCGATTCAGACTGGAACAAAAGTCATCCAGATGTTGAGTGGGGGTTAAGTCGAGCAATGAGGCGAGAATCCCGGACTCGATGTCGAAGTCCAGTAACGCACATTTTTTACTGGATCGGCTGTAAAACGCCGCCAGATTGACTGCCAGGGTACTTGTGCCACAACCACCGCTGACCCCCAATAACGCGAGCAATTTTCCTTGAGACAGGGGATTTTCGGTTTTAGGTTCGAACAGTTTCAATAATTCTTGAAGCTCTGATTCCAGGTTTCCAATGTCCAGATAGTGATGGGCGAGACCCTCACGCAGCAAACGGATGATTACCCTTCCGTCGTCGGTCGGGCCAATACAGGCGATCGTGCCGGTCGTGACCTCTCGTAGGGCCCGGACGACTTCCATGTCTTTCGCTTTGAGTGATGTACCAAATAGAAAAAGAATGAGTTCCGGGCGGAGCATTTCTGCGCGGCTGGGAGCAATTTCCATGCTCACGACACTCACCTCGGGGCAATCAGTCCTCTGTTGACTCAAAATCGTTCTGATTTGTTCTGTCACCGCATCATGATCATCGCCGACGATAAGAACCCGCATGGGTTTTACTCCTGACACCCAAGTAGTCATTCTTTCTTGATTGAGTTACGTTTTCTGTGAAATTCATGGGTTTGGCCTGTTAAGACGATGGGGCCCCGCAAGATTTTGTGGTACCTCGTGAAGGGGATAGACCGAAGTGCTCCCGATCTGATTCCCGCGTAGCGTTCGAATCTGCAATACGTGGGGCGTGATCGGACCGACGACCGGATCCGGATCCTTCAAGTATTGCAGATCGGCAATGGTGACCGGTTCTGTTGCGGTTTCCTGCTCATCATTCGGATTTCTTAAGGCGAGATTCAGAGTTCCCCGGCTTCCTGCGAGCGCCAGCTTGGCAGCCTGTATCGCCGTGACAGCGAGGGTGACCGAATGCATTTGAGTCGGATCCATTTTATTCGAGGGTGGGGCTTCGGTCTGCTGATCCACTGCCAGCAGTTCGACACCCTGTAAAAGAGTGACCGTCATGGCGCGGGTTTCTTTCTGGCTGAGGTGATCGACAACCGTCAGCAGCACGTCCACACGATTGCCGGGCAAAATGAACCCCGCCACCCCGGACCCCACTGTCGGAATATGAATCGTAAAAGCGCGCATCCCAGGTGAGAGATGGGACGCCATATCCAAAATTGGCTTCAACGAGATTTTTGAAGCGAGAACTGGCTCGCCTTCAAAAAGTGTGAACTGCACCGCCTGATCCACCACACTTTCTAAATTTTCCACCATCTCTTTCGTGACCATCTCAGTTGGCCATTCCTTGAGCTCCACATCCTCTGCCGCGATCGTTCTACCGCGAGGAATCAAACGCCTGGAAACGACAATCGGGGTCACTGATCGGTGTGGAACCACACTTGTCGGCACTATCTCCCGACGCGAATCGAGAAACGCCTTGACCCCTATGGCGCTGGCAAGTCCAAAAACCAACGCCAAAACGCCGACACCGATTGTCTTCGGACTCATCGAAACCCCTTCCTAAAAACTGATCAACATGTGCGGATCGCCAGCACTCGTATTGCGACACCAGCCGATTTCCTATCGTTCACTCATTGATTCGCGATGTGGAATTCACTGCTCACTGCTCACTGCTCAATTTGTCATCGCCTGTAACGAAAGCAGCCACATCGAGTGGCCGACGGCATGATGAAGAAGCCTGTTTTGTTAGGGAACGGAAAAAATTTCGAGATCGGGAAACCAGCTCATCAAGACCACTGTCGTAATGATCCCCATGGCAATCATCACTCCATACGGAATCACCCGTTGTCGTGGATTCTCAACAGGTACCATCGACTTCGACCAATCCTCGCTATTCAGATGGGTCGAGAGAGACAACAATCGAAACCAAATCGCATAAATTTGCGTGATAACATGGGAAACGCTTGTTGTTTTTGCCAAAATCACGCAGGCGCAAATACCCGAGAAAAGTGCGCTCCAAACAAAAACAGAGATCGTTACCGGTAGTCCAAGCCACGCCCCCACGGCGGCGAGCAATTTCACGTCTCCTGCGCCCATTCCCCCCATCGCAAAAGGAAGCAAAAGTATCGCGAGTCCAAACAGGGCACCAGAAAGACTCTGGAACAGGCCGCTCCATCCACTTAATAAAAAATGATAAATGATTGCAGATAAAAACAAAGGTAACGTCAGTGCATTGTAAATGCGAAAAAATCGATAATCTGTGATCGCTGCAACCAGAGCCCCAAGCGAGGTAACAAGCACTGGCGGAGTGCACCAATCAAACATAGTCTCCCTCATCAAAAAACAGTTCCGATCTTTCGAAAAAATTCCAACATTAAATTCAATCAGCCTCAGGGTGCCTGTGAAAAATGGGCGTTAAAAACAATAAACTGCTATCGCGATATTTTTTCCGTTTCCGGTTTCAACTCCCATGAATGATCATCGAGGTCGGCTCAGATTAATGAGTCTTCACGCCAGTCTCATGATGGAATTTAAGGTGAAACTGAAATGTTTTTAGAGGAATTTCCCCGCCAGATTATTGAATAATAGAGAAATGTTGTTTCCCAACAAGGTTGCAGCAGCCACACAGGCTAAGGCAATCAATGCAACGAGTAAACCATACTCGACCAACGCTGCCCCTTCTTCATCGCGTGCCAGCGAATTGATTAAAATTACCAGGTGCTTCATCTTCAACTTTCTTGAAAAAAATGTTGATATGGTAACGAGGTTCATGCATGCTCGGTCAACATCCCGTATCAATACCATCAAATCAGTTCGGAGTCCTCTCTCATCGTGAGAGGACTCCAAACTGCATCCCGAACTCAACTTGAAACATTTTATTCCAAGTCGGGACTATGATCTTCCTTGTAATCTCAGTGAGAATGACTTCGAAAAATCTTTCAAATTCAAGGTTTTAATACGAGTGCGTCGATCAAGTTGTGGGAATCTTTGCGGCAACATTCGTGAACATTGTCTTCAGGTTCCCGCCAAGAAGTGTCAAAGCCGCCACACAGCCGACGGCGATGAGCGCGACGAGTAGTCCATATTCGACCAACGCCGCTCCGTCTTCATCTCGCGACAGTTTCACCAGCAGATTCTTCATTCCGTTCATTTTCAATCCCCTTTTTTGTTTGCATTACCTGATTTCGGCCCAGAGGTGCACAACTGTGACATACGCCTGGTACGAGTCGGTAACAAATGTTTCGTGCCCAAAGCACATTGCCTTGAGTTATCACTGAAAAAGGTAATAGCAGGATTCATGCCAATCGTTTGGCAATTAAGGTTCGAAAATCAAGAAGGTGTCAAAATAACGAGATTGTGCCGGATATGAGACGGTCGCATCGATCTTTGATCTGTTAGCTTAAGATGATTTCTCGGTTCGAGGGGGGGGGATGAGGGTATTGGCGATATTTTTTTCAATCGGTCGCCGTTGGGACGTTGTTCGACTGGCGGAAAAATTGCAATTGATGTGTTTTCGACGACGTGCCATTTGAATTGCAGCGATCCTTCACCGAGGAGTGAGCGGAATGGATGCAGGGGTTGACGTGAAATCAACGGGAAATGCGGCACATGGCGAGCGTCGTGGTCAGCGGAGAGATGCTGATCCGTTCGGTGGCTGCAAGAAGCTTGCCACGATTGTTCATCCGACTGAATGAGAGCTGGGTTCGCGGGAAAGCTGGAAATTTCCAACCTTCAGGAGCAAAGAGTGGATGAAAAACGTTTGATCAATCGAATGGTTTATCGCCAGTGTCTGGGTTCATGCGTGAGTGGCTTCGTGTAACGAGCCGTAACCCGTTCTGGAGTTATTCCAGGCCAGGAATTCTAACTGGCTGATAAAAGGCAAGAGTTCCTTGATCGATTTTGGTCGAGACAACTGGAAACTGGAAGGGGTCGAGAATTCTTGGAAATTGCAGCTGCCGTTTGCCTCATGGACGACCACCACCGTAGGTTGGGGGAACCGCTTTTCGGTTCTTAGCCAATCCATGATACCCTCGGCACCACCCCACAAAAGATTCGGCCCCAGAACCAGAAATGATGGTTGCAGCAACCGGATCTCGTGCAGGCACTGTAAACCATCGGTGGCAATTGCACTCTGATAGCCGCGTGATGCCAAGCACCTCTGCATCGCTTCAACGAGGCCTCGTTCATGATCAGCAATCAGCATTCTGGGCTTCATCTGTCATTCTCTCTGGTAAAAATCAGGTGGTGTTGGCGGACGCTCTTCCCGAAATGATGGCCATGTGTCGCTTCCAAAGACATCGGCAAGTGACCAGCATGGAGATAGCAGACCGCAGATCTTGTGCCGTCGAGTTTTGGCCTCTGCGGTTTTTTCTGAGCCGCAGCGATGACTCGGAAAAGGTGCAAACCTTGTCAGATGGCAAGGGATTTGTTGATCTCGAGTCGTCAGTGTTTTTTCAGGGGCATGTCCACGCTTTGAAATCTCTTTTTCAAGCTCACTTGCAAGCCGGGAAAGTGGTAACGATTTTCCAGGTGACTGGTTTTCGCCAGCGGAAATCGGTCCAGTCGAACGGGAAATCACGTTGGCAGGGATGGTGCAACCGGCTGCTGCGGGAATGCCTGTTTCCACGGAATTCTGCTGCTCGAGAACGCGGTGCGATGAAGTCCAGGCGAATCCCCATCGAGTTGCCTGACGCAGACTGATCGGAAAAACAATCAGGACTCAAGTCGGCACGTTCTGGCCTGTTCGCATTCGGGAAGCCTGTTGATCGGATGAGACGGCACTGTGGGCTTGGGCTCCGTATGCGGGCTGAATCCGATCCTCGCGGCTACGGCCGAAACGCTCAGAAAAAACGAGAAGACTGCGGTTAGAAGACTGTGGTGAAAGGGAATCCATTTGGCGTCCCGACTGTCTTATCGAGATCCTTTCCGACATACCCGTTCCTCAGGAACTCAGCACGGAAACCATCCGATCCTCAAATGGTGTGCAGCCGGGAGGTGTCATAGACCTGCTTCCTCGGTGCGGACCACCTCGTGGCCCCGATCGGGTAACTTGCCATCCCACCGGGCCCGATGCTCGATGGCGTGTCGCCACCGAAGCTTACGCCCCCCTGGCTGGCGAATTCTGATCGGTCCCATCGCCGGACGGACGGCTGGCTGCTCGCTCAACGGGGGCACGGTCTTCTGCTCAGTTTGAGACTGAGCAGTCTGTTGAAAAAGGGGGATAGGGACCGCGCACTGCGGATCATTGCAGTCGATTTTTGATTTCGGTCGGAGCCAGTCTCCTCGAGTTTTTCCCAGCATCCAAGCCATCCGGATTTTCACGACTTGGCTACGGAATTGCCACCTGATTGTGAGCTTTCGCCTTGATTTTGGGTGGCGTCAGGGGGTGTTGCGGGGTGCAATCAAATCGGAGACGGGTTCTGCGATCCGAACGGATTCGTGATGAATCGGGAAATTTTGTTGTCGTCAAATCTCAACCGACTATATTTCTCAAACGTCTTGAGTCTGTGGCGCCTTGGTTAAATGACGACAGTTCATTTCGAAACGATCGCGTCAAGAAGCGTTCAATGATCAGGGGCCCCCAGAGGAAGGCTGGCTTCTCAAATGATAAAAGACATGCGATATGAACTGCTGCGACTGATTGTCGAATCAGAAGTTGACGACGGCGAAATTTTGGGTTTAAGTCAGCTCAGCAAAATCGAGTCCAGTTTTATTCCTGGTCTCATCGACTGTCTTGCCGATTCGGATTGGCTGATCCGAAGGCATGCGATTCAAATTCTCGGGAATTCCCGTCCAGAATCCGATGCGGCGTTGCCTGCACTCATCGAGTCCCTCGACGACGAGAACGAAACCGTGCGAGAAACTGCACTTTCCGTACTTCCCTGTTTCGGGTCGTTGGCTATCGATGCAATTCCTTATCTCGAGGACTGGTCTCAAATCGATGACGAGGCGCTGGCATTACGGGCAGCGATTCTGATCGTCAAACTTGATCCGACACGAGTTGACGCCATGATTCGCGTGCGAGATGCTATCAGGAGCGACGCAAAGGAAGCGCGAGATTTGGCACTGCAGTTTCTGAGCGATCAACGCGAATCATTGCCATTTGACGAAGACCAATTTAAGACCGCAGTCCGAAATGGATGGCAATACCTGGCACCCAGCCATCGTGTCGACTGGTCGTGTCATCTTCAGCAGGATGTCTGGTACATCAATCTGGCTCCCGTGTATCAACTGGTGTTGGGACAGGTAAAGCAAGAGAAAATCTGGGCTCATTTCCGCTTCGATGTCGCCGAATTCGCCAAGCAGCCTGGAATTCTCGTGAATTCCGTCGAAACTCGAAATCAGCGACCGCGAAATCACAAACAGGCTGAACGGGTGACTCCGTGCAAGACCGTCTCTGGTCAATTTTTCGGCGAAATGTTCGTGTTGAATCTCTATCCCAGGCCGTTTGAAGATTCTGAATGTCGGGAATCGGTCAACATCTTATCCATGGAGATCACGTCAATCGACACGGTAAACGACGATGGGGAAGAAGATGAGGGGCTGAACAGTTTTGGTTGGGGGATGGGTTCTCTTTGAGTGCGAAGTGCTGTGGATCGCATTCGAATCAAACTGAGCGAGGGAGAGTTCCGATACAATTCGGCTGGGTCTGCACCGCATCTCATCAATCGAGCAAATTTCAATCAGGATGGGGCAAATCATTGTCAACGAAAACCCTCATCCGATTTGGCCAAAAAGCAGGGGTGATCGTCGCGAACTTAGGTGAGTGCCTCCGAATCGTGCCTGTGCTCGGTCCAATGTCGGGAAGGCGATGGCGCAGATGCGAATGACCGTGGTCTGGTGGATCAAGCGGGATGCACGACTGGCGGACAACGCATGCCTGGTCGAAGCCGACCGACTCGGTGCGGCGGTAATTCCGCTGTTCTGTGTGGAACCAACGATGATTGCCGCCGATGATTGTTCTGACATGCACCTCAACGCGCAGTTCCAGGCCGTGAGCGGGTTACGTCAGGAATTTCGGAATCGCGGAGCAGACCTGCTCATCGCACACGGAGAGATGGTTGAGAAAATCGCAAAGTTGCATCGGTTAATGCCGTTCACCCACCTTTTTAGCCACGAAGAGATTGGGAACAACCTTTCGTTCCGCCGAGACCGCGCGGTCGCCGCTTGGTGCCGAGAACAGGGGGTCGTGTACCGTGAATTTCCCCAGTCGAGTGTTCGCCGCGGCGGAGTGAATCGAGATCGCCTTCATCGACAATGGACCGATCGAATCGTAGGACAGAAACCTTACTCCGTTCCGGCGATCCGCTTTCCCGATGGCGTGCGACCGCTGTGCGCCTCGACCGGCTTTCCGAAACTGGCCGCGTTCACGCACAAAGCGTCTTGGCAACCGGTCAGCGAAGCCGACGCCCAGACAACGCTCACCGATTTTTTAGCCCGTCGAGGTTACCGTTACCGAGGGGGGATTAGTTCGCCGAATACGGCGTTCACCGCCGGATCGCGATTGAGCGTTCACTTGGCTTGGGGGACGATCACAGTCCGGCAATTATGGCACGCGACGCAAGAGAGACTCTCGACTCTCGACCCGGCCGACCCGGAATCGGACCGCTGGAAAAAGAGCTTAAGGGGGTTCGTCAGCAGATTGCACTGGCGTGACCACTTCGTCCAGCGGCTTGAATCCGAATCCGATCTCGAATTCCAAAGCATCCACCCAAGCTATCGCGATGTCCCCTACGAGAACAATGAACGTCTGCATTTCGCCTGGTGTAGCGGACTGACCGGGTACCCGTTGGTGGACGCCGTGATGCGGTGCCTAGCGGCAACCGGCTTTGTGAACTTTCGCATGCGAGCGATGGTCGTCAGCTTTGCCTGCCACGTCCTGCATCTGGACTGGCGACTCATCCACCCGTATCTCGCCCGCGTGTTCCGCGATTATGATCCCGGAATTCATCTCAGCCAACTCCAAATGCAGGCGGGAGTCGTCGGTTGGAATGCGATCCGAGTGTATAACCCCACCAAACAGCTAACCGACTGGGACCGCGATTGCCGGTTCGTGAAGCAATGGCTGCCCGAACTGCGGGGCGTTCCTGCTGATCGCATCGTCGCCAGTGATGATTTACCGAACTACCCGCCACCCGTCGTCCCGTTTGCGCCGCGAGCCAAGTGGATGACCGACCTGCTTTACGCCGTCCGAAAGTCGGCCGAGTCGAAGGCCGAAACGCCAGCGGTGTATCGCCGACACGGCTCCCGCAAGAAAACGCGCACGGGCCGTAAGGCTTTGAAGCGACCACCCGTCGATCGTCAACAGTCTCTTTTCGACACGGACTCTGACACCGACATAGCCCCCGAGATCCACTCATAATGCGTACCGCGGCATTGATTTACCCTCACCAATTATTTGAACAACACCCGGCGCTGATCGGTGCCGACATGGTCTTCCTGGTGGAAGATCCATTGTTCTTTCGCCAATACTCGTTTCATCAACTAAAACTTCTGTTGCACCGGGCGACGATGCGGCGATACGCCGAGCAACTTCCCCAAGCCATCATCGTCGAATCCCAACAACTCGAATCCACGGGTGAAATCGCGGCGGTGGTGAAAAAGGCGAAATGCACGCACATTCAAGTCGTTGATCCCAGTGACGACTGGCTGTTGCGTCGACTGACCAGCGCCTGTTTGGCTCACAAACTTCCGCTGAAGGTGCTACCTGACCCCCATTTCTTGACATCACGAACGATCATTGAGAAGTACGTCGCGGGGAAAACGAAGCTGTTCTTCACAGACTTCTATATCGAGCAGCGCAAACGCTTGGGAATCTTGATGGACCATGGCAAACCGATAGGCGAGAAGTGGAGTTTCGATTCAGAGAATCGCAAAAAGCTGCCGAAGGGGGTCGTTCCCCCGTCCCCAAAATTGCCGCCGCAAAATGAGTGGGTCATGAAAGCCCGCGAGTCTGTCCGGACGGAATTTGGCAATAACTTGGGCGAGGATACGGCATTCGCATATCCGACCACTCATGCGGAATCCAAAGCGTGGTTGGACGATTTTCTCGAGCATCGCTTTGCCGACTTTGGTCAGTATGAGGATGCCATCTCCAGTCGTGAAACCGTGCTGTTCCACGCAGTAATCACCCCCATGCTCAACATTGGCTTGCTCTCGCCGCGTGAGGTGGTTGATGCAACGCTCAAACACGCCGATCGTGTACCGATGAATTCTCTCGAAGGATTTCTGCGACAGGTCATCGGATGGCGCGAATTTATGCGACTGGTCTACCTCACACGCGGACGGCAACAACGGACCTGCAACTTTTGGAACTTCACGCAGCCGATGCCCAAGTCGTGTTACGATGCGACCACCGGGATCGAACCTGTCGATCACGTGATTCGCAATTTGCTGAAAACAGGCTACTGCCACCACATCGAAAGGCTGATGGTGTTGGGGAGCTTCTTCCTGCTCTGCGAGATTCATCCGGATGCCGTCTACCGCTGGTTCATGGAGTTGTTCATTGATTCGTACGATTGGGTCATGGTGCCGAATCTCTATGGAATGAGTCAGTACGCTGACGGTGGGGGTATGACCACAAAACCGTATGTGTCTGGAAGCAGTTACATTCTGAAAATGAGCGACCACAAAAAAGGGGCCTGGTGCCCGATCTGGGATGCTCTTTACTGGAGATTTATTGATCGCCATGCGGAGTTCTTTGCCCGTAATCCTCGCATGGCGATGATGGTCAAGATGAAGGAGAAGCTGGGCCAGAAAATGACGGTACACCACCAAGTCGCCGAAACCTTTTTGACTCGACTGCACGGGTGAACGGATGCCGCCAATCAAAAAGAAATCCGAATTACCGCAGAAGATCTGTTTGACGTGTGGCAAACCCTTCGTTTGGAGGAAGAAATGGGCTCGTGATTGGCCGCAGGTGAAATATTGTTCTGAGAGATGTCGCAGAAAACCCAACGACCCGCCCCCGTGTGCCGATCCCTGAGCTCGACCGATTCCTGACCCAGTCGATTCCTGACTTAAGTAGTTTGACTAAAGTCCTTTGCGCCCGCTCGTCTGAACCGATTTTCCGCTGACGAGGGATGTTTTCGGTCGTCGCCAAAACCAGTTTCCCCGTGGGCCTACCGATCTCACCTTGGTGAAAAGCAGCTGGAAAAATTCAGCGAACGA
>CAMBQP010000041.1 GCA_945869955.1 Schlesneria paludicola DSM 18645
CCCTACGGGTTTAGCGTCTGGATGGCGGGGGGTGGGATTCGGGGTGGCAAAGTGATCGGTGCCACGGACGAACTCGGCTTCCATGTGGTCGAGGACAAGGTTCACGTGAACGATCTCCACGCCACGATGTTGTCGCTGCTGGGACTGGATCATGAGCGATTAACGTACTTGTTTGAAGGTCGTAACCGTCGCCTGACGGATGTCGGCGGCATGAACGACTTAGCTGAGCGATTGTGCAAGAGCTGAAAGACAGAGGTGAGAGGGAAAGGAAAAAGCGAAACCAAAATCCCCTTGACTGTATTGGTATTCCTGGCGTCCCTGTGTCCTAGCGCCCTCGCGTTAAAACCGCGATACCAGCATTTCCGCCGAGGCGATATCGTGAAGACAGCAGGATGAAGACAGGGACAGTGTTTGAAGTATTTTCGGTTTCCATCCTGTTCGGCCCGATTTGAAGCGGTGGTGTCCCGTTTTTTTCGCTGCTCTCCGCTGGCGTTAACTGGCGGACCCTCGGTTTGGTCTTCGTTTTGGCAGCGAATTCGTCAACGTAGCCATCATCGCCCCGCGTGATGAGTCTCGATCACGAGACTGTGATCATTTCGAACTCGCTTCGAATCAATTCGGATCATCATTCTAGCGATAATTCGGACAGATCCGTTTCCAATTCGCTTGAAAAACAGTTTTCACACATCAGCCATGCGGATTCTGAATCAGTTCCTGGATGACGCGGGCTGGCTGCACTCCTGTCAGTTTTTCACGCAGGCCATGCTGATCGACGTAAAGCTCGTCATGATTGAGTCCGAGCAGATGCAGGATTGTGGCGTGCCAGTCGGGGACACCGACTCGATTCTCGACTGCGGCAAACCCGAGTTCATCCGTCGCACCATAGGTGATACCCGGTTTTACGCCGCCACCCGCCAGCCAGCAGCAGCCGGCGTTCTTGTTGTGGTCGCGGCCGGATTTGCGTTCGTCCCGGTCTGCGGACAATTGTGCGATCGGCAGACGCCCGAATTCGCCTCCCCAAATCACCAGCGTTTCATCGAGCAGTCCTCGCTGCTTCAAGTCTTGCAGCAGTCCCGCAATCGGCAAATCGGTCCGATCACAGGCCACCTTCATGTCGGTCGCCAGTCCGGTATGATTGTCCCAGATCTGGGCATTGATGAAGAGCTGCACAAAGCGGACACCTCGTTCCACCAGTCGGCGGGCAATCAAACATCGTCTGCCGTACGAATCGGTGACACCCTGTCCAATCCCGTACAACTGTTGGGTGGCTTGTGTTTCTTGTGATACGTCGAGTGCTTCATGTGCCGATAATTGCATCCGCGCGGCCAGTTCGTAGGTGGCGATGCGGGCCTGGAGATTGGGTTGAGCCCGATGGCGATGCTGATGCAGCGTATCGAGGCGATTGAGCAAGCGGCGCTGCATCGCAGCGAGTTCGGGGCGATCACTGGTTTCCGGCTGCAAATTCAGCACAGGAACCCCGGTCGATCGAAAGCGCGTCCCCTGATAGATCGGTGGTAAAAATCCGGAATGCCAGTTCTCGACCCCATTAATCGGTAGCCCGAGCGGGTCATCCAGCACAACATAGGCAGGAAGATTTTGTGATTCGCTCCCCAATCCATAGGTGATCCATGAGCCGAGTGTCGGATAGCCGGAAACCATCCGATTTGTTTGAATCAGGTACAGCGCCGGTTCGTGCGTGATATTGGTGGTGTAGAGCGAACGAATCAGGGAAATGTCATCGACGTACCTGGCGAGATGGGGGAGTGCGTCCGAGACCCACATCCCCGATTGACCGTGCTGGGCAAACTTGAACGGGCTCCGCATCAGTGCGCCGGCGTCCTTGATCGACTCGACTTCACCGGCAATCTTATCGAAATAGGACTCGCCATGATGTTTGTCGAGTTCGGGTTTGGGATCAAACAGATCCATCTGACTGGGGCCACCATTCATAAACAAATGAATCACCGACTTGGCCTGTGCGGGGCGGAGCGGCCGGCGCGGAATCAGGCTGGGGACATCCCGCGTTGGGTCCGCTGGTAACTCGTTCCCTCGTACTTCGTTCCCCCGCAGTTCATTACCCAGTAACTGCAAGAGTGCTGCTCCACAGATTCCGGTACTCATCTGCGAAAAGAAATCGCGCCGCGACCCCTGGCCCATTGGTTGGTCAGCGGTTTCCATCTTGGGAAGTGGATGTGTCATCGAATTCCTTACTTTCTTCACCGATTCTTTACCACCAGCCAGCGAAAATTCTTAACCACGAGCCAGCGAAAACCATCAGCCAGCATAAAAACGGATACCAAATGGGAATCTCTTTCAGTCAAGATACAGAAAATTTGCCGAATTCAGCAGCGTATGACAGAAGATTCCCATCGCTCGTTGTCTCGCCTGCTGCTTGACAGATTCATCCGCCGCCCCAGGTTGTTCGATGAGACCTGCCGTTAACTGTTGGATCGACTCGATGCAGGCCGCAGACTCATCCGGTGCGGGGGCTCGACCAAAGGCGATCCACCACGCGGCTTCGACCTGCTCACGTTCACCCGCGATGTTCAGCACGCGTTCGGCAAAACGCCCGGCCAATTGTCGAATCGCAGTATCGTTCCAGAGGTGAAGCGCCTGTGTCGCCACCAGCGAATCCGAGCGCTGCAGGCAATTGGGATTCATGGCAGGCAGATCAAAGATTTCCAGCAATGAAGGGGGGTGTTTACGCAACTGCTGCAGGTAGATACTTCGCCGTCGGCCGGTGAGGACCAGTCCGTCTGCGCGAACTTGGACTGGCTCGGAAGTCCCTCCCATCCGGTTGTCCAAATCACCTGCCACTGCGAGGATCGCGTCTCGCAGTTCTTCGGCATCGAGTCGGCGGAGGGGCATGCGAGAGAGCCATTGATTACGCGGATCCCGTTTTTCCGCCACTTCGCTGATCCGAGATTCCTGCTGATACGTGGTCGAAAGGACGAGTTGTCGATGCATCACCTTCTGACTCCAACCTCGCGTGACAAATTCCCGTGCGAGATAGTCCAAGAGTTCCGGGTGCGTGGGACGCTCACCTGCTTTGCCAAAGTTTCCCAGGCTGCGAACAATCCCTTGTCCGAAATGATGCTTCCAGACCCGATTGATCATGACGCGGGCGGTGAGCGGTTGTTCGGCATCCGTCAGCCAGCGTGCAAACGCCAGACGCCTTCCTGTCGATTTGGCGCCGGGCCATGGAGGAGTAATTTCAAAGGGTCGTGCGGGATCTTTCAAGATCGCGGGAACGCCGGGGGTGACGTAGGAACCGGGGGTCGCATGGTTTCCACGACGATAGACGTAGGTCGGAGAAGGCTCACCCCGATCCCACAAGGCCATGATCCGTGGTTCTGGCTGACGCTTCGCCGACAAGTCTGCGATTTGTTTTTCGGTCTCAGGAGTTTTCGGCAGCTTCCCCAGCGTATCGAGTTGCCGCTGAATCGCCCCCTGTGACTCTTCCCATCGCCGCCGTTCTTCCGTTGTTACTTTGGACAGAAACCGTTCGCCGATGCCGGAACTGAGTGCCCCACCGTAGCCGATAATTTGTGGTTTGAGCCAGTCATGTTCGTCATAGGCCCCTTTGAACAGGGCCACCAGTCGGTAGTAGTCACGCTGGGGAATCGGATCAAACTTGTGCGTATGACAGCGGGCGCACTTGAACGTCAGTCCCATCACTCCTGAACCGAGCACGTCGATCGAATCGGCGGTCACTTCCAGGCGGTCGGGAACAAATCCGGTCAAATTGGCCCAGGTCGGGTCCGGTGCCAAGCGGAGAAATGCCGTCGCCACCAGATTGTCTTCGATCTCTTGCGTGATCGTCGGGGCCCGTTCGTAGTCGGCCAGTTCGTCCCCGGCAATCTGCTCGTGCAAAAATCGATCGTAGGGCTTGTCGGTGTTCATTGACCGGATCACATAGTCGCGATAACGCCAGGCCGAGGGCCGGGGGAGATGTTGTTCTCGTCGCCCCTCAGTCTCGGAATATCCTGCCACATCGAGCCAATGATTTCCCCAACGCTCTCCGTAACGGGGCGAGGCGAGCAAGCGGTCGACCACCCGATCCAGTGCATCCGGCCGATCATCGGCGAGAAACTCGCGCGACTCGACCGGTTCGGGAGGGAGGCCTGTCAGATCGAAAGAGATTCGTCGGATCAGGGTCAAGCGATCGGCGATGGGGGCAAATCCGAGTCCCTGTTCCTGCAGTTTCTGCAACACAAAGAGATCGATCGGAGAATCACAAGGGGGTGGATTGGCTGGCTGCGGAATGGCCACCGGCCCCGGTTTCTGGAATGACCAGAAATCGCGATCCTCTGGGGTGACCAGGGGATCACTCGTCGTACCCGCCAGTTCCGGCTCAACTTTCGCGAGCGGTGCCCCCTGTTCGATCCAGCGGGTCAGTAGATTTGTTTCTTCGGGATCCATCGGTTTGACAGAAACTTCCGTCAAACGGGAATGAGGGGGCATTTCTTCGGCATGAATCCGCCGCAGCAGCAAACTGTGTTCTGGTTTTCCGGGCACGAAAGCCGGCCCGGATTTTCCGCCACGCAACATCGCCTCGCGATTGCGTAAATCGAGTCCCCCTTCCTGCTGATGCCGTCCGTGACAGGCGGTGCATCGCAATAGCAAGATTGGAATCACGTCATGTTCAGTCAGTCCGCGCGATTGCTGGCCGGTGACGGTGCCAAAATCGGCTCCGGCGTCGATCCAGCGTCGGACGAGATCAATCTCGGCCTCGGATAAACTCGCTTCCCCCTTGGGGGGCATCTCGCGGTGCTGGATCACTTCAAACAGGCGACTTTCGCCCGATTTTCCCGGTATTAGCACGATACCGGATTCACTCCCCTTCAAGAGAAGTGCGGACGTGTGCAGGGCGAATTCGGCTTTTTGGGTCTCGGCGCCGTGGCATTTCTCGCATTTGGCTTTCAGAATCGGCTGAATTTCGGCAGGATAAGCAGGGGGGATCGGTTTGACACTGGCCGGTCCGATATTGGCCGGTCCGACACTGGTCGACTCGTCAGTAAATGCGGTAAACACAATCACGCCCAGCATGGATGCCAAAGCACAACCACTGCCCATCACGGATCGCCAAGGATATCGCAAGAATCTCATGAGTTCGCCATCATTCATTCGAGGATCGGAACGCCGCAGTGAATTCTAATCAAAAATGTCGCCTGGGGCGATTTCAGGAATAAAATAACTTGGATGCGACTTGCTTACGAAAGGACCAGACCGAACGCGAGCTCTGACCTCCGTCAGAAACCGGGTCTGAGACTGAGACCGAACTCGAGACCGAACTCAATTTCGACTTTGCGTGTCTGCCTGCTTCCGCAGCGAGCTTGGGATCCCTAGACTACGCCCCACAAGATTATGACTGACGACAATATTTCCATCGAAGAGATGCTGACCAAGACCATGCTGGTCGACCGTCATCGCCTGCGCCAACAGTGGCGCGGACTCCGCCACGTCAAACCGGATCGGGGGGGGAATTCCAAGTCCCCTGAAGCCAGTTCGGCTCAATCGAGTCCCTCGCAATCCAACGCGTCTCAATCGAGTCCCCCTCCGGCAACGGATCAACGGCTCGAACGATTCCATGCGGACCTGGCTCGATCGTGTCAGCGTTTTGAGCAACGTCAGCGGGGGGTGCCGAAGATCACGTTTGATGATTCGCTCCCGGTGGTGCTGCGCAAAGACGAAATTGCTGCCGCGATTCGGGACCATCAAGTCATCGTGGTCTGTGGCGAGACCGGTTCGGGGAAGTCGACGCAACTTCCCAAAATCTGCCTCGAATTGGGACGGGGTGTCGCCGGAACCATCGGACATACACAACCCCGCCGGATCGCCGCTCGTTCCGTCGCCACACGCATTGCCGAAGAACTTTCCGTTCAGGTCGGTCGTGAAGTCGGCTTTAAAGTCCGTTTTGCCGATGCCACGTCCCAGCAGACCCATATCAAGCTGATGACCGACGGAATTCTGCTGGCGGAAACGCAAAGTCGGCCGTTTCTCGACGATTACGATACGATTATTGTCGATGAAGCGCACGAGCGATCCTTGAACATCGACTTTCTGCTCGGGAACCTGCATCGTTTGGTTTCGAAGCGACGTGATTTGAAGGTGATTATCACCTCGGCCACGATTGATGCCGAACGATTTGCGGCCCACTTTCGTCCGGTGGTGGGAACGGTCCCCGTGCTGGAAGTCTCGGGACGCATGTATCCCGTTGAGATGCTGTATCGGCCCCCTTCGATTGACGAGAATGGGGACGAACCGGATTGGCTGAAGGGGGTGGCTGACGCCGTGCATGAAGTTTGCTCGCGCGGGCCGGGGGACGTGCTCTTGTTCATGCCGACCGAGCGAGAAATTCTCGAAGCGGCTAAGACTTTGCGCGGCCGGACCTTTGGTGGCAGCAAGCCCGACATCCTGCCGCTGTATGCGCGGTTATCCGCAGCAGAACAGCAACGGGTCTTCCACACCTCGTCCACCCGCCGGATCGTGATCTCGACCAACGTCGCCGAATCGTCCCTGACGGTTCCTGGAATTCGTTACGTCGTCGATACGGGAACCGCGCGCATCAGTCGCTATTCGCCGAAATCCAAGCTTCAGCGGTTGCCGATTGAGCCGGTGTCGCAAGCCTCGGCCGATCAGCGTGCCGGTCGCTGCGGTCGTGTCGGTCCGGGTGTCTGCATCCGTTTGTATTCGGAAGAAGATTACCAATCGCGTGAACGCTATACGCCACCGGAAATCTTGCGATCGAATCTCGCCAACGTCATTCTGCAGACGAAAACACTCGGACTGGGGGACATTGAAGATTTTCCGTTCCTCGAACCCCCCAAACCTGACGCCATCAAGGATGGCTATAAAACACTGTTTGAACTGGGGGCTGTGACGGAACAGCATGCGTTGACCGACATGGGGCGCAAACTGGCTCGGCTTCCCGTCGATCCCCGCATCGCCCGCATTATCTGGGCGGCGCACGAGGAAAACTGTTTGGGCGAAGTCTTGATTATTGCCTCGGCACTGGAAGTCCAGGACCCGCGTGAACGTCCGCTGGAAAAACAGCAGCAGGCCGACGAAAGCCATAAACGCTTTGCCGACGAAACCTCGGATTTCCTCAGCGACCTGAAGCTGTGGGATTTTTATCACAAGTTGAAAAGCGAACTCTCGAAGGGCCAGCTTCAAAAAGCCTGCCACCAAAATTTTCTTTCCTGGACCCGGTTACGAGAATGGGTCGATGTCCACGCCGAGTTGGTTGAAATCGTAAGGGAATTCCTCGGTAGCCCCGCACTCAAAACCGGCGATCGTCGTCCTGCAAATGCTGCCGCGAGCGCCCCCGCAAGCGCCTCGTCACGTGGTCCCTCCCGCAAGCCAGTTCCCTCACGACGTGGAGCAGTCCAGGGGGCCGCGAATTCGTCGGTTGATACGACGTTTGGCAGGCGGCATGACGTGACCGCCATCCACCGGGCGCTGCTCACGGGTTATTTGTCGAGTATCGCATTCAAGACCGAAAGTGGTGAATACCTCGCCCCCGGTGGGATGAAAGCCTATCTTTGGCCTGGATCTGGGTTAGCCGGTCTCAAACCCAAATGGATTGTGGCTGCAGAACTGGTCGAAACAACGCGACGTTTTCTGCGTACGGTCGCCAAGATCGATCCCGACTGGATCGAACCACTTGCCGGCCATCTGATTGATCGATCGTACAGCGAACCACACTGGGACACTGAATCACTGGCGGTGATGGCGTATGAAAAGGTGACGCTGTTCGGACTGGTGGTGGTTCCTCGTCGCCGGATTCGTTACAGCCGGATCGACCCGGTCAAATCGCGGGAAATGTTTGTGCAACACGCACTGGTTTATGGCGAGTGGCAGGAAGACGAAGACACGACCAGCGACCCACAACAGGGGCGAGGCAACACGGGCAAGGGGGCCCAGGCGAGCGATTTTGCAAACACCCGATCGCAATCAACCAATACCAAGGGGCCGGGACAAAAAGGGGCTGCGGGGCCGGCGCGAGTCCATAACACCGCCGCCCTGCGCGCACCTGCGGTAACCCGGAATGCCCCCCCCGAATTCCTGACGCACAACCGAGAACTAGTCCGCAAGCTGGAAGATCTGCAAACACGTGTTCGTCGCGGCAGTCTGCTGAAAGCCGAGCAGGCGCAGTTTGAATTTTACCATTCACGACTTCCTGCGGAGGTCATGGACGGCCATCACTTGATGCAATGGTGGCGAGCGGCGGCACCAGACGAGCGAAAACGGCTGTTGATGACCGAAGCGGATCTGGTTGAAGAAGATGCGATCGTAGCGACCAAGGATTCTTATCCTGACGCGATCAAAATGAAAAATTTGTCACTCCCTTTGTCCTATCGACTTGACCCGAGTGCCCCGGATGACGGAGTCACAATTACCGTTCCACAAGAGGGACTCAATCAATTAGACGGTGATCGTCTGGGATGGCTGGTCCCTGGTTTGATTGAAGACAAAATTGTGGCGTTGATTCGGACGCTCCCCAAAGAGATGCGTCGAGACCTGGTTCCGATCCCCGAAGTCGCTGCCGAGGTTGCAAAAGTGGTCAACTTCGGCACCGGTTCACTCGCCGCCGCCATCGTCGAAGGGATTGAATTTGTCACCGGGATTGATGTCCCGGCGTCGGCGTTCGATGAGAGTAAATTGCCGGATCACTTGCGGATGGTGGTCCGGGTGACCGATGCCGAAGGACGTACGTTGACTTCAGGCAGAGACCTGACGCTGTTGCGAAAAGAATTTGGTGCGATTGCCTCGATCAGTTTTTCGTCGTCGGATGACCCGCGCTGGACTCGTGACGGTCTGAAAACCTGGGATTGTGGGACACTCCCCTCGGTGATTGATGTGATGCGGCGGGGGGTCGCCCTCAAGGGATACCCGACGTTGATCGACGGCGGTGACACCGCTTCGCTACGATTACTGGATACACCCGAGCGGTCTCATTACGAGATGCGTTTCGGCCTCCGCCGACTGATCGTGCTGACGGTGGCGCGTGAGATCAAGCAGCAAGTTGACAAGCTTCCGCTGTTGCAAAACTGGTCACTGATCGCCAAAACATTCCCGCAACCATTTCCGTTTCGGGATCAATTGTGCGAGTTGCTCGCCGACCGTGCGTTTCTTCCAAGCGAAAAATTTCCGCGTAGCGACAGTGAATTTCGGGAATGTCTGCGCGAAGGCCGAAATCGAATTTCCGCAGCGATTACGGAGATCACCGGCTTGTTAACGCCCTTGTTTCAGGCCTACAGCGAAGTCCGCAAGACGTGGGAAAAGACGGCCCATCCGCATTGGCAGGCAACGCGTCTGGATGTGCATGCACAATTGGCGCAGCTCGTTTCGCCCGGATTTCTCGTTCGCACCCCTTGGGTCTGGCTGATTCAGTTTCCCCGATACACCCGCGCGATTTCCCTGCGTCTGCAAAAGCTGACCAGTGGCGGAGCGTTACGCGACCAGCAGTTGTTACCCCAAGTCGTTCCCCGTTGGCAGCGGGGGATTGAGCGTTTACGGCTGCATACAGAGCGGCAGATTTATGACCCCGAGCTGGAAATCTATCGCTGGATGACGGAAGAGTTGCGTGTCGCGCTGTTCACGCAAGAGCTTGGCACGGCGGTCTCGGTCTCCGAGAAAAAGCTCGACAAACAATGGGAAAAAGTCCGCGCCTAACCGCCGTGTTTTTTCTGGTTCAACCACAAACCCAGTGCGTAAGGGACAAAATCGTTACTCTGCATTAAACGTGACGACCTTGGTCCCTGGTCCGTCACCCCTTGACGGCCATGACAATTGAACAGCTCGGTCGCGACCAGCTGCATGGCCCTCTGTTCACAGGAGCGATCAGGGTTCACAGGAGCGATCAGGGTTCACAGGAGCGATCAGGCAAATCCATGGAAAAAGGGAATCGATTCGTGAATCACACTTTTTGTAAAAAATGCGAAGATGGTGAACCACGAATCAAACGAATCACGCGAATAGGAGGGGAAGAAATCCCACGATTCTGACAACTGACAACTGACAACTGACAACTGACAACTGAAAACTGAAAACTCGTCTCATTACTTCGTTTTTCCCAGACTTGCGGACCAGCGTTTCAGCCGCAGTGCGTTGAGATCTTGATATGGATCGTCAGAAGAGGTTTTTTCCAAGGTTTTCATCGCCTCGGGGAGTCGGTCGAGATCGGCATAACATTGTGCGAGCAAGGTTCGGGCAGGAAAGAACCATTTTCCTTTCCGATCGTATTTTCGGATGTAGTCGAGCAGCAGGTCGATGGCCGTCGCGTGCTCTTTTAATTCGTATTTGCACAGTGTGGTCCAGTACAGTGCGTCCTCAGCCGCCATCCGGTTAATCCGCTCCAAAATGGGTGGACTCGGTTCGACATCCAGGTGCCTGATGCCGAGATACTTGGTGGTGGCATCCTTGAAATGCCCCAGGATCTGATCTGTCCGATACCGGTGCATTTTGCGTTCAGGAATCGGCTGGCCAGGCTGGCCTTTTGGATCGAGTTTGATTTGAAAGGGAACGTTCAACACGCTGGTCAACTGTCGCCGCTCGATGTCACGCTCAGCATTGGATCGCCCCAGATCTGCGATTTGCTGGCGAGGATAAAGCCAGAGTTTGAGAGTTTCTGCGGGGCGTCCGACGCTTGTGGCGATCCGATTGAGCAGTCCCATCCGTCCCTCGTGATCGGCGAGAGGATCATAGAGGACACACAGATCGTTGGTAGGGAGGACCTGTTCCAGGTTGAACATTCGCCGACACCAGGTGTTGGGATTGGAAATGACAAAAATCTCGAGATCCTGCAGATCTTGAGCGGTGATCGGATACGCGGTTTTCGTCGACAATTGTTCCAGCCATTCAGGATGCGCAGCGATTGTCGCCAGAGTGGCCGCAGAATGCTTGTTTGGCTCGCCATTCGGGAGTGGAACGCCGAGTCGTACGTCGTAGAGCAGCACCTGGCCGTCGACCAGAACGCCAAGCAACCATTTGTCGCTGGTCCCCTTCACATCCGATTTGGGCCTGAGAATGACGGAATCAATCCGAAGTTGTTTGAGGACCTCGGCGATCACCCACGCGCGATCCTCGGCGGTCCCCCGTCCAATCATATTGATCCAATAGAGGGAGAGTGGGATGCCGAGTTCATCATCTTTCCAGAAGGCAATATTTCGGCAAACGTAATCGACAACCTCACCCACTTTACTTCGATCATCATTCCCCCGGTCCGCAAGATAAACGGACATGGCTCGGTGTAACAGCACATCGCGAATGTATTCGGCATCGTTCGCGTCGAACTTTGGTTGAGCCAGTCGTGGCAATTCCTCGGCAGTCCCCCACCCATTCGGTGGCAGAACCGGAACGGCCTCATCGACAAATACCTTCGCTTCGGCCTGCTTAAATCGCCACGAGTTCAGCAGGCTCACCGGTTTATCGGTGGCGGAGTTCAGGTCAAAGTTTTCCGGACGCAACTGGTGCATCGCGCTGGCAAGCACGTCATCGGAAGTGACACCCGCCGCTTCACTTGGGGATGTGGTATGATTTCCCTTTGGGTCGGCAGCACTTTTTGAGGGACTGGAAACGTTGGGGCTACATGCCGGGATGATGAAAAGAATCGACAACAAGAACGCGCGAAACAGACTCATGTCACCTGCTCGAAATCTGGAGAATGATGGTTACGTCTCTCTGCCTACGCTGATTAAAGCAAAAGTGTTGACAGAATGCAGGGGATTGTGCCGGAATTTGTCCTCGCTTGCGGGGGAAAAGCGTTGGATTTTTCGATCGAATGGGGGTGGGGGAGTTGGTCAGCGGATCAAACGTGTTCCCCAGCATGAAAATCAGCCACGTTCTTGTGGAACGTGGCTGAGGGGAATTTGGCAAACAATGCAGATTACGCGATTCGAATCTCAGTTCGAGTCTCAAAGTGGATTCTGGTTTCGTTGCGGAGGGAGCGAAATTGGCGGTACGATTTCCGTTCGCTTCGCGTCAGTCTTCGTAGTGTACGACGACATGATGGCCAATCGAGCGAACCGTGACGGCATACTTGCCGTAGTCGTGACGGACCTTGTTGCCATCTCGAGTGATTTTGACTTTCTCAGGATCACAAGGTGGCACACACACTTTGATATTGACGCAGGTTTTGCAGCATGCATCCTTGTTGCAGGGGTCGGGAACCTGAATAATCGTGGGGACGGCACAAGGGGCGATGTTGCGAACGCTGCGGTACTTGACGTTTTTGTAAATCTCGACAGGGAATCCAGTGACCGGTCCCTCGGAGTATGCAAACTCTGGCGAATTCACCGAGTAGGGGCTGCTCATTGGCTGCTGGGCGGGTGTCGAATAAATCGGATCGGGAGTTGGTGAGAGTTGGGCTGGCATGGGGATGCTACCAACTTGTCCCGACAAGGCAGGAGCGATCGACAGTGGAAACGCCGATCGAACCGATCGAGATTCACCGGCGACAACCAGAGATGCCATCAATGCAACACTGAAACATCCAAACAAAAACTTCTTCATTCTAACTCTCCTCAAAGAGACGTGAATCGTCGGATCGACCGACAAATCAAGACCACAATATCCGGACTTCGACACACCTGTTCGAAGCCTGCGAGCCAGTCCCGCGATTTTGGTTTTTAACGCTGAGTTTTCCCAGTATAGCAATAATAGGTTGACTTTGCTGATGCAAGAGGTGACAGGGAAAAATGCCTCCATTTCAACAAAGCCTCCATTTCAACCGGTAAAAGATTTCAACAGGGTCAAGGAACAGGATCCAGGAAAAACGCGACCTTTCGGCCGAGAGGACCCCGGCAGCGCCTCGTAAGCAGGGCCTCGAAAAATCACAACGAGGCTCTGCTGTTTCCGCCGTGGCATGATGGGCAATTTCGATGCCATCAATGGGTTTTTCCCCAAAAAAAATATCAAAATTCTGACGCGGTTTTGGCGATCTTCATTTGCAGGCTGGTTCAGAGAGATCATAATGCGAAGTAGGCAAGCAGCGGGGACTACTTCGCAGATTTCTCTCGATTCCCGCTCAGCAAAGCTTGGTTTTGCATGAGGATTCCGTCATGTCGCATTTTGGCAACATCATCTTGGTTTTTTTGCCACGGCAGATCATCTCAGGATTCCGGATTTCCTTGGTGCTGGTGCTGGTGTTGATCGCTTGTTCAACCGTTTTCGCGCAGGCCAAAGCCAAGCCTGCGGTCGCTACAAAACCGGTGATCGCGAAACCGGTGGTGGTGAAAGCGGATGAAAAGGGGCGGAAATTTGTGAATCAGATCCCCTTCGATGTTTTCTTTGACGATCCGCTTGGGGTGATCAAAAGTAATAAAACCGCAGTGATTCCTGCAGAGACGCCTGTGGCGCCGAATGGCAATCAGATCATTCCAGCGGGCGGAACAACACCCTCGTTGAGTATCACAGCGAAAGCGAGCGGCATTCTCTGGGGCGAATTGATTCCGGTCGAGGAACTGCAGAATGAAACCAAGTTGATTCGAAACAACATGACAAAATCGATGGCGAATCAAGGGAGTTACAAATCCAACTTCAAAGAAATTGCCATTGAGGGGGCCGAGATTGCGGCGCTCGCGGGAATTCTTCAATCGCATCCCGATTCGTTGACATGGAAGGACAAAGCCCACTTCGTCCGCGATTTTGGTGCACAAATGAATCAAAGCGCCATCGGATTGAGTAAAGAGAACTTTGAAAACACGCGGTCTGCGTTTCAGAAACTTTCCTCGGTGTTGGACGGGTCTGTTCCGGATGATGCGGGAGATGTTCCGCCCAGTCGTCCGTTTCATGAGGCCGCTTCGCGAAAGGGTCTGATGAAGCGGATCGAACGAGCAAAAAACTTTCTGCAACAGGACGTGAACAGTGAGGCCAAGTTCAAGTCATTAGTCGATCAGGCGCGCCGAGAAGCGGCGATTGTTTCGGCGTTGGGGACGGTCATCACCACTGCGGGATACGAATACACAGAAGACGATGAATACCAGAAGCATGCACGATCATTGATCGATGGTGGCAGAGAGGCTGCTGCGGCACTACAAGATGATACCTACGATCGGTTTAAGCAGGCGGTCGACAAAGTCAACAAGTCTTGTACGGACTGCCATGCGTCGTACGGGAATGGATAATTTTGCGGGGCGCGCCCTCAAGACGCTCTGATGATCGACGGAATCGCACAAATCGACTACCTTTTCAGGGGAGTCCACTTAGGGGCGTCCTTGTATGAATCCGATCCCTCACGTGAATGTTTACTGTGTTCTCGATTCTCGAAAGTTGACAATGAGATCTTCACTCCGATTTTTGCTGCTGACCGTTTCATTGACTGCTGCAGCGCAGGTGACTCACACTAGTCGAGCCGATGTGATCGAGTTAAAAACAGGGCACAAACTTGAGGGGGATGTGCTCAAGCAGCAGGCGGATACCTTGTATGTTGATATTGGAATCGATGTGATCAAAGTTCCGCTGAACCAGATTAAATCGCGAACGGCGGCGAAAGATTCGGCCGTTGTCACGGATCAGGCTCAGAAACATCAGCTCTACCGGACCGCCCAACTTCCCCGCCGTAGCATCAAGGACTTGACCGAGAAATTCGGTGAAGGGGTTGTTCTGGTCCAGACACCGGGAGGACTCGGCTCCGGCTTCATTGTGAACGAAAATGGATTTTGCGTCACGAATTACCACGTCGTGGAAAAAGAGACCCGGATTGCAACCACTATTTTTCATCGTGGGGAAGATGGATCTTTCAACCGCCGCCGGATCGATGATGTGCGGATCGTGGCACTCAATCCCTTTTTTGATCTGGCACTGCTGCAGATCCCCGTGCAGAAGGATTTGACGTTTAAGCCAACTTTCCTTGCCGCCGACGATGATCTGCAGGAAGGGGAGGAAGTGTTTGCGATTGGGAATCCTCTCGGGCTGGAACGATCCGTTTCCCAGGGAATTATTGGGACCAAGAATCGCAATTTTCGCGGACAGGTCTATATTCAAACTACGGCAGAAATTAATCCTGGCAACAGTGGTGGTCCGCTGTTCAACGCCAAGGGGGAAGTGATTGGGGTGACGAACATGAAGTTACTGTTTGCTGAGGGACTTGGGTTTGCCATTCCGACCCCCTATTTGAAGCTGTTCCTCGATAACCACGAGGCGTTTGCATTTGATCGAAACAACCCAAACTCGGGATTCCGCTACCTGGATCCACCACGTCGTAAAACGATCGGTGCGATCAAGGACGAGTGAGGGTGAGCAAATTTGCTGGTTTTGACCGTTGTTGGAATGGGAAAAATTTGCGAAGATAGAAATCGATGCCGCTCGGCATCAGTGCTCGTGTCATCGTCTGCGGCGGTCACGATTCGAAATCGCTCGTTACCTTTCATTCACAGATCATGTACAGAAATTTCTTAAGGGATTGGACTCACTCATGAATCGACTTTGGCTCCGTTCATCCGCTCTCGTTTTTTGTCTTGCCCACGTTTTTGTGGTGACGACATCGAGTTTTGCCGCCGAGAAAACGGCCGGCGAAGCATGGCTTCCCAGAGAGACCCTTGTTTTCTTTTCGATTGGGAACGTTCCAGAATTCAAGCAAAAATATGACAAAAGCTCGATGGGTGAGCTGTTACGCGAACCCCAGTTGAAACCATTCCTCAGCGACATGGAAAAGAAATTTGACGAAGCGTCGGCGGAAATGGAGAAAGAGGTTGGGGTTTCCCTGATGGAGTTAGTGGGATTACCGCAGGGAGATTTGACCTTTGCACTCGTGGAAAAACCCGCGCAGAAGCTCGCGATTGTGCTGGCTCTCGAATTTGGCGAGAGCAAAGCGACCATGGACAAGCTCTTGAAAAAGATGGATGAAGCGCTCGAAAAAGAGCAGGCCGAGCACACCACGGAAGAGATCAACAAAGTCAACATTCAGATTTACACGTTGAAAAACCCAGAACCGGATAATCCCTTCAAAACCATTACCTACTTCACCACCAACACGCATTTTGTCATGAGCACCGAACTGGAAGCCCTGAAGGATGTGGTTGAACGCTGGGATGGCAACAGTACTGACAATCTCGCGATCAATGATCAGTTCAAGTACATCCAGTCTCAGTGCAAGGTGGAAAGTGGTGATCCGCTGGTGAAATGGTACGTGAACCCGATTGGACTAATCCAGTCTGGTATCTCGATGGCTCAAACTCAGTTTCCTCAAGCCGGTATGGCCGCCGGATTTCTGCCCCTGTTCGGCGTCGATGGCTGGAAGGGTTGGGGAGGTTCGATGGACCTCGATGAAGGGGAATTTGAAGCCGTTTCAAACTCGTTCGTGTATGCAGACAACCCTCGCGGAGTGCTGGGTCTGTTTCTGTTCCCCGCCGATCAACTCGCCCCACCCAAATGGGTTCCTGCTGAGATCGGAACTTACATGGCGGCCAATTGGAGTATCCTGGGTGCTTATACTTCGATCGAAAGCATGGTCGACTCGTTTCAGGGTCGAGGCGCCACCGCCCGCTTTCTGGATTCAGTCGCGGATCAAGGTCCGATGATCCACCCGAAGAAGGACCTGATCGACCACATGGATGGACGAATCCATCTGCTGCAGTCTGAGTTAAAGGAAACCGGAGAGGGTGCTCCACCGACGCCTCAGGTAATGGTTGCCTTTGGCCTGAAAGACGCAGAGAAAATGAAGAAGACGCTGGCTCAAGCGGCAAAATCTGGTAATGCCAATCTAGAGACTCGTGAGTTTAATGGAGAAACGATCTACGAATTTGGCTCGCCCGACAATGATCAGCTGATGGCCATGGTGGTGACGGCTGGTCAGTTGGTCGTTACCAACGATACCCCCCTGCTGCAAGGGATGATGCGAGGCGAATCGAGTCGAACTTCCCTGGTTGACTCGGACGATTACAAAAAGATTGCGAAATTCTTCCCATCGAAAACATCAATGCTCTCGTTCCAGCGGAGCGACACGCAGATGAAGACCTATTACGATCTGCTGAAAAATTCGGACTCGAACTGGGAGGGAATTGATGTCTCAAAACTTCCCCCTTTCGAAGTGCTCTCGAAGTACTTGCAGCCGAGCGGAGGTTATACTGTTCCCGATAAAAAAGGGGCAAAGTCAGTTAACTTCTCACTCAAACGCAACTGAGTAGTCGATGAATTGATGACGATTCCGAAAGCCCGAATTTCCGTTCGGGCTTTCGGCGTTATCTCACCAATGATCGGAGGGACGAGTGAAGCCGGAATCATCGCGATCAGTACCGTCGCGGTTCGTCTTCATCGATGGACTTCGTGGCTTGGCAGCACTCTCGATCGTTCTGTTTCATCTCTGGTGGTACGAGCCCAATCCAACGTCGGCCTTTTCCATGGTGGTCCATCTGCCGGTGATCCAACAACTGTTAAGGTGGTATGAGCCCGATCCCGGAGCGGCAATTTCCCTGACAAATCGCGGCATCGAAGAGGTCATGCTGAAAATCCGGGGAGGAGTGCAGGTTCTACTGGTGATCAGCGGGTTTGTGATCGCCTACACCTTACGGAACACCTGGATGAATCCGCGAGAAGTCTTACTGTTTCTCGCCAGGCGTCTCGTCCGGCTGGTTCCCGCTTACTGGACGACATTGGGAGTTGTGATTCTGGTCGACATGGTATCCCAACAGATTGGGGGGCTTCCTTCACCATTTGAAGGGAGCATTTCTCTGGCTCGAATTTCCGCGCATTTGACATTCCTCCAGGATATTTTCGGTCATGAATCGTTCAGCGCAGGAATCTGGACCTTGTGCATTGAGATGCAGTTTTATCTGGTGGCGGTGCTCGGCTGGTTGATTGCCCAACGAGCGTTTCGTCGTCCGCAGGTGAATGAACCAAGACCATCAGCACGCGCCATTTATTCTGTATTTGCACCGTTCGCCTTCATTTCCTTGTTCTACTGGCGGGGAATGGACAGCACCGAATCGCTCGTGATTCATTTCCTCTGGATGTTTTTTCTGGGGATGGCAACGTGGTGGACACTGGATGGGACCATTTCCCTCGTCGCGTTTGGATTGATTGCTGGTATCGCCACGGTGGAATTGGTCCTTTTTGAAAAGAACCAATTTGAGAATCTGGTGGCGCTCAGCACGGCTTTGGCAATTCTGGTGGCAGGCCGCCAGCAAAAACTGGATCAATGGTTGAATTGGCCTTGGCTGCAATATCTCGGGCGGATTTCCTACAGCCTGTACTTGATTCATTTTCCCGTGTGTCATCTGCTCGTATCCGCCGGATGGAAGTTTTTTTCCCATTCACCCACCTTAACCCAGGCCATGTTCATCCTCATCGGGTCACTGGTCGCCAGTCTGTTGGCAGCTCACGCTATGTATCAGCTTGTCGAATTCCCCAGTGCCCGCTGGGCGGCACGCATGAAAAATACAAATGCTGCCCTACCCGTAGGAAAACCGACTCTGATCGCATAAACTGAGGCGAATGGAATGCCTTTCGTGACACAGGCAAAAGGAGTGAGCTGGATGAGTGGAATGCAGGTGGAATTGGTTCAAGGGAGACTAGGGATCCAGATCGTTGGCTCCCCCCTTTCCAGGATTGAATCGGCTGGCGACGAATTCTTGAATTGGCTGCGTGAGCTGGGAATCGACCAGCACGTCGAAATCGGTGTCGATCGGACTACGGGTCCGCTGATCGCCCAGTTTCAACTTCGCCCTGATTCTGCCGAACAACTGGCACCTGGCTACGATACCACCCAGATCTGCCAGAACTTGCATCTCGACACGCAGAATCACTCGAAGGATCTGCTGAAAGAGATTCTGCTGGCGATGCTGATTAGCCCCATCCCGTTCCAATTTCCTAGCTTTGCTGAACTTTTCGCGTCGGTTCGTATGCGGCAACGAATCGTCGAAGGGGCTCGCAAAACCGCTCTCGCGTTTGCCACATCAGAAGCAGAACGCCCTGATGATTACTGGAGTTATACCGAGGAGCAAGGCTTTGTTGTTTTGCCTGGAAAATCATTGATTGAAGCGTTGCGGAAAGCGACCCAGCCCGAACACAGTGGCGCGCTCTATTCATTCTCATGCTATCGAGCGACCGAGTACGTGATCGCGCTCGCGATGGCTCAAGAAGCCGAGGCTTGTCATCCTGAACTTTTGGAAAAGCTTCAGCGACAGGCCGAGATGCGCGCCATTAAATCGGGAGAGTTTCATCAGGTTTTTTGCTGCGAGTATGGTTCGCGCGCGAACCCTCTTCCACTGCGTTATTTCGTTCCTGGTGATCGAACCTGGTTTCGTAATCCCGACAGTCATTCATCTGATGCATCCGGTTATGAAGGATCGTGGGTTTTTTACCTCGGAGATTGCCTATTCACGAATTTCTGGAAGCGTGGTCGAACTTTTAGTCTCACCAGTAAATGCCTCGAGATCTATCATTGGAGGGATGGAACCTACCGGGATTCTCAAGGTGACTTGAGAATGGATGAATCGATTGTCGAAGCGCAGGTTGAGGCGACTCAGAGGGATCCAGAAAAAGTCAAGCAGATTCTCGAACGGATGCAACGACTGTATGATCCGGCGGGTGTTTATGCCGAGGGGGGGTGTATCGACATTTCACGCGAATACCCTCGCTGGATTTGTCGTGGGACCACAGACATTATCCTTCCAGATGTCCCTTGATTTGTGAAAACCGAAATGCTGTTACTCGCCTGAATTCTCCTTGCAAAGAAGACTTTTCATGAACCAACGTTTTTTTGCTCTGCTGATTGTTTTCTCTCTCTTTGCCGGAAACGCACCTGCAGCGGAACCAGAAAAAGAGAATTTCATTCCACTTTTTGACGGCAAATCGTTAGAGGGCTGGGAAAAAGTGGGTAATGAAGCGAGTCTCTGGGAAGTCAAAGAGGGAGCGATTTGTGGCTCTGGCCCGGCATCGATGCTGGTTTGTACCCAGGGGCCTTACAAAAACTTTCGCTACCGTGCGGAAATCAAGATCAATGATGGTGGAAACTCGGGAATGTATTTCCGTACCACGCGAAAACCGGTTTTCAGTGATGGCTATGAAGCCCAAATTGACAGCACCCACAAGGACCCAATCCGCACGGGATCGATCTATAACTTCTGCCATGTCTACAAACGACTGGTCGAACCCGACATGTGGTTCAAATACGAACTTCAGGTGCGCGATGATGTTTGGCGCGGCAAGCCTGTCACCAAGATCAAAGTCACTGTGAATGGAGACGAACTTTACGAATACCACGACTTTGCCCTCAGCTGGAAGGATGGTTATTTTGCGTTTCAGCAACATGATCCCGGGAGCAAAGTGGCGATTCGCAAGGTCGAAGTGATGGTCCTGGAAGAAACGCCGGCCAAATGAGTATTCCACCAGCGAAAACCGATGTTCTGCGGAAGACGACGTCTGGCACTGTGCTGGTGCGACACGAAGGGGATGCCCCGCGCGAGCGAAGTGCGTGTGGCTGGCGGGACCGACTCATCAGTCGCGAAGATGCCGAGCAATCCCCGGCTGCCTGGGCGCACGCAGTCGACATCGACGGCGCGCGGCCTCACTTTCACAAGCGTTCGACCGAACTGTATTATGTTCTGTCCGGAGCGGGAACGGTCACCGTGGGGGGGATTGAGCATCCGGTTCAGACAGGGACCATGGTTCATATTCCCGCCGGGGTGATTCATTCCGCCTCGGGGCGGATGCGGGTGCTGGTCATTGGGATTCCGGACATTGCGGACGATGATTATTTTGAAGTCGCAATCGCCTGACCCTGGCAGCCTTTGCATCGGGATGCCGCTTCAAGCGAACGCGAACAAAGTGAACAATGTCGATTTAATGCTTTTGCAATTTTTTCCGGGCAAACTTTTGCAATCGTTTTCCCTCGACTTCGGCAACAAACAGATTTCCGTCCGCGTCAAAAGCGAGCATGTGGGGCATTTGAAATTCACCCACGCCATCCCCTTCCTTTCCCCATCGCCTACGAACCTTTCCTTTTTCATCCAGTAGCAGGATCTGTCCCGCCCGTCCATCCGCGACAAAGAGTTGGCCATCAGGGTCGAATGCCATTCCATAGGGAGCAAACCCCTTCCAGGTCGCCTCCCATTTTCCCTCACGATCGAAGACCTGAATCCGCTTGTTTTCGCGATCTCCGACGAGTACTCGCCCCTCGCCGTCGACAACAATCGAATGTGGCAAGCGAAATTGGCTACGCTCGACCCCCGCAGTTCCCCACGTTAACAGGAGTTGACCTTCCTGATTGAATTTCATCACACGACTATTTCCATAACCATCAGCAATATAGACTTCGTCGTCGGGCCCAAATGCGATGTCCGTCGGTTCGTCAAACTGATCTTTGCCCGCACCTGCCACACCGGTCCCCAGCACCAGCAGTGGTTTTCCGGTCGGATCGAACTTGTAGACACGACTCGAGCCAACATCGGTCACCCAGACGTTATCGTCTTTGTCGACCCGAAGTCCATGCGCCGTTTTGATCAGCTCATCACCCCAAGAGCGTAGCAGCTTTCCTTGAGCATTAAAGCAGAGAATTGGTCTTGGGCCGCGATGAAACAGGTAGAGCTCCCCTTTTTGGTTCACGGCAACCGCCGAGCACTCGGCTAATCCCAATTCGTGGGGGAGTTGCAGGAATTGGCGTTGCGGAACCAGCGAAAAACCCAAATCACGTGATGGTTTGGTGTCGGCGGTAAAACCGAACTGACAAATTCCCCAACAGCACAGAACCAGACAACTCATCAATCGCGGCTGGCAGAGAAACATGTGAATTTCCCGAAGTGAATTTTCCGTTCAGATCATCATGCATCTCCAGTCGCGAAGTGTACAGGGTTCTGTGGAAAATCGGGGGGAACGCGTCCCCTACCGACGGACGTTCCCCGGTGTCGGCTTTCCAAACCTGAGGAAACGAGATCGTTTTCGTCCAGGGCGGTCAGTAAGCGTTTCTGACAGAACTTGTTATTATCTTCCCATGAACAATCCGCCCCCCGCAGACATGTCGCGCGACGAACTGGCCTTGAAGTATCTCGATTCGCTCCCGTACGTCCCCTACCCTGTGCAGGAAGAGGCGCTGCTGGCTTGGTTCGAGTCGACTCAGGGAGTGATGGTTTGTGCCCCCACCGGTACCGGAAAAACCCTGATTGCCGAAGCGGCAGCCTTCGAAGCCCTGCATACGGGCAAGACGATTTACTACACCACACCGCTCATTGCTCTCACCGATCAGAAGTTTACCGAACTGCAGAATTCGGCCGAACGCTGGGGGTTTCGTCGCGATCAAGTCGGATTGGTGACCGGGAATCGTCGAGTTAATCCGCAGGCAAACGTGCTGGTGGTGGTGGCCGAAATTTTGCTGAACCGGTTACTGACATCGCACTGGTCGGCCCATGAAGAGGCGGCAGCGGAAAAAGTGCGACAGGTTGCCGCCGAGCATCTTAAAACCGAATCGGCGAAGGATCACGCGGGAAGCTTGCATTCGTATAATGACCTGATCGGTTGGGACGACGAACTGGTGGAAGAGTTGGCCGAAGAGGCGACCAGTTCCGCAAGTTCCGCCAGTGCTCCCACTCCCCTCGCACTGGATTTCGATCGCGTTTCGGCTGTGGTGATGGATGAATTTCATAATTTTTCCGATTTGGAACGAGGGATCGTCTGGGAGTTCTCGCTGGCGCTGCTGCCGAAGCATATTCGGTTGTTGCTGTTGTCGGCCACGATCGGTAATTCGGTCAAGTTTGTGTCATGGTGCCGCAAGACCCACGACCGGTCCCTGGAATTGGTGCAAAGTACGGATCGCCGGATCCCGCTGCAATTTCACTGGATCGGTGACAGTTATTTAACGGATCATCTCGAAGACATGGCGGCGGGTGACGAAAGTCAACGCAAGACACCGGCACTCGTCTTCTGCTTCAATCGCGATGAATGCTGGAATGTTGCCGAAGAACTGAAGGGAAAAGCGATGCTGGCCAGCGGTCAGCAGAAAAAATTGATCGCGGCACTCGAAAAATTCGAGTGGATCAAAGGGGTGGGGCCTAAGTTAAAACAACTGTTGATGCGCGGAGTCGGTGTGCATCATGCCGGGTTGCTGCCGAAATACAAACGGATCGTCGAAGACCTGTTTCAGCAAAAGCTGCTGACGATCTGTGTCTGTACGGAAACTTTGGCGGCAGGGATCAATCTGCCGGCCCGGTCGGTGGTTCTGCCGTCGCTGATGAAGGGGAAGCCTGGGGATTTGAAGCTGATTGACCCCAGCTCGGCACATCAGATTTTTGGGCGAGCCGGGCGGCCGCAATATGACACCGAGGGGCATGTTTATGCCCTCGCACACGAAGACGATGTGCGGATTTTACGTTGGCGCGAACAATACGATTCGATCCCCGAAGATACGAAGGATTTTGGTTTAATTCGTGCCAAGAAGGCCTTGAAGAAAAAGATGCCGACGCGGAATCCCAACCGGCAATACTGGAACGATCAGCAATTTGAAAAACTGCGGTTTGCCACCCCCGGAGACCTGGCCAGTCGCGGTCCGCTCCCCTGGCGGTTGCTCGCGTACATGTTGCAGTTGTCACCGGAGGTCGATCGCCTGCGGCGACTGGTCCAGAAACGACTGATGGAACCCAAGCAACTCGACGCCAGCGAACGGCACCTGGAACGAATGCTGATTTCGCTGCATGCAGGGGATTTTATTAAACTAACTCCCGAGCCCCCGGCCCCTCCCGGTCTGACAAATCCAGGCTCGGCCGCAGCGACTACAGCGGCGGTCCCTGCGGAAGTCGAGTCCAAAAAACCAACGTGGTTATCGAAGCACTTGCAAAAGGAGGTCGACAAGAAGCTGGAAGAAAAAACCGGCAAAAAGGTCGATCATGCTGCTGAAGAACGGGAACGAAACCGTTATCGCCCGATCCTGGCCGAACCGACCGAGCGATTAGAGCAATTGTTCGCCTTTCGCAGCGTCAATCCGATCTATGGCATGTTTCTGTTAGAGCATCTTGGCTTGGCCGACTGGACCGAGCGGATGTTGATTTTTGAAAGCGTGCTGGAACTTCCTCGTGCGCTGGTCAGGCATGTTCGCGTTCCCCCCCCGTTCCGTCTGCCACCTGGTCCGCTGGCACTCGAACGACTCGATATGGAAATCGTCCAGCGGGGATTGATTCCGGCGAGTGATCTTTATCCGGAATTTGATCCCTCGGTTCCACCGGAAGAGCGGAAATATGCACCGGCACTGGCAGATAAGTTGCGGATGCTATTCGACTCGGAATACCCCGATGTGACCGATGTCATGGTTCAACCGGTGATGGTGGCGGCAGAGCTCTTGCTGAACTGGAATGGAAATTTCTTCAATTTTGTTTCGAGTCGTGACCTGGCACGGCAGGAAGGGCTGATCTTCCGACATTTGCTACGCATGGTGCTGCTATTGGATGAATTCCGTCAGGTGACTCCGGTCGGGGTTGATCCTGTGGTCTGGCAGGCTGAGCTGCAGGAAACTGCAGATCGACTGACCGCTTGTTGCCGGACGGTCGATCCCGGCTGGACGGATTCGATGCTGACACAGCAAAACAATGCGGACTTCATCGAACGATAGGGGGCCGGGACCGGGCTTGGAAAAAAAGGGATTCGGTTATAATGGCGTAAAGAGTGCTGGTTATTCCCTGATGGGGAAGCCGTCTGTGGTCAAGTTTTCAGGCGAATCACCTTGTCCGGTGTATGGCTTGGTTCGAAGACCGGCAAAATGAATTGGTTGGGTGGTTTGGTCCGTTCCTTTTGTGTGAGTCGGAGTCATTGATGCGGGTCGGTATTTTTGGAGGGACGTTTGATCCGATTCACGTGGGACACTTGGTGTTGGCCGAGCAGTGTCGCGAGCAAGCTCAGCTGGATGAAATCTGGTTTGTTCCCGCCGCCGAGCCGCCGCATAAATTAACGAAGAGGATCAGTCCCGCAAAATCACGGTGTGCGATGATCGAATTCGCAATCGCGGGCAACCCGTCTTTCCGTTTGAACACGATTGAACTGGATCGATCAGGCCCCTCGTTCACGGTCACGACATTAGAGCAGCTGCACGCGGGTGATCCCTCGCATGAGCTGTTTCTGTTGATCGGTGCCGATTCGTTACGGGATCTACCGCAATGGAAACATCCGGCACGAATCCTGGAACTGGCCACGATTCTGGCCGTCAATCGGGGGGAGCGGCCCCTTCCTGATCGGACCGAACTGAGAAAACTGGTCGGATCGAGTGCCGATGAGCGGATTGGTGTCGTCAACATGCCGGGGATCGATTTTTCGTCCACAGACATTCGTGGCCGAATTCATGACCTGCACAGTATCCGTTACCTCGTGCCACGCGCCGTCGAGATGTACATTCATCAGCACAAACTTTACCTTTCCTCCGAGTCAACGCCATGATTGTTGAGAGAAAGCGACCGATCAAAGTCTCGAAATGTTACTCCACCACCACGAAATTGGCTGTGCGATTCCGTTTGCGAGATATTGCTTCGAATGATCCCAGCCCCGAGGGGTCGAAAACCCGGTTCGAATTGGCTTGTCATCATCCTGCGAGAGGAGTTTCTGAATGAGTTACGGTGATTCGCGTTACGACCGACGTTACGCGTCAGGGAATCAAATTGGAATTGGCCTGCTCATTCGCATGATTCCGATTCTCATTGGGGTTTGCACTGTGGGATTTACCATGGTGCGCGGGTGTCAGCAGGGGCCGTTTGGCAGGTCTCAGATCGTCGGTATGAACCCCGCAGAAGAAGCCAAGCTGGGCCTGCAGGCCTTTCAGGAAGTTTTGAATGACGCCCGTGTGATTCGGGGGACACCCGCAGTTTCCAAGGTCCGTGAGATTGCCGACCGGTTGATTCGGGCTACGGATAATCCGCAGTTTCGCCAATTGGTGGGAACGCCCATTCCCGAATTTCAGTGGGATCTGAAAGTGGTCGACGATAAACAGGTAAACGCGTTTTGTCTTCCCGGCGGCAAAATCGTCGTCTATACCGCGATTGTTCCCGTGGCAGAAACCGATGCCGGGTTGGCCACCGTGATCGGCCATGAGATTGCCCATGCCTTGGCACACCATGGGGCCGAGCGGATGGCTCAGCAGCAAATGGTGCAGATTGGCCTCACGTCTGCCAGTGTTTCGATGGGAGACATGGATTACTCGCGCCGTCGGCAATTATTATCGGTCTTGAATGCGGGGGCCAAATTTGGAATTCTGGGGTATAGCCGCAAACATGAATCCGAGGCGGATCACATGGGTCTGTTGTTGATGGCCGCAGCAGGATACGACCCGCAGGAATCGGTTCGATTTTGGGAACGAATGTCCCAAGCGACCGGCGGCGGCCAAGCCCCACCCGAGTTCATGTCGACGCATCCCAACCATACAACACGAATTCGAGATCTGACGCGCTGGATCCCCGACGCCGAACCGCTCTACGAAAACAGTCCGACAAAATCCGTGACCGAAGTTTTACCCCGACTTCGGTAGGCGCGACGGAAATACGAACGAGGGAACCAACGCGCATTCCGAGCAGCGATCAACGTTGTGTTTGATCGCTGTTCTTGATTTCAAGAGGCCCCCGATGATTGATCTGTTCGAGCACCGAACCGCAGGGTTTCGATTTTTTCTGCTCTGGGCCCTGATCGTGGGATCCGGATCGCTCCGAGCGGCCGAGGAAACCTCGCCCGCTTACGACAAAGAGGTCCGACCGATCTTGTCGCAATTCTGTTTCAAGTGTCACGGCCCCGATGACGGGCAGCGACAAGGAGAATTGCGGCTGGACCAGCGTGAAGGGGCAACCTCGCCAGCGGCATCGGGTCGCCGCGCGATCCGTGCTGGTGACGTTGAGTCGAGTGAGTTGGTGCGGAGAATTTTGTCTCAGGATGCCGATGAGCAAATGCCTCCCCCCTCCACGAAATTTGGGCTGACGGATGCGCAGAAATCGGTACTGAAACGCTGGATTGCGTCGGGGGCGAATTACACCCCACACTGGGCATTTGTTCCGCCCGTTCGTCCATCGGTCCCGATGCTCACCACGAACCCGAATCGGATCCGACTCGATTCACCGATTGATTCGTTCGTGGTCAATTCGCTGCAACAGTCCAAGTTGACACTGTCACCGGAAGCTGATCGCGAAACGCGACTTCGCCGTGCGTCATTCGATTTGATGGGCCTGCCACCGACAATTGAAGAAGCGGACGCGTTTCTGGCGGACTCCAGGCCCGATGCCTACGAGCGATTGCTTGATCGCCTTCAGGCGTCGCCCCATTATGGTGAGCGTTGGGGGCGAAAATGGCTCGATCTGGCCCGTTATGCCGATACGAATGGATATGAAAAAGATCGCCCGCGCACGGTTTGGCCTTATCGAGACTGGGTCATCAACGCGATCAATGCCGATCTCCCCTTCGATCAATTCACCGTGGAACAGTTGGCGGGGGACATGCTGCCGAACGCCACCATGGATCAGCAGATCGCGACGGGATTTCACCGCAATACGATGCTGAACGAAGAAGGGGGAATTGATCCGCTCGAATTTCGTTTTTATGCCATGACCGATCGAGTTGCGACCACGGCCACCACCTGGTTGGGGTTAACGCTGGGATGTGCCCAGTGCCATACCCACAAATACGATCCGATCACACATCGCGATTATTACGGTTTTTTTGGGCTGCTCAACAACGCGGACGAGCCAGAACGAGAAATCGTCCGGCCGGCACTGGAAGCAAAACGAGTCGAGATTCAACGTCAAATCGCCCAGCTTGAAGCCGACCTTCCCAATCGCTTTCCCCTGCCTGATCAATACGAATGGGAGGTCGTCAAACCCACGGGCATGAAGTCGGTCCAAGGTGCCAAGCTGGAATTGCGTGAGGATTTTTCGGTACTGGTGAGTGGCGAAACCTTTGATACCGACCTGTATGAAATTCAAATCGACTCGGACCTGACGAAGATTTCCGCGATCAAACTCGAAGTCCTCACGGACCCGTCGCTCCCCAGCCAGGGTCCAGGTCGTACGCCGCATGGAAATTTTGTCTTGTCGGAAATCACGGCAGCGGTGTTGAATGATGAACTTCCTGGTGAAACACGTCCGTTGAAATGGATTCGTGCGGCAGCAGACTTTTCTCAAAAGGATTTCCCGGTCACCAAGGCGATCGACGGCGATACCGAATCCAAGTCGGGCTGGGCGATTGCCACCGAGTCGGGAAGTTTGAATGTGAATCGGGTCGCGACGCTGATGCTGGCCGAGCCCGTTTCCGCCCAACCGCAAACCTCACACTGGACAATCCGGTTAGTGCAACAGTTTGGATCAAAACATACGCTGGGCAAATTTCGACTCAGCTTCGGTCGTTTACCGGCGAACCAAAGCCAGCCCGAGGCGGAACGTCGCCAATCCCATTTTCTGGCTCGCTATCAACAGTGGCGAGTTTTGGAATCGGAGCAACTTGCTTACTGGTCATTACTGCAACCGGTGACAGCGACCAGCGATCTTCCGCTACTCACAATTCAGCCAGATGGTTCGATTCTGGCCAGTGGTGACCAGTCCAAGCAGGATCGTTATGAGATCCGGTTGAACAAAACCATCGCGAACATGACGGCCCTGAGAATCGAGGTGATGCCGGATCCGAGTCTGCCTCGCAACGGTCCCGGTCGGACTTACTATGAAGGGCCCTTTGGGGATTTCTTTTTGAGTGAGGTTTCGCTGGCAGCGGATGGCCAACCCGTGAAACTGGTTCACGCTTCACACAGTTTTGCGAGTGGTCAGGGGGCCGCTGCGTGTCTGGACGGGAATCAGCAAACCGGTTGGTCCATCGACGGAGGACAGGGGCGACCGCATGTCGCCGTATTCCGTTTTGAAAAACCGATCGCCGTGGCAACGTCTCTCGACCTCAGTCTGCTATTTGAAAAGTACTATGCGGCCGGCCTTGGTCGGTTTCGCGTCTGGGTCACGGATGACATTCGTCCCATCGAAGCGCGATCTTTACCGACCGAGTTGGAACCGCTGTTTCGTGCGGAAACCGCCGAATCAACACCCGCAACCGAATTGGTTCGTTACTTTTGTCGGATCGCGCCTGAACTCGCCGGGGAACGGCAGTCCATTGAAATCCTACGTCGGGAAGCAATGGCGGCGACAACGGCCTTAGTGATGCAAGAGCGGCCACCCGGCAATCCGCGACAAACCCGCAGACACCATCGGGGTGAGTTTCTGCAACCCAAGGAATCGATTGTCCCCGCCGGATTATCGATGTTGCCACCGCTTCCACCCGATCGATCTGCGAACCGACTGGCCCTGGCAGAATGGCTGGTCAGCCCGGAAAATCCGCTGACGGCACGCGTCACCGTGAATCGGCACTGGGCCTCTTTATTTGCACGGGGGATCGTGCAAACCACAGAAGACTTTGGGAGCCAGGGGGCCAGTCCGACCCATCCGGAATTACTTGACTGGCTGGCAGTCGAATTTTCTGAACGCTCGATGAGGGGTATTGCGAACCCAATCGGACGACCGCAGGCATGGTCCATAAAACGGCTGCATCGTTTGATCATGTCGAGTGCCACCTATCGGCAATCCTCGCACGTTTCTGCCGAGTTGCTGGCTCGCGATGCGAGTAATGAATTGCTGGGCCGGAGCCCTCGACTGCGGCTGGAAGGGGAATTGGTCCGTGATCTGGCGCTGCAGGTGAGTGGCCTGCTGTCTGAAAAACTGGGTGGTCCGAGTGTCTTCCCCGCACAGCCAACCAGTGTCACCACCGAGGGAACCTATGGTTCCCTCTCCTGGACAGTCAGCAGTGGTGAAGACCGTTATCGCCGTTCCTTATACACCTTCGCCAAGCGGACCTCTCCTTATGCGATGCTCATGACATTTGATGGCCCCAGCGGAGAAGCCTGTATTGCACGACGGGAAGTGACCAATACCCCGCTTCAGGCCTTGACGATGCTGAATGACACGATTTTCATCGAAGCGGCACAAACCTTGGGGCGAGAATTTTCCGGCCGAAACGAACCCGAATCGGTGAGGCTGCAAACACTGTTTCGACGTTGCCTCACGCGCCCGGCTTCCACTGAGGAACTGTCGCTACTGACTCGTTATCTCGAGGAACAGTCAGCACGCCTGCAGCGAAAGGATCTGGATGCTGCGGCGATTGCAGGACCTGGTGACCATGCCATCTCCCGCGCAGCATGGACGCTGGTTGCGCGGGCCCTGCTGAATCTGGACGAGATCATCACCAGAGATTGATCGAACCCCCCTCTGTGGTGATCGGAATCAGTGTCAATCGGAATCAATGTCAACCTGTGGGGGAAAGGATGCTTGATCGAGTCGTACTGCGGATCCAGAGAAATCGAGAGCTGAAACCGGAATTCCGCAGCGACAGCGAAATTTTCACTGAAAGCAATTGCCTTCGCGGCGGCGGAGTGCCAGAATCGGATGAGTACAGGCAGGAGGACGTTATGGGCGACGTATCCATCCGAATCGTGATCATTCGTAGCATCCGGGCAACGATCCCGGTAGCGATTGCGTTACCGTTTTTTGCGGTGATGTCGCTTTCTGCACAGTCCGATCTCCCCGTGAATCCCGAGCCGGACTTGGGGGCGGCCGTCACTCTCATCGAAAATTCGAATCCTGGCATCGAAAATTCCAATCCCGGTAGCCAAAACTCGATCACACTTCCTCGGCAGCATTCGCTTACGCAGGGTGTCGAGCTTGTTCGACGATTGATTGATCAGAAAGATTACTTTTCGGCATGGCCTTTGGCCGTACAAATCCTGGCTGAGCCGAATGCGTTTGTTCCGACGCGAACCACGACCGAGGTTGCCACCCACGCCGAAGTCCGGAGGTTACTCGCTACGATTCCCGCGGAAATTCGTCAACAGCTCGATGAAACTGAACAGTTTGCTGCCAAACGTGTGTGGGAAAAATCACGCACCGAGGGACCAGATCAGATTGCCCGATTTGCCGACAACTTTGTCGATTCGCCAACCGCGACGAACGCCTGGTGGGCCATGGGATGCTCGCTGCGTGATCGCGGGAAACCGCGCCATGCGGCGGCGGCGTTTAAACGATCTGCGCAACATCCCAAAGCGACGAGTCTTCAACGTGCAATCGGACTATTCGCCTGCCTGGAATCGTTGCTGGACTCGAAGCAGGAGTCTGAGGCCCGTGCCATCCGGCAAGAGTTGATGACGCTCGATTTGCAGCTTCCCCTGCAAATGCAAGGACGCTCGCTGACCCTCGGTCAATGGTTGGCTGAGCCGCGTTTGGCAGCGCCTCCTTCGGCCAACGATCAGATCCAGGCAGACGCTTTGCCAAGAAAACGCGTCCCCGCTGCGGAAGATTGGCGACGGCAGCGGCCTGTTTTGCTGCCAAACTGGAAGCAGGAATTTTCGTCGGTCTTGAAAGGATCGCTCGAGGTGGTCGAGCAAAAGCAGCGAGACCAGTCGATCAATTCCTTTCCGATCGTTGAACCGATGATCATCGGTCCGCGTGTCATCGTGCGCACGCTTGATGAAATCCGGGCGTTTGCCATCGATACCGGAAAGCCGCTTTGGAGTATTCCGAATACCGAATATGGGATGCTGGGCAAACGGTCGATCGAAAATAGCGGACTGCAACCCCTCGTGATCGATTGGGCTCAACGGCGAACGGTGTGTGATTCGATATTCGGGGGCATGGCGACAAACGGTTCACAATTGTTTGCCATTCAGGAACCCGATCGCGCGGGGGAATTGCGGATCAATCAACTGACTCCCCGAGGAACCACCCGCAACGGGCCCCGTTTTAATCAACTTTGTTGTTATTCGGTGGAAACGGGTGCACTTCAGTGGGAAGCGGGTGAAGCTCCAGCGGATAACGGTGGAACCTTTGCCGGGACGGTATTCCTGGGCCCGCCGCTCATTGTGGATGATCGGCTTTATGTGATCGCCCAGCATCGGACCGAGATGGCACTGGTCTCCCTTTCCGCTGGCCGTGGTGAACTGCTCGCCTCGCTGTCGCTGGGGACCGCTCGACTGCCGATCGACGAGGATTTGCAGCGTTCTCGTGTGGCATGTCCCCTCCTCTGGTACAACGGTCTGCTCTTGTGCTCAACCAGTGCCGGGGCGGTCGTTGCCGTCGACCCTCTGTTGCAGACATGGAAATGGGCCTATCGCTATCCCGCGACAACGATTTCCGCAGGGGATCTGGCACCGACCCCCATCAGGAATTCCGGGCAACTGCAGGCCGAACCATGGTGGGAACTGTGGCGAGAGCCGTTTGCACAAATTGTTTCGCTGGAATCGAATGCTGTTGATCGACGAGATCCTGCCGCCACTCATGCGGGACCGGAATCGGTTTTGGTTTTTGCTTCCCCGGAAACGCCGTCACTCCATGCAATTCAGCTTCCCGACGGCCAGCCATTGTGGCAAGTTCCCAGAAGTGGAGGATTGCTGGTCGCCGGAATCGATTCGCAGGAACAGTCGGTCATTGTGTTGGAAGGTGATGCGGTTCGGTCTCATGATCTTCGTAGCGGCAAGCAGTTGTGGCGGACCATCACCGGTGAAGCCAGTGGCCCGGCCGTTTTAAGCGGTGCCGTGATCGTCCTGCCGGTGCGGTCAGGCGGAACAACGCTGCTGGATGCACAGAATGGTCAGATCCTTTCCGAGACAACCTCAGCCGATGCACCACTCGGAGTGCTAGCGGGGACAGAGCAAGGCTGGATTGCGTTTCAGCGTCAGAGTATCATGCTCTTACCAAAACTTGCGGACGTTCGCCGACAGATCGAGATCGAATTGCAGGGGGATCCGCACAACGAGTCGCTGCGAGTCCGTGCGGCATTGCTTGACCTGCAGGCCGGCGAAGTCGAATTGGCTCGCGAACGTGTGGCAGGGTTGAATTCTTCCCCCGCCGCGCGGAATCTGAAACGATTGGCGTTGACCACCGCGTTGGGAAAACCTGCGGCAGAGGACTCGTCGCTCACACGAAGCAATCTGGCCAGGGAACTGATGGAGCTAGCGGACAACGCGGACTACAAATTTGCCGCCGCTGCCGCCATCGGCACGTCTGCGATGGCGGAAAACGACTTTGTGTCAGCGGTCGACTCTGCATTGACGGGACTGGCTGCAGACTTTGATCCGGATGATTCGCTGGTCAAACGGGCAGCGGTTTTCGTCCGCAAAGACCGGGTGCTGCTAGGAATCATCGAAGAGGCCGGTTTGCTTGCAAAACTGGACAACCAGTCCGCAATTCAGGAACTGTTTCGGACTCGGCTCAACCTTGCCAGAAAAAGTCGCGATCGATTTGCTGTTCAACAGTTGGCCCAACAATGGCGGGGTTTAGACTGGGGGCGGCAATTACTGATTTCCGATGAAGAAAAAGTCCTCCGCAAACGGTCGTTCATCGAACTGGAACTGCGTCTGTTAGATGCCGCCGGCTCCGCAGACAAAACGACGGGGGTGGAATCGCTGGATCGGTTGGCGTTTCGCTTTGATCGACTCGGACTTGACCGGGACGCGCGCGAGACGCGGCTCCGAATTCTGCACGAATTTTCGCAAGTCCGATTTGCCGATGGTCAGCTCGCAACGGACCGGATGCACTCGGATCCGACGGTCAGCCAATCACTCAAACAGCCTCGACCGTCGGCCTGGCCTGCTGAGGAACCCAAGGTCGATGATCCCCGAAACGACCGCAATTTTGGGGTTTATTGCCAATCGATCCCCGTTCATGCTGAGCCCGAGAGTTTGGCGGCTCGATTGGATATCGCGATTGATCGAACCGGAAGTGATGTCCTGTTTCGAGGAGAGTCGTTTTTTCAATCAGGTCAGGATGAAGATCACGAACAGAAGTTTTCGCTGCCAAGAACGATGTCCCTTTTTCGCGGTC
>CAMBQP010000042.1 GCA_945869955.1 Schlesneria paludicola DSM 18645
ACGGAATCCCAATAGAGTTCCATCGTCGAAACAATTCGTAGCCGATGATCGTCACCGGAAAAGAGATCGGACAGATCGACCGCAATGGTCTTGGTCTTGCCTCCTGGAAAACCCATGAATGGCCGAACTTCGCGCCATTCGCCTTGCGCATCGGGTACAGACAAGGCGGGTGGACGGGGTTTGGGGAGATCCGGATTCTGCGATAACTGCACACTGAGTGACGTACTTCCGGGATACATCCAGCCGGTTAAATACAGCATGACTTTTTGCGCCGCAGGAAACGGACCCAGATCGAGTTCCAGATGGTGCTCTTCGGTAAACCCTTGCGCCCGCTTGATGTCAAAGGTCTTGGTATAATCCTGATCACGGCTGAGGATCTGGCCGAGGACATCACGACCACGCGTATCGGTTGCTGCAACCGGTCGGCGAGGGTTTTGGACCGTGTGAATCTGTGGTGCCGCAATCGTGGCAGGCCCAACTTTTTCATTGGTAAAAATGTCGGTTCCCGCCGGGTGGTCGATGGCAAAAAGCTTGAACTGATCGAAGTATTCTGCCTCCCACAACTCGGCTGTCACCCTGAGCTGATATTCGTGGTTCGCCTCTTTGAGCTGTCGACCATCGATTTTGATGTATTCCCACTCGCGCCACGGGGCGACAACCGATTCGGCAAATTTGAGTCCGAGGGGCGCATTCCATAAGAGGTCCGTGACAAACACGAATCGCTCACCGTCCCACGTGTAGAGATAGGGGCACGAGCCATTCAGCTTTTGTTCGATACAAATCGGCTCATCAGGTACCGGATCCACCACGTTGGTCGGGATCCCGTTGGTCCAAAGAATTCGCACGACATCGGCATGCTCCTGAGCCCCCAGGCCAAAATGGGTCAGGGGTTCGGTGACCACTTTCGCTTGGTAACGCTGGCCGGATTTCAATTCGAGCATACCACCCAGATTAATATGGTTTGTTCGTTTGTCCGAATTCTGTTCGCCTGGTTTTACCGTGTAGCCCAGCAACTGAATTTCCAGATACTGATTATTGGGATTATCCGATTCCCGACATTGACTCGACAAGAACGCCCAACCGTCGTGATTCGTGGTGAACAGATCCAGATCACCATCCCGATCAAAGTCTGCCACGGTCATCGATTCGGTCCCCTTGAGTCCGCCAGCAACCGCAGTGGGGGTGGGTGAAAACAGACCCTGACCATCGCCGATACGCAATGAGGCACCAGACGTACCGAGCAACAGCACGTCTGAGGCACTGTCATTGTCAAAATCTCCGACATGAGCCGATTGGAATGCCCCCTCTGCCAGCATGGTGATTTCATACGTCGAGACCATCCCACTGGGGGTTCGTTGCGTCAGCACCAAGCGGGCACCCTTTGGACCTGCCGCAATCAGGTCCCATGAGGTATTCCCGTCAAAATCACCCGCTTGCAGTGAGGACGCCCCTTGCAGCGGGGCCAATTCTTCGATCGGACGATAACGAAGCCGCCCGTGTCGAACATTTTCCAGCCATCCGATTCCGGCGGTTGTGGCGACCAGCACATCGATATCCGAATCGTGGTCCCAATCGACAATCGCCAAGGCGGTGACGAGAACGTCGGGGGGAGGGAGCATCGAACGGGGGGTGATCTCTTCGAACGAGAGATTCCCGCGATTCGAAAAGAGCCGTAAGCCTTTGGGTGTCGAAACGATCAGGTCGAGGTCGCCATCGTTATCAAGGTCCGCAACGGCAGCGGCTTGAATATCACGCACTTCATCAAACGCGGCACCCCCCGATCTGGCCACGAGCGTGCGCGCCTCGGATTTGGGCTCTTTGCGGTTCTCGATCAGCTTCAGGCCGGCAGGGCCAAACAAAATGAGATCCGGATCGGCGGTATGACACAGACCTTGCATAAACGCTTCATGACGCAGCGCATCCGCCGGTTGCCCCATTCCAGGAATCGATTTGAGCTCTTGATCGATGTCATCATCGAGATCACAGACGATTGCACCGGTATAGGAACCGCTGGTCTCGATCCGTGCGAGGGGGTCCCAGGACGGATTTTGTCGCTCATGACCCCAGACCGTGACGAAATCCGGCTGTAATACGAGCAGGTCGAGTTGTCCATTCAGATCAAAATCGACGGCGCTGACTTGACGCCCCCCGTTGAACTGCGGCCAATTGGCAAAATCGTGCGGGGGGAGGAAATGCACCGGATTTGATCGGGTTTCCCCGGAGGAAGGAAGATCTGATCGCGAGCGGAATTCTGGACCAAAATCGGCAAGCACATATTCCAGCGAATCCAGCATGACGAAGCGCTTATCACGGGCCGCTTCGGCGATGATCAGATTTTTGATGATCGTCGTCGAGCGTTGAGCGACTTGCCAGTTTCCTTCCTGGGTGGCGGCAAGTCCCTTGTCGATGATTTCATTCAGATCGACTCGCGTATTGACTTTGATCGTCTCGACAAACGGTGCAATCGTTTCCTGGACTTGCTTCAGTGTCGCGGCAAATTCGGGTTCACGTCGCTGGGCCATCAATGGGAGCCAGTCTTTGATGACGAACAGATTATTGGGCTCCCGCTGAAAAACACTCTGCAGTGCCCGAAAGCTTTCCTCTGCTGCGGCGTCGCCCGGTGTTGTCTGCAGCAGCGAGAACAGATCATAGCTTGCTCCGACCGACTGCGGATTCAACCGCACCGCCTCACGCAGGTCATTCAGGGCCGCATCCGTTTGCTCTTGTTTCAAGGCGACGCGCGCAGCAATGACATGCGGGATGAAGGACTCGGGCTCGGAGGCTTTTGCTAACTCAATGGATTCTTTGGCCCGAGCGGCCATCTGCTCAAAGTTTGTGGGATCGCGATTTTTGTCGAGTTTATCCAGAGCCAGTTGTCGGCAGATCGCCAAATTCCTGGGACCGAAGGGGTCGGCGGGAACCAGACGAATGATATTGGTCAGTTGCTGGTCTGCCGCGGCAAAGTCGAGATTTTCCAGATGACCGATCGCGTGATTTTTTTGCTCGATCAACAGCAGGGTTTCGTCCCGCGATAACTTCATGACTGGCGGGGGGGGGTTGGCCCCCGGCCCCTGATCGAGCATTGGTCGCAGGGTGAACCAGAACGCCGCCAGCAGCGATACGGCGACCCCCAGCAACAGAAACGGCAACAGCCAAAGTTGATTTGCAGGTTCTTTTGCAGGTTCTGACGGGGGTGTCTGCATGACGGATCCCAAACTTCGTGAAAAGCATCAAACATTCGAATACCGCACAGATTAGGTAGTCGCTGTTCTGTCCGCTAGTTACGTTCATTTAGACGATTTCGCGAGTCACAGGACCGTGAAAATTGTTTTTTCATCTGGATAGGAAAGCCTGCTGCGGACGTTGGCGCGCGATGACCGTTAGAGACGAGCCGGTTTTGTCATCAATAACGGAAGAGGAATCAAACGGGCCTGGAATTTCAGCGTCGAATCCCGGTGAGATTGACGCCACTCCCGATCAAAAGATTTTGTTCGTAAACCCAGCGGTAAACAACCCCCGTTTTTTCTGGGGGGAGCACTTGTAACTGGTCAAAACCCGCCTCCTTGAACCAGGACTGCAGCTCCGCGACGGTATGGTGGTACTGGTACTGGGGGGCGAACCAGTCAAACGTATCGCAAACCCGGTTTTCCCGGTTGGGATGTGCACTGAAATTCACGACTTTATTCAGCGTTTTGTTGATGATCGGCAGGCCACCCAGCCAGCCACCCCATTCACACCAGCGTTCCAGTTTTTCGGGATCCATTTGGGTTGTCCGCCGTCGGATAGCAGAATTGATCGATTCTTGCCACCACTGATTGCGACGATAGAGCCAGACCGAGTAGCGTCCCCCTGGTTTCACCATCCGGGCCACGGCATCGAAGACCGAGCGAGTATTTTCATCGTGGTGCATGACTCCGATGGAAAAGACAAAATCAAACGAAGCGGGTTCGAGTGGCAATCGCTTGAGATCGGCTTGGATCAATTGGACTTGGGGGAGTTCACAACATAATTGTTTGGCTTTGGTGACAGCGATACTGTGGTCAGCACCCACCACTTCGGCTCCAGCCTCACCACAGACTTTACTGTAACGCCCACCGCCACAGCCGGCATCGAGTACCCTCAGTCCGCGCAGGTCAGCGAGTCGGGTCCCCGTTTTTGCCTGAAAGGTCGCACGGTCTTCGTCATCATGGGCCACTTCATACTGATTCCACTGACGACCAAAGCTGGCGAGATGCTGATCTGTCGTGAATCGCGGAATCCCATCAATCACAGGAAACGACTTTCCACAACCCGAACAGTTGACGTGCTTGTCGAGGCAAACGAAGGGGGATCCGCACTCCGGACATCTCAAAAAGCTCATCAGCTGTTCATCTCCATCGGAAAAATCAGGGTTCTGGGGGCGGTTAGGGGGGTATCTCATCCATCACCCGCGGCAGACTTGTTGCCCAGAAATCGATACCCCGTCCCCCGTACCGAGAGAATCGACTTGGGTCGGGTCGGATCGGGTTCCAGGATTTTTCGCAAACGAAGCACAAAGTTATCGATGGTTCGGGTCGTCACATCTGCCGATTGATCCCAAACTTCTTCCAGAATCCGATGTCTGGAAAGGACCTCTCCTTCGTGTTCAATGAAGTAACGCAGCAGCTGCATTTCAAGTGTGGTCAGGCTGTACTTTTTCTCACCGACATCGACTTCAAAGGCATGAAAGTCGACTCGGACTTCACCGAACTGGTAGATTTCGATTGTCGCCAGATCGTTGGACGAACTGACAGACCCGGCGTCGGTCAGAATCGTGCGATAGCGCTCTAAAAGATTCTTGACGCGGTTGAGGAGTTCCGGGAGAGCAAACGGTTTTGTGATATACTGATCGGCCCCGACATCGAAGGCGTGCATTCGATCTTCGACCAGTGTTCGGGCACTGAGTACGATGACGGGTACCAGTTTATTCGTGGTGCGAATCGCGGTACAGATTTCGTAGCCACTCATTCCAGGCAACATCAAATCGAGAATGATCAGATCGATACGCGGCACAGCGGTCTGGAACAGGTTGAGCGCCGTGTGGCCATCCCGGGCCAACAGGACCTCGTACCCTTCCTGCTCGAAGTTAAACTTCAAGCCGAGTGCCAGAGCCTCTTCGTCTTCCACGATCAGGATTCGCATCGACATCGACCTTAAAACAACCTTACCACGAAAATTTCCTCTTCCTGTTCAAACCCCTGTCACTGGGATTTTCCTTGGATGATCGGCAGACCGGCTGGCACCGAGACACCCGGGAGGGCTGTTGGAATACTTGGCGATTCTCCTGCAGGATTTCTTGTTGTTCATTTTCAGGATATCAGGAATGATGACGGCCTCCGGACTGGAGGGTCGAAGCCGCCAGTTCGATCAACTCTGGTTCCAAACCACTTTGTTGCAGTTGCCGCACGGTCGCATCAATATCGTACTCGATCCGTTTCAACTGCACCTGTCCATTCTCGATGATGGCGTAAGAGGCACGGGGATCGCCATCGCGAGGCTGGCCAACGCTCCCAGGATTCAATACCTGACAGTCTCCCAGATCGAGATGAAATGGGATATGGGTGTGGCCCGCGCAAATGAAATCGGCTTCCACATTTTCGAGTCGCCCCCGCCAGGCATCGGCATCGGCGGCCAGGTATTCATCCATCGGATCGCGCGGTGTTGCGTGAACCAGATAAAATCGAAAGCCGTCCAGAATCAGGTTTTGCGTAACGGGGAGCTGTGACAGGTATTTGAAATGAGCGGGTCGCAGCAGATTCCAATGTAACCGGCGGGTTGCCCCCGCCAGCTGCCGGAGCCCGCCCCCTGCCGAAGGGGGGACTCGTTGAGCCACGGAATGATCGTGATTTCCCCGGACTGCGGCGGTGGCATAAGTCTTGATCCAATTGATACAGGGGATGGGATCAACCCCATATTCCACCAGATCTCCCAGAAAAAGACAGGCATCGAACGACTCGCGAATCGCACCCAGCGCAAACGAATTTGCATGAATATCAGCGAGAACAAGAATTTTCATCGTCACTTCAATCAGGTAAATCCACAGCCAGAATCGCGAATCCGTCTTGACGGTTGACGTATGGAGACGGTTTAATCGATTTCATGGCTGCTTTCGAGTCCGTTTGCCAAGAACGAATCATGAATTCCCCGATTGATCAATTGACCCCTCGAGAAAAGCTTCGCGATGCCGCGCATTTACTTCGCGAACTGGCCGAACATCTTGAGCAGGGATTTGTACCCAAAGTTCATGAACTTAAAAAGTTAAGCCGACAGCAAGATCCCGCATCCGATCAGCCACCAGTCACGGATCTCACCATTCGCAGTTCGGTCGCGGCAGTGGTGGAAAGCGATCGGTACTCGGCGGGACTGACCCAGAACATCGAACATTATCTCATTTCGATCCAACACGATGTTTCTGAGTTGCTTCGCCGCGGGGTAGGCAAACCGTAAAGTCTGGTCCTGTCAAATTGGCAAAGGAAAAAAATCTTACAATTTCGAGCTAATTCGGAATTCCGTCTTGCATTGGTATGCAAACCATCCAGAATGGTAGGGACATTCCAGCGCGAACGCGTCCACCAGCGTATCCTTTCCATTCGCGAAATTCCGTTCTCCATTTCGGCTTTTGTTTTTGTTCGCTGTTCGTGTCACTGCGAACGAATTCGATTCTGATATTTGACGATCTTTTCCTTTGGCGTTGATCATGCCCAGCAGTTTGAATCAACCGATGTCTGATTCCGGATTATCCGGGGGTTCGGGCTTTGGTTTTGGGTGGCGTTCCGACAAAGGCTCGGGTCCAGAAACGGTGATTACGAATCCGCGGGGGGGACCTGCGCCGGGATCTTCGCCTGAGATTGCGATTTTTGAGAAAGATCTGGTTGGTCGTCTTTTTCCGACGACTCACGACGCCGAGCACGTTGCCGGCATCAGCATCGGTCACTTTACGATCCAGAAGCGTATCGGAATGGGTGGGATGGGAAGCGTTTTCCTGGCTTCCGACGAGCGACTCAAGCGCGAGGTGGCGCTCAAGGTGCTGGCCCCTTCGTTGGCGCTCGACAGTATGTCCGTTCAGCGTTTCCAAAATGAAGCTCAGGCAGCTGCCCGACTGGATCATGACAATATCGCCCGGGTGTTCTCTTCCGGGGAAGAGTCCGGATTGCATTTCATCGCCTACGAATATGTTCCTGGCCAGAATCTGCGTGATTTGATTCGTTCCAAAGGGTGGCTCGAACCCGCCGAAGCGGTGAATTATGCCATCCAGTTAACAGCAGCGTTGCATCACTCATCGAGTGCCGGGGTAATCCATCGGGATATCAAGCCCTCGAACGTTTTGATCACACCGTTTGGCCGTGCAAAGCTTGTCGATCTCGGCTTGGCAAGAAAAACATCGCTGGGAACCTCGTTTGAACTTACGATTCCTGGCACAACGCTCGGAACATTCGATTATATCTCACCCGAGCAGGCTCGGGATCCGCATAGCGTGGATGTTCGCAGCGATATTTATTCGCTCGGCTGTACCCTGTATCACATGCTGACAGGTGAACCTCCCTACCCTGAAGGAACGGTCTTACAAAAACTGCTCGACCATCAGGATAAAGAACCGCCGGATCCCGCGAGAAAGAATCGTCGGGTTTCGCCGATGCTTTCGCATGTTGTCCGGAAAATGATGGCCAGCCTTCCCGCCCGCCGGCATGCGTCACCGGGTGATTTATTGCGAGATCTGCTGATCGTCGCCCGAAGTCTGGGGGCCGGAGCGGTGCCGATCGACGGTCAGGTCTGGCTGACCGCCACCCGATTCAAACCTCCCTTCTGGCAAAGCAATTTTGGCTGGGTGGCAACAACCTGTGCCTTATGTCTGCTGGTCGCCTGCGTCCAGTTTTATCCGAGTTTGACCCGGAATCCCTACGCACCCGCACCCATGGTGACCAAGGAATTCATTCCCAATCCCGAACCATTCACCCCCGATGTGGCGGTGACAGAACCTGTTGTTCGCAAAACAGTACCAAGAACCGATCCTGACCCTCCGCCAAAGCGATCGATCAATCCCGAAGTCTCAGTGGTCAATTCCTCGCCGATCTTTTCGAATCTCAAAAACGAATTCAATACGACTGACCCCAGGCCGACGAGCGCCGTACCGGTTCCGATTGTCATCCCCTCAACCACCAACGAGGTCCCGGCCTTTTCGGATAAGCCTGCGGCGGTTCCTGATCCCTCAGTCCCCGCGATCCAGATTGTGAATGGAAAATCCTATGTCAGTCTTGAAGCCGCCTGCACAGAAGCGGCGGAAAATGGGAGTATCATCGAGCTGAGCTATCATGGTTTACGAGAGCCGGAACGGCCAATTCGATTGCCAAACAAGAAATTGATTATTCGCGCCGGGGAAGGCTTTCGACCGACGATCCGCTTTGCACCTGGGGATTTGGCCACGGATGGAGCCCAGCCGCACATGATCACCGTTGCGGGTGGCTTGCTGGAACTCGTCAACGTTGACGTGATCATGGAGGTTCCCAATCGTGCGGGGACCGACCGTTGGGCTCTTTTTTCGCTGGAACGCCCCGAAAAGGTGCAATTGACCGGAGTGACTCTGACGCTGAAGAACTCCTATAACAAGTCCGCTTGTCTGTTCGAGCAACGAGCTCCCGTCGGACAGGGCCTGGATGGGATGGGTGTTCGCAAAACAGGGATGCCGGTGGTACCACCAGAACTGTTATTGTCCGAGAGTTTTGTCCGCGGAGTCGGTGATTTTATTGTGTTGCGCGACCCAGTCCCCGCCCGGTTTGAAATTAAGGATTCGGTAATCGGCGTCGATGGGAACCTGCTGCAGCTGAAACTCGTCATGGAATCACTGGGGATGGAGCGAGAGAGCATTTCGCTGGAACTGGAACACGTCACCTGCCTGCTCGGTCAAAGCCTGTTATCCGTCGAAGGGATGGGGGGGATCACAGAACGACTGCCACCCCTCTTCTTGAATGCGCGCAACAATGTCATCTCGTGCGGACCAGGTCGACCCTTGATTTCGCTACGAGGACTGGCCGAATTCATGGACTTTCAACAGTCCTTTTCGTGGAAGGGGGACCTCAATTTCTATAATGATATCGAGACCTTCCTGGAAATCTCGACGGCTCAGTTGACGGGAAACCAAAATCTCGATCACGCACAGTGGAGACTGCACTGGGGGAGCAACGAAGGTGTCCGCTCGATTAATCTGCAAGTTTTGAAGTCGCCGGGAAAATCCTTTTCCAGTCTGACCGAGGCCGATGTGTTGCTGTCGACAGAATCGAACCCTGCCGTGAAGGGAGCCAGCGACGGATACGCCGCCGGTGCTCCCATCCGAAAATTACCCCCGATCGACCAATAACCGGGCGGTGATCAGCACAGAGATCGCCCCAGAGACCCCCTTCGAATGGCGGCGCGATTGGCGGGGTGATACCATCAGTCAATTCCGATGACTGTGAATTTCCGCTGGCTGGGATTTGTTGTGCCAGGATTCGATTCAGGCCCTGTGTGGAGATGCTGCGAATGAACTTCGTTCCGTCGAACCCGATCACCGCTGCTGGCAAGGGCTGGCGATTTATCATGCTGCTGCTGCTGCTCGGCAGCCAGTCCCGGTTCGTTTGCGGCCAGGACGCCTCGGCGACCAAAACGGAAAAACCTGAAAAAGCGGACGAGGACGCGGTGGAAAATCCGTTCCCGAACCGCCATCCCGCACCGGAACTCGAAGGGGGAGTCGAGTGGCTCAATACGGGGGGGCCGATCTCGGTCAAGGATCTGCGTGGCAAAATTGTGCTCGTCGATTTCTGGACCTTCTGCTGCATCAACTGCATCCACGTCCTGCCGGACCTGCACGCGCTGGAAAAAAAGTACCCGAATGAACTGGTGGTGATTGGTGTCCATTCCGCCAAATTTGACAATGAAAAAGAGACGGGCAACATTCGCAAGGCGATTTTGAGATACGAGATTGAGCATCCCGTCGTCAATGATGCCGAGATGGTCATCTGGCGGAAATTTGGGGTGAATTCCTGGCCATCACTCGTAGTGCTTGATCCGGAAGGCCAATACTGCGGCTATGTTTCAGGCGAAGGGAATCGGGAACTGCTGGAAAAGGTGATTGATCGTCTGATTGCCTATCACAAATCCAAGGGAACCCTGGACGAAACGCCGGTTCGATTTGATCTCGAACGGAGCAAAGTCCAAGACACGCCCCTTCGTTTTCCCGGCAAACTGCTGGTGGACGAGGCGGGTGGGCGGTTGTTCATTTCTGATAGCAACCACAACCGTCTCGTGGTTTGTTCGCTGGATGGCCAACTGCAACACGTCATCGGTTCGGGAATGATTGGACGGAAAGATGGCCCCCTCAATGAAGCCCAGTTTGATCATCCGCAGGGGATGGCCCTGGTGGGCCAGAAGCTTTACGTCGCGGATACAGAAAATCATCTGATCCGAATGGTCGATCTGGAAAAAAAACAGGTGTCGACACTCGCCGGGACCGGTGAACAAAACCGGACACGAACACCCGGCGGACCACTCATGGAAACGGCGTTGAATAGTCCATGGGACCTGACGATCGTCGAGGGAGTCCTCTACATCGCCATGGCAGGCCCCCATCAAATCTGGGCTCATCAGCTTGGTTCAAACACATTGGGACAGTATGCGGGATCGGGTCGCGAAGACATTGTCAACGGCCCACTGGAACGATCCGCGTTGGCACAGCCCTCGGGGATCGTAAGCGATGGCGAATCGCTCTACGTTGTCGACAGTGAAGGTTCCGCCGTGCGGAAGATTTCGACTATGGCAGAAAATGATCTGGAAAACCCGAAAGGGGACGTGACCACCCTGGCGGGGACACACGATCTGCCTCGCGGTCGCAGCCTCTTTGAATTCGGCGATGTCGATGGAACCGGAGACGACGCCCGTTTTCAACATCCTCTGGGAATTGCGCTCGGTGATTCTGCGGTGTTTGTTGCAGACAGTTATAACCACAAGATCAAGCGAGTTGACCTCAAAACCCGCGAGGTCACCACCTGGATTGGCACAGGCAAAGCCGGTACCGAACTGAACCCGCTGCAACTGGCCGAACCCGCCGGTCTGGCGATTGCCGGGGGAAAAATGTACGTCGCGGATACGAATAATCATCGGATCGTGGTGATTGATATGGCAACGAAAACAGGACGGGAATTCCCCATCGACGGACTTGCATCACCCCGTCCTCCTACAGAATCCGCGCTGGCCCAGACGGCCGAAGTGGTGAAGTCCAATGAGCTGGAGCTGCAGGAACTTGCGGCTGGTACCAAGATCGACTTTCGGGTCGACTTTACCTTCCCCGAAGGAATGAAACTGAACGAACTACTGCCGGTCTCGTACAAGCTCAAAGCGGAAGGGGATCAGTCGCTCGTCGCAGCCAGTGAGCTCAACGTCAAGCAAGAAGCGACCTCGAAAGGGACCACCGCCAGCTTCTCGATTCCAACGGTGAAGCCAGCAGGTCAGGCGACATACCTGCTTTCAGTCACCTACGGATACTGCCGAGACGGAAACGGGGGAGTCTGTAAAGTCGGCACCACCCACTGGAAAATTCCGGTGCGTTTAAAAGAAAACGCTCGGCCAAAAGGGGTGAATCTGAAAGTGACAGCCAAGTAACGTAAAGGCCAATTTCAAAGAATCCGAAGAGCAACACAAGAAATTTCAATAAACTGAAAACTGAAAACTGAAAACTGAAAACTGAAAACTGAAAACTGAAAACTGAAAACTGAAAACTGCTATCCCGTTTCGCTCGCATCCGAAATTCCCGTGCGATGTTTCCGACGCTTGAGAGCGCTGATTTCTTCAATCGTCAAAAAGCCCCAGCGGAGGCTTTCGTCCTGAAGATATTGTTTACCCAGCGTGAGTGCCGTTTTGGCTTTACTCAATTCAATCCCCAGATAGAAAGCGTGCTCGGTCGTTAGCGGCCCCGCCTCGGCTAACATCTGATCGAAAACTTCATAGGGATCCGGCCCGTGCCAGTAGCCATCCCGGTTCATCAGATGAATCTCGTTCCCCTCGGCAAAGATCCGAAAATTCGGGTCCGTCAAACGACTGGCGAGTTGCTTCAGCCCGGCTTCGCTGATGCCGCGAAGTTTCGGGTCTCGCAATAATACCAATTGCCCACCCAGATGCTTGGGGAGGACCCGGTTTTTCACGCTGTGATGCACCAACCGTCGCGCCAAATCGAATTCGCGAACTGCCGAACGACCCCAGTTGATCACTTCCGTCGTCAGAACGCTCAGAATCTGCAACTCTTCACAGATCGCGGCAAGCAGAAAATTGACCCCACTGCTGTCGACTTCGGTCATCTCCGTCAAGTTGCCGACCCCCATCATCATTGCGGCCTGCGGATACCGTCGCCGCGTTTCCTGATATCGCTGAAGTGAAGCGGCAAAGCCGAACCCGATCGGCTCGAGGATCGGATCCAGACGAAATCGACGTCCCGTCTGCTCTAACTGCTGGATGGTCGACTCCCAAGACCCCAGATCGGTGGTCTCGTCCGGGATCACCACAAACTCGACCGGCAATTGACAAGCCCAGGCGACGTTCGAGCTGTTACAACTGAGGACCAGTTCTGCACCGGCATCCACTGCGGCCTCGACTTCAGTCCGATTAAAACTGTCGACCGAGATCCGAAAACCTTCACCACGTAACTGCTTGACCGCGTGATGGATTCCCGACCAGGATTCCCCAGGGATACACCCCAGATCGATCAGATCCGCCCCCGATGTCCGGTAGGCCAATGCCTGCCGCAGCAGTTCCCCCTCGGAAAGCCGTGGTGCATGATTAATTTCGGCGAGAATCTCGATGGAATAGTCGACCAGCGAGGGTGGGGTACGGCCACCTCGGCCAAAAAATTCGGGAAGGTCAAACAGATCCTTCGGCCCCATTTCAAAAGGAACACCAAAATGTGTGGCGAGCGATTCCAGGTTGCCACCACACCAGCCGGGGAGGATCACGCGAGTCACTCCAGCGGGAACAACCAGTTTTCGCCGGACCCAGTCCACATGCATCAGCGCGGCGACGGAGATCCCGAGCACCACCACCTCGAAATCGAAGCCCGCCCGTTCCGCTAAAGGGGGTAAGAGCTCTCGCAGCGAGGGTTCGGCGAGTCGACCAGTCACGAAGAGAATGCGTTGTCGCGACATGTTCAGTACTGTGAGCCGTTCTGCCAGACGTTTTTTGATTCAAATCGAGATCGTGTCTTGATGATTTTGTGGTGTCCCTGACTTCAGTCTCTGTTGTAGACTCAGTGTCCCCAAAATCTGCATCCTCAAAGGTCCCTCTGGAATTCCCCTGGAATTCCGTCGACGAGAATCACCAGGTTGGACCGACCCGGTGAAACGAAACCAGAACCGCGTTACTGGATGAGATTTTCGGAACCGGGCTCATCGATCCGCGGCGTCTGTCCGCCACGCAGGACACTGTTCCCCTGAAACAGGTTCCGCTGATCGATCGGCAGTGGGTCCAGCCAGTCCGATTCCTGAAACTGTCCACTTTGGGCATAAGCGGCGAGTGCATTCTTGTAACAGGCCATCTCGATCTGTTCGAGCGGTATTCCCCGTTCCTCGGCCAATTTCGCGGTCTTGGGGACCGCCAGCACGTCCGACTTGCCCCAGTCTGCCGAGCTATCCACGATCACCCGTTCGGCACCCGCCACCTTGAGAATGTCGACCATGCGTGCATTCCCCATCTTGGTGCCGGGATAAATCGTAAACCCGCACCAGTAACCGCGATCCAGCACCTCGCGATAAGTCTCTTCGTTGTTGTGATCAATGATCACCATGTGGGGGGGAATGCCATGTTCGGCGATGACATCCATGCTGCGATAGGTCCCCTGCTTTTTGTTGCGATGGGGAGTATGAATCAGGACGGGGAGCCCGACATCTTTGGCGATTTCCAGTTGCAACCGGAGGAACTTTTCTTCGACCGCCGTCTGATCGTCATAACCAATCTCACCAATCGCGACGACCCCTTCTTTGGTGGCGAAGAGGGGAAGCAGATCCATCACCTGTTCGGCGAGTGGTTCATTGTTCGCTTCTTTGGAATTGAGGCCGATGGTGCAGTAATGGCGAATCCCGAACTGGGCCGCACGAAACCGCTCGAACCCGACGAGGCTCGAAAAATAATCCTTGAAACTTCCCACCTCGGTCCGTGGCTGCCCTTGCCAGAAGGCCGGCTCAATAATCGCCCGAACCCCCGCCGCCGCCAACGCCTCGTAGTCGTCCGTCGTGCGGGAAACCATGTGAATATGCGGGTCGATGTAGATCATGTAAATGGGCCTCCACACACCCCATCGCATTGCTCACGAGTGAACTCCGAGCAACTGCCGAGGCTGGATATTTTTGCGTTCCGGAAAAGATCGTCAGTCATTGCTCGCTCTACTTCCAAAGCATATCAAAGCGGGAAGCCGCCGGAAACGGACGGATCACCGCTCGGCGCGGGTGGCCATTCAAAAACGGGACCCTGATTTTCCATTCCCGCGTTTTCCATTCCCGCTCGACTTGAACGGTTGGACGGGACAAGTTGATGCCGATGTTGTAGTATGCTGCGAATACCGGGAATTTTTCTCGGCTGACATGGACGACTCTCTGCAAACGGACGCTTGCGAACATGACTGCCGGTAAGGTCGGTTCCCGATGTTCGATGAGTTGCTCAACTCCAGCCGCGTGGCACTCCACAGGATCGATACGTATCTGTCGCTCCCCGAAAATCGACTCGCTCGAGCCGCTTTAACACGCCTCGACACAGCACGATCCCCCCAATTGTCAGGGTCGATTACGGTTTTGTCCGGACCTGCAGGGACGGGCAAATCGCTGCTGACCCAAACTACGATCGCGGAACTGACCCGACGGCAGCCTCGATGCCGCTTCGCTTATACCTCGGTCCAAGACCTGTGCGAACGAATGCTGCTGGCGACCGAACACCAGATGCTGGCCGAATTTCTCGAACAATGCCGAACCCTCGAGGTCCTCGTCTGCGAAGATCTCGATTGGCTGGAACAGGAACCGTCGTTCCAATCGGGATTCCTGATGCTGGTGGAAACACTTGAGGAAGAGTTAACTCAGATTCTGATCACATCGAGAAAATCGGTTGGCGAAATGGATCCGCTGGATCAACGACTCGTCAGCCGCTGTCATGGGGGACTCTGCGTCAAGCTGCCCCCGCTCAGTTTTGAGAGTCGGGTTCGGCTGCTGCAACACTGGTTTCAAGAGTTTCGTTTACCAATTCTCAAACCGTTTGCGGCGTCTGCGCAGTTTTTAGCGGAACAGTTGCCGGTCGCTCCGCATCAACTTCGGCAAGTGGTGGTGGATCTGGCCCAATTGCAAACCAGTCACCCTTCACCCATCGACGTGAAATACCTGGAACAATGGCTGACCAGACAAACTCGGACCCCGCGACTCTCGTTCGCATCGATCGTCGACCAGGTCGCTGAAGCCTTTGGGGTCGCTGCAGACGAAATTCGCTCACGGTCCCGTCAACATGGCCTCGCAGTTCCCCGACAGTGTGCGATGTGGCTGGCTCGGGAATTGACCGGTCGGCCACTCGAGCAGATCGGGCACTATTTTGATCGCTCACACACTACTGTCTCCCACAGCTTATCCAAATTGAACGAACTGTTGCCACTTGCTCCCTCGTTGCGACAGCAGGTGCAAAAACTTCGTCAACAATTGAAAGAACTTCCCCGCGAAGACTGTGCTTGAAGCGGGTGTTTCAAAACTGTGGATAACTTGTGGAAGGTCTGGAACCCTCTTGGCCGGTTTTCCACATTCGGCCTGCTTGTTGATCGGGTTGTGATCATAAGCAGGCCAAACTGAACCGGTTTTCCACACGGTTTTCGACCGGCCATCGTCGAACTTTCAACACCTCCTCATTGTGGATTGTGAATCGCAAGTGACTGTCAAATGATGACTTCCATTTTTGAGCGAATCAACAATCCACATTTTTGAGGCCCCTCTAATAAGACTTCTACGAGAGATATTTCCAGAAGGAAGACAGAAGAGTAAGAGACCTTGATGTGTTCAAACTCGATTTAAGGCCCGTTCGATTCTCTTCAAACTTCGTTCCCTTCCCAAGATCGCCAGGGCGTCAAACAGACCCACACCCACGGACTTTCCGGTGACGGTAACACGCAAGGCGTGAACAATCTGTCCGATCTTGATTCCCTGTTGTTCCACAAATTCATGGACGAGTTTGTCCAGGGTCGGCGCATCGAACGGCGTAACGGTTTCCAGTTGGTCCCGAAGGGTCTTCAGCAGACCAACCGCTTCGGTCGCATCACGCAACCGTTGTTGAAACGGTTTCTCGTCAAAGGTCATTGCCTCGTCACTCACGAAAAACTCTTTGTAATCCAAAATGTCGCTGAAAACCCTGAGCCGATCGGCCACGGCGGTGATGACATTTGCCACCAGGGTTCGAGTCGATTCGTCAGCCTCGTCGGGAACCAGCTTGGCTTGCGTCAGGAAGGGAAGCGAACCGGTGACCTTGTCTGCGAGCGGGAGTTGGTTCATCCAGTGCTGCTGGTAGCTTTGCAGCTTCTCAGGATCGAAGCCTGCCGAAGCTTTGACGATTCGTTCGAGCGTGAAATTTTGAATCACGTCATCCAGGGACAAAAATTCGGTGGAACCATCGAGGGACCAGCCGAGTCGGGACAAGCCATTCAGGATTCCTGCGGGGAGATAACCGAGGCGTTCATAGTATTCGACCATGACGGGGTTGAGCGTCTTCGAATCGCCGAGTCCTAACTGAGGGAAAATGTCATCGGCTCGATCGAACATTTTTTTCAGTTGTGGGCTGGTCCGCAACTTCTCGACATCCCGCTTGCTCAGCTTTTTGGTCGATCCCGGTGCAGTGATGAAGGGGATATGAGCGAAAACTGGCAGGGGATTGCCGAGTCCCTGATGGATCAGGGCTTGTACGGGAGTATTTGCCAGATGTTCTTCGGCACGAATCACATGGGTGATCTGCATCTGGGCATCATCGACAACCGTGGCAAAGTTGTAGAGGACCGAGCCATTGCTTCGCATGATGACGGGGTCAGGCATCAGCGAACAATCCCATTCCACATGACCGCGAACCGCATCATCAATGGCGATTTTCTGGTCACGTGGGATCAAAAAACGGACCACGAACGGTTGGCCAGCCGCCTCTCGCTGTTGACGTTCTTCGGCGGACATTTCCAGTGAGCGGCGGACATTGAGATACGTCCGCTTGGCAGTCTCGGCCAGTTTGCGATCCTCGGCAATCAATTCCGGGGGATCGAAATCCTTGAACGCTTTCCCCTCGGCCAAAAGACGTTCAACAGCGGCCTGATACAGTGAACCCCGTTGTGACTGGTAGTAAGGGGCAAATGGTCCGCCGACCTGGGGGCCTTCGTCCCAGGTCAGGCCGAGCCATTCAAAGGCCCGAAAAATTGGGTTGAGCGCCGCTTCGACATTCCGTTCCTGATCGGTATCGTCGATTCGCAGCACAAATGTCCCCCCCGTATGACGAGCCCACAGCCAGGCGAAGAGGGCCGTACGCATTCCCCCAATGTGCATGTAACCGGTAGGACTGGGGGCAAATCGAGTTCGAACGGGCTTGGTCATAAATCGCGTCTTCAAAGCAGTGTGAAAAAGGAAAGTCGTGTCTAAGAGACAATTGGCATCCGAGACAATTCGCGTCGATTTGCGGCGGGCAAAATCTGAAGTCGTGCAGGCGATCTCTGTAACTTTAACGATCGCTGGGCAATTCGGTCGATTCGGAGAATAGGGCAAATTTGTGATTCGACACAATATGATGAAATTCATAGAGTTACGTAACGAAATTCGCCGGATCAACCCCCCCATTCGGTGTCGCTCCGACAGCGATTTTCTCGGTCGGTTTGCGGTACTGAACGGGACGAGGTCGGCTCGGATTTTTGAGACTCTTCTCAAGGTGCTGGCATCAAGGTGCGGCAGGAGTCACCGTTTTCGCTGCCAGTTTCAGCGAGTTCAGTGCCGCTTCGGCATCGACGCGAATGCGAATTTCTGGATGCTTGGACGCCAGTTCTTCGACCAACGGCATCAATTCATCCCGTTGCGAGGGATCGAATTTGGGAGCCAGTTCGTTCACCGCTTTCAGCACATTCTTGGCGACCCGGAATTGATCGCCACTTGCCTCGGTAGCCGCCGTGGTATTGGCCGCTTTCGTATCGACGGCAGCAGGGGTGATCAGTGAATCCCGCAATACTGGGAATCCTTTGGTTGAACCCGAACGAGCCAGTCCGATGGCGGCGTTGACGGCGGTCATCGGATCGCTGTTTTCCAACAACACCTCCAGCTGATGGATTGCCTCGGGAGACTGGAAGAGACCGAGGGCAAAGGCGGAACTTTGACGCAGAATAGGGAGCGGGTCTGCGGATAATTGAATGAGAGAATCAATAATTGCCGCATCGGAAAGCGGTTCTCCCCGCTCTTTGGCTCGTCCAGCGATAAACGACAGCGAGACCACTGCGCTTTTCCGAATATCGACATCCCGTTGCGGTTCCAGGGCCATTTGCAAGGCGGGGGTAATGGCGTCGAGCGAGTCCATCATTCCCAGAGCACGTGCCAGATATTCTTGAATTGCGACATTGTCACGCGAGTTCGAATTCTTTTTCAATTCAATGCTCAATTGATCCGCCAGACCCCGAGCGATTTCGCGGTTATTCCGCAAATTTTGTCCCTGTTCACCACGGCGTGAGTCCTGATCGAGGACTTGAGCCAATCCGTACATCGCCCGATTGCGTACCATGAGATTCTGACTCTGCAGGTCCTGAAGCAGCTTGCGCCAGTCTTGTTCACCCGCAGCGATCAAACCAAACATCCACCAGATCGCGACGACTCCCATGACGATCAAGGCGGGGAAAAGGAACAGCTGCACAATAAAACCCGCAGACGGCGGCTGAACCGGGGGGAGATCGTCCGAGAGTGATGATTGAGGCAACGAGGCAGATTCAAGTTCAAAGTCGCTCATAACAGTTCCGCTTGTCGTTTCGAACAAAAAAGAGGGGGCTGAGTTTTTCAGCCATCAGTTTGATTATAGGGTGGCTGGCTTCAGACTGGCAGGCTTCGGCTGGTCCCCGCTGAAAAACTGTTCCTTGTGAGGTCGAGCGACACGTCATAGAATTGGACGCAAAACCTTAAGATTCCCGCTCAGAATGGACTACTGCTTATGTCTCGACGCTTTGTGACTGATCTTAAGGATGGCGAAATCGTCGACGATGCATTTCTCGTCGCGGAAAAACAATTGCGCGCCAACCGCAATGCCGCCCTGTATCTCTCGGTCGATCTCCGCGATAAAACCGGCGTCATCAACGGTCGGATGTGGAATGTTTCCGAGGATTCCTGTTCGGATATTCAAAGTGGCGGGTTTGTTCGGGCCCGTGGCAAGGTGCAGCTGTTCCAAGGAACGCTGCAACTGATCCTGACCCACTGTGACACGATTTCCGCAGCCGGTATTGATCCCGTCGATTTCGAGCAGGTGTCGTCGGTCAAGATCGACCAGATGCTCGAACAGATGCGGAGTGTGTTACTGGGATTCGAAAATACCCATCTGCGAACGTTGATGGAATGTTTTCTTGTCGATGAAACGCTACTGCAGGCCTTGGCAGAAACTCCAGCGGGTGTGAAGGCGCATCATGCCTATGCGGGTGGGTTACTCGAGCACATGGTGACTTTACTGAAGTCTGCCGAGAAGATGTGTGAAGTTTACACCGATGTGGATGTCGAGTTGCTCCAGGCAGGTGTCTTCCTGCACGATATCGGGAAAACACGCGAACTTGCTTGCACATCAGGATTTAGCTACACAGACGAGGGTCAATTGCTCGGTCATTTGATGATCGGTGTCGAGATGCTGACCGAGAAGATCAAGCGTGTGACCGAATTGACCAAAGACCCGTTTCCGCAAGAATTGGAGTGGCGTCTGAAGCACATGATTTTGAGTCATCATGGGTCTTACGAGTTCGGGAGCCCCCGGTTGCCCATGACTCCCGAGGCGATGATTCTGCATGTGATTGATAATCTGGACGCAAAATTGCACGAGTTCACGCGGGCGATCCAAGATGACCCGAATAGTGGTTCTCATTGGACTTTGTTCATTCCCCGCCTGGATCGCAAGATTTTCAAAGGGACCCGGCAGGGCTGAGTTTGCATTTGGGTCTGCCGGGATTTCAGTCGGGCTTTCATCAAACTGAAATTCTGGAGTATAAAGGGTCTGGTCTGGGATCAGCTGCAGAGATACGATGGATCGCCCGTAAAGCTCATTAACTCGATTTGACAAGAATAATGCCGATTACGAAGCTGCCACGCGCAAAATTGAAATTCCATCCCGACGCCTACCGATTCATCAACGATGCGTTGGCCGTTGCACAAGAGGAATACGGGCGGGATAAGAAACAAGAAAAAGGGGGACATATTCTCCCCCGTGAGTTGCTCGAGGGTGTCCGCCGCCTGGGTCAGCGACGCTATGGAATGATGGCTTTGGCCGTATTTCGCAATTGGGGAATGACCAGTACCGCCGATGTCGGTCAGATCGTGTTCGAAATGATTGATCTGGGCGAAATGAAAAAGACGGAGGAAGATCGCCTGATTGACTTTGTCGATGTCTTTTCGTTTGAAGAGGCATTCAACACCGACTATGCGATCGATGTTTCTAAAGCGTTTCAGAGCTGACGATGATATTTTGCAGGAATGACGGGTTTTGCAGTTCCCCTCGCTTGTGGTAGTTCTGCGGTATGTTCAGTCAGGATGACGACAACCGAACGCTCCCTCCCACCGAACGACGCCGTCGCGAGGCTCGGGCTCGTGGTGAAGTCGTTCGCAGTGCCGAATTGACTTCTGCTCTCGGTTTATTGGTTGCCAGTCTCGGTTTCTGGTGGTTTGCCCCGGGATGGGCCACGGACCTCGCCGCCATGATGCGGCGAGGACTGACCACAGCCACAACATCGCAGCTGACGCTGGCGGGGGCGAACGAATTGCTGGGTCAAACCGGCAAGATGCTCGTACTCATGCTCGTCCCGATGGCTTCCCTGCTGGTGGTTTGTTTTGCCTTGGCCAATCTGGCTCAAACCGGATGGCTGTGGAATCCCAGTGCGATCATTCCTCGACTTCGTTTTCGCGGACCATTGTCATGGGAACGAGTGGCGGAAATCGGCCAATTAACCTTACGAATCTCGGTGTTGAGTGGAGTTGGTTTTCTGTTTGTTCGCCAGCGGACCCTCGATTTTCTTTCACTGGGGTTCAGTGAGCCGGGAGGGTGGCTGATTCGCGCCGCAGGACTGATATCAGAACTGTGCATCCAACTCTCTGTCTGCCTCGTCGCGATGGGACTGATGGATTACGGATTTCGATATTGGCGTCACGAACAGCGATTGCGAATGTCCGTGGATGAGCGTCGACGAGAGCAGCAGGAAGACGAAATCGATCCGGCGATTAAACGGCGCCGCTCAGCCGCCCGCCAGCAACCGGTTGCAGCAGCCCAGCCGATTGAACCGGTGGAAAGCCTCCGTCGCTAGCAGTCTGTTGAAAATCTGTTGAAAAAGGGACAGGCATCTCGCACTGTGTATCATCCAAGTGTTTTTTTGATTTCAGTCGGAGCCAGTCCCTGTTTTTCAACAGACTGCTCGGACGGCAACTTGGAAACAACCCCCACGAAGGGTTGGAGTGGGCACTTTCCAAAAGTTCAGCGAGTGTTGATTTCCACGTTGCGGTACGAGCGTTTCAATCCCTGGAAGCGGTATAATCGTGATAATCGCTCCAGAGAAATCGATTTTCCAGCGATTTTGCAGGGTGGGCAGCAGCGGTTATGCGAGTTGTTCCACCGCTTCACTTCCGCATCCAGAGTTAGCCTCAGACTGCCGAACAAGAGAAAGAGATTTCAGCGTTGCAATTTGATGACGAGCGGCCGTTCTCGGCACGGATTGAACTGATGATGCTGAACTCGGGCAGATTGTCGTTGACTTTGATTTTTCCAGAACTGTAAGATTTGGTGATCGTCAAAATCGGTAGCAAATCCGTGATGCGATTCCTGTTAGACTCCGCTGTTCCTGTAGATCTCTCGATTTTGGCAGAAAGTTGCGCATGAATACCTTTGGCAAGATACTGGTGGTGTTCGTCACCGCGTCCAGCTTGGGTTTTCTGGCGTTTGTGATAGCCTATCGGAACGGGGGCCCGGATTGGCAGGGGGAAATGCGATCCGCCGATCTTCAACAGGAATTTGTGTTCGCCACAGAGCCGGGTGAGATCGTCAAGTATTCCTCGAAACATCGGCGCAGCGAAACCACGGTCGCGGATAAACTCCCCGTCTTGGCCGAGGTGGTGTTGAAGTCTCGAAAACGTCTCGAGGAAGACGCGAATAAAAAATTACAGGAACTGCAACCGCAAATTGAACGTTTGACCGCAAATCGTGACCTCGTTCGAAAACTGAACCCGATCGATGATGCCGGCGTTCACGTGCGGATCAAGAATTACGAAAAACAGACCCAGCAGTTGGTTGGAACCTTGAATGAGATCGGAAGTCAATTTTCGGTCGCGACCTTGGAAACACAAGATCTGTTGCGGCTGAGCCAGGAAAGACGAGAAGAAGCCTATCGTTTGGCAAATCAACTGGAACTACTGCGGAATGACCAGTTTTCAGCGATTCAGCAACAAAAGGTGTTGGAAGACGAGTTGGTTCGGCTTGAAGAGAATCATCGTCGGCTGGATCGTCGACAAAAGCAACTGAAGCAACAACTGGGCGATGTTGACTCATACTAGTCAACAGTCATTCGTCAACGGTCAGCGGAATACTATTACGAGTTCGGTACGTCGGATTTTTTTTCGGATGGGGCGGAACAATGACAACTGTCGGCAAAATCCTTGTCGTGCTGCATCTTGTTTTAAGTATCATGTTCATGGCACTTGCGAGTGCTGTGTTTACAGCCCAGAACAACTGGCGAGCCGCCGAGAAGAAGGCGGCTACGGCGCTGGCGGCATCGAATACCAAGATTCGCGATCTGCAGAGCGAATTCGAAAAGGATCGATCTGACCTCAACGATAAGATCACACTACTCACCGATAACGGTCAAAAGCTGCAGGGGCAAAATACCGCTCTGACAGCCCAAGTCGCGACGCTCGATTCGGATAACAAACAACTTCGCAAAGATGTCGATCAACAACGTGATCAGGCGGTGCTGGCGAGTGAAGAGGCGATCGAGCGGAAAAAAGAAGCGGATCTGCAGCGTGAGAAAAACGGTGAGATGTTTCTCAATCGTGAAGAACTCGTCAAAAAACTCAACGATACAGAAGACAAACGCTTTGCACTCGACCTTCAACTCACGCAGGTCTCGAACAAGTATGACCAGTTATTAAATGAATTCAAAGTGATGAAGGGATTCCTCGCCTCCAAGGACCTTACGACCGATACGAAACAGATGGTTGTCCAGACGGCACCTCCTCCACCGGTTCAGGGTTTGGTGACCGAAGTCCGCAAGGCCGAGAAAAGTTCACGTGAACTGGTTGAAATTTCGATCGGATCAGACGATGGACTGGTGATTGGTCATAAACTGACCCTGTTCCGTGGCGACAAGTATGTGGCCGAAATTCGATTGACGCTGGTCCAGGCTGACAAGGCTGTCGGGTATGTCTACACCCGAGCGAAAAATGCCGTCGTGAATGTCGGCGACAGTGCTACCACGAAACTCTGACCGGACGAAACTCTGACCGTTTGAAGTTCTTGAACACAATCCGATCCGCAAAGGTCGACCATGGCTACACGCGCTCCTGATAACTCGCCAGCACCAGACGTTTATGTCTCATTGCTGTTTGTCTCGCTCGCCGCATTGATTACGGGCATTGTGATGCTCGTATTCGAACTGGGAAAATACGGCTGGAAAATCGCTCCTTGAAAAAATTCCCCGGCGAGGATCCCTTGAAAACAGGACGATCCAAGCAGGATATCCGTGTCACACCACAACTTTTGGCTGCCAGATTTGCCCCGTGAAAGGGATCAACTCTGGCAGCCGTTTGTTTTCAGTTCTGGCAAGTTTTTGAATAAATTTCGGGGATTACGCTGGCCTCTTGGCAGATCGATGGATAGAATTCTGTGATGAGTTGAGACTGAGTCTCAATCCGAGCTAGCCTAATGCGTTTTCTCCGGAAGGTGGCGCGTATGTCCAGTGCGATTTCGCAGACATTGCCTCTCGAACTGTTGGCCACAGGCGAACAGGGTACCGTGATCGAAGTCGACGGTGACCCGAATCTCGTGATTCGCCTGGAAGAGATTGGCTTGCATTCGGGCGTGGTGGTCCGAATGATTCAGCCGGGATCTCCCTGTATTCTCGAAATCAATCATCAGCGATATTCTTTTCGATTTGACGAATCGACCCAAGTCTTTGTAGACCTGACGCCATGACACTGGACGAGTTACAAATTGGTCAGATCGCATCGATTGTTGAAGTCAGCGGTCAGGATGGGATTGCCATTCGGCTGATGGAAATGGGCCTGACCGATGGCGAAGAGATTCAGCTTATCGGTTTTGCTCCCCTCGGTGATCCCATCGAATTCCTGGTTCGCAGTTATCGCCTCTCTCTACGGAAAGCGGAAGCAAAACGAGTTACCGTTTTGGCCAGGTAGTCGTTTCGACCCCCTGATGGTCACGGGAGCGAGAGCTTGCTTCTTTCTCGGATATGGTTGAAAAAGTTCCCTCGCAACATCTCGCACGAACAGTCGCCGTCATCGGGAATCCGAATACGGGGAAAAGCACTCTGTTTAGCGCGTTAACCGGCGTGCATTCGCGAATTGGCAACTATCCGGGGGTCACCGTCGAGAAAAAGCTGGGATGGTTCGAATTTGAAGGACAATCGGTCCGGCTGGTCGATCTGCCGGGGACGTACAGTCTTTCGCCCCGCAGTATCGATGAAATGGTTTCCGTAGATGTGCTGCTGGGTCGCCAACCGGATGTCGGGCCGATTGATGCCGTAGTTTGTATCACCGATGCTTCGAATCTCGAGCGGAATCTGTACGTCGTCAGTCAGGTGCTCGATCTGGGCCTTCCCACGGTCCTGGTGCTCAACATGTGGGATGTCGCCGTTGATCGAGGGATCCAGATTGATCCTGTCGAGCTCGCCCGGCGGCTGGAGATTGCCGTCATCCCTTGTGAAGCCCATCGGCGGCGTCAACTGGATGAAGTGCGGCGGGGGATCATTCAGGCGTGTCAGTTACCCCAGCGAACTCCCCCCGACCTTTTTCCTCAGACTTTTCACGAAGAAGCTCGGCAACTCCAGACGGCGTTCCAGCAATTCGGCAATCAAAACCTGCCGATTTATCTGATCGAGCGTCTGTTGCTGGATGTCGGTGGACAGCTGGAAACCGCGCTCACCAAACCGAACCCGGCTGAGTTGCTCACGCGGTTGAAAGCGGCGCGGGAACGTTTAGCGACCGCTGGGTGTCGTGTCCCTGGTATCGAGGCCAAATTGCGATACGGCTGGATCAAGCAATTGATGCAGGGGGTCATGACGGTTCCCGACAAGCGTCCGGCCACCGTCACCGATACCCTTGACCGCTGGTTGACGCACAAATTCTGGGGGCTGTTGGCCTTTTGTCTGACCATGTTTCTTGTCTTTCAGTCGATCTCGACGGTCGCCGAGCCGTTGATGAAGTTTTTTGAAGTGGGACAAAAGCAGGTTGGCGGGTGGGTCGGATCGCTGCTTGCACCCGGTCCGCTGCGGAGCCTGATTGTGGATGGAGTCATCGCTGGGGTCGGGGGGATTCTGGTCTTCTTGCCGCAGATTTGCCTCTTGTTTCTGTTTATTGCCCTGCTGGAAGATTGCGGCTACATGGCCCGCGCAGCGTTCCTGATGGATAAGCTGATGACCAAAGTCGGGCTCAGCGGAAAATCCTTTGTCCCTTTGATGTCCTCGTTCGCCTGTGCCATTCCGGGAATCATGGCCACCAGGACCATCGAGAATCGTCGTGACCGAATGGTGACGATCCTGATCGCACCTTTGATGAGCTGTTCGGCGCGGGCTCCGGTTTACTGGCTGATGGTGGCTGCGTTTTTTCCGACCGTTTCCTGGGCCGGGGGCTGGGTGACCTTACACGCGATTATGATGTTTGTGATGACGTTCTTTGGTGCCGTCGTCGCCATTCCGATTGCCTGGCTGTTAAAGAAAACCCTGTTCAAAAGCGAGACCCCGCCGTTTGTCATGGAATTGCCCGCATACAAATGGCCCTCACCAGGGATCGTATTGCATCGGGTCTTTGACCGGGCGAGTGCCTTTGTGTTGCGGGCAGGGACACTGATTCTGGCGACTTCCATCCTGATCTGGTCGGCGAGTTACTTTCCGTCGGATCATCGAGCCGAGCAGCAGGTGCTGGTCCAGATTCAGCAGGCCGAGGACCAATTCTCGAGCCAATTAGAGCAGAAATCCCAGTTGCGCAGCCGGCGAGAACTGCTGTTAGAGGATCAACCGGTACCGGTTCAATCTGCCGCAGAGTCCTCCGCACCCATCGAAGCCCTCGCGGCGCAGCTCGCGGAACTCGACGCGCAGCTCGCGGAACTCGACACACAATTGCAACCACTGCATGAGCTGTTTGAAACCCGGAATCAGATCTCGGAACGCCTGCTGGCCGACAGTTACCTGGGCCGATTCGGGAAATGGATCGAACCTGTGGTCAAACCACTCGGTTGGGATTGGCGAATCGGAGTCGGAGTGCTCGCGTCGTTTCCGGCACGTGAGGTGATTGTGGCGACACTGGGGACCATTTACAGTCTGGGCGGGGATGTCGATGAAAACAGTCAAGGTCTGCAATCGGCTTTGAAATCGGCGACGTGGCCGGACGGCCGTCCTGTCTATTCCATTCCGGTGGCGATGTCGATCATGGTCTTCTTCGCCCTGTGCGCACAATGTGCCTCGACACTGATGGTGATCCGTCGTGAGACCAACCATTGGGGGTGGGCGCTGTTTACCTTTGTCTACATGACTCTGCTGGCGTACATTGGGGCCTGGATTGCCTTTAACGCCACCGGTTGGCTGATGACCTTTTCAGGAAACTCATGATGCGTAATTCTGCTCTCAAAATCGTTTTACGAGTGGCATTCCTGACGGTCATGATTTCCTGTGGCGGAGGGGAGCAAATCTCTTTCTCACAGGATGCGGTGGGAATCGGGCCTGCGACTTCCGCTCCTGCAAGTTCGGCCTCCGCGAAGGACGAGTCCTGGCAGGTGATGTATCTGGCGGGGCAGCGAATTGGCTTCAGCCATGCAACGATTGAAACGGTCGATCAAGCGGGGATTTCGGTGATCAGAACCTCATCGATTTCGAATATGACAATCAAGCGATTTAATCAATCGCTGCAGATGAAGCAGACCTTGACTACGGACGAAACATCCGAGGGAGACCTGCTTCGGTTCCGGTTCGAAATGGCCAACCCTCCTGCGATGTCCTCTGTCACCAGTGGCATCATCGAAGGGAAAAAATTGTTGCTCACCCAGGAAGTCAACGGGGAAAAAAAGACGACCGTTCAGCCTTGGAAAGCGGGTGTCAAATCGCCGGTTTTCCAAGACCGTCTCTTAAAGAAAAATCCGCTCAAACCCGGTGAAACTCGTTCGTTCGAAACGTTTGTACCCGATTTCGCCAAAGTGGGCCTCAGCACACTGAAAGCGCATGACTTGACCGACACCACGTTGTTGAAGAACGAGCAGCGAAAACTGTTCAAGGTCAGCGCGACCAACTCGCTGTTGCCCGGTTTCACGATCGACAGTTTTTTGGACGCCGAAGGGGAAACGATCAAAATCTCGTCGAATATGTTGGGTTCTGCGTTGGAAATCTTTGATGTCTCGCAGGAAGAGGCACTCAAAGCGATTGAAGGGGCCGAGCTGGATTTGGCGGTCAGCACGCTGGTGAAGGTGAAGCCATTGATCAAAGGTCATGAATCGAAGCGGATCGTCTATCGGGTGACGCTGGCTGATCAGGATCCGACCGAGGCATTGCCGGTCGGTGCGACGCAGACCCTGAAGAAACTGAATCACGAATCAGCGGAACTGACAGTGATCTCGATGCCGATTCCTCGGCCAGCGACCATCGGCAAGGTCGATGCCGAATTCCTCGAGACCTCACAGTATCTGCAGTGTGACGATGAACGAGTTCGGAAACATGCGAATCGGGCCGCAGGGGATGCAACCGATCCGGGTGAGATCGCGCAGCGAATGGAAAGTTATGTTCGCGACAAGCTGAACAAGAAAAATTTCTCGACAGCGATGGCCTCGGCCGCCGAAGTTGCCAAGAATCTGGAAGGGGACTGTACCGAGCATGCAGTGCTGCTCGCCGCGATGTTGCGGGCGAAAGGGATTCCCTCCCGCGTGGTCGTTGGTCTGGTCTATGCAGATCGACTCTTCGCCTTCGGGGGTCACATGTGGACCGAGGCCAACCTGAATGACCAATGGGTACCACTCGACGCCACCCTCGGTTTAAACGGGATCGGTGCCGCTCATATTAGACTGGCCGATTCGAGCCTCAGCGATCAGGGGCCTGCCGCAATCAGCGGTTTTGCCCCGCTGATGACGGTAATCGGAAAATTAAAACTGGAAGTGATTTCCAGTGAATGACCGATTGCCAGCATCGATCGAGAAACGCCGATAAGAGAAAAACCGGCTGAAACTTGGATTTCAGGGCCGGTCGGTCTTGTGAGATACCCCGACCCGAATCACAGGTTTGGGATCTCAAGTTTGCGAGCGCAAGATTGAGATCACGAGTTAGTCAGAGCAAACCTTGATTCGTGTTCCTGCAAAAACAGGAACACGAATTCAGGATTCACCGCCTGTCTGGGCTCTATGCAGGTCGGACATTATCAGCGCAGGGGCCTTTAGGACCCTGGCCGTCGGTGTACGTGACCCGCTGGCCTTCTTGGAGGTCATCAAATGACGCACCTTGAACAGCCTTGGAATGGAAAAAAAGATCGTTTCCATTGGAGGTGGTGATGAAACCGAAACCTTTGTCCAGCAACTTCTTGATCGTGCCTTCAGCCATGTCCGTGTTTTCCGTGCGAATGTGCATAGGAGAGAAGCTGCCCGGCATCAATTTACCGACCACCGCCATCCCGAGTCACCATAAGTGTACTCCTTTTCCCTCTCGCCAAGCAAACATGTCGCCTGTTGCTTTTCACGACAAGTCACAAGTCGCCACGAATTTAGGTCGTTTTCAGTCGGAAAACCGGATTTTTAGCGAAAAAATCCTTTCGTGAACGCGAAAATCCTCACGGGACAGGCATGAACTTTCGGGTTGGCGCAGAGTCTGGGGGAATTTCCAGCGACATTTTTTGACTTGTTGCACCGGCAATTTGAGAGGCGATGGCCGTGCCGCAGAGGTTCGACACGCAGCCTTTTCCCGCGCAAATTCCGTTGGTAACGCGACGGTTGATCGTGGGTGTTGCGTCATGTGCGAGGTCCGGTGGCCCTTCTCTTGTGCTACCGATCGTGTCAGACTTGTAGGGGTGAGATCAATCCATTCCCGCTCCCGTGGCGTTGACACCCAGGAAGACTCGTTATGGAATGTTCCTGTGTCTCGACGACAGTTCCCCAACACGCTGCTTGAGGTGATCAATCATGTCCTCGCAAACTCGACGGATGTTCCTGCACGAGACTTCAGCCAAGCTTGCTGCGGCAGCTGGCCTGCTCGCGTCGTCAGCACCGCGACCATTACGTGCAGCGGACGAGACGCGTGTGCGAGTCGGGATTATTGGAGCCACCGGGAAAGGGGATTATGGTCATGGTGTCGATGTCGCCTTTACCAAGCTTCCTCAGGTCGAGATTGTGGCGTTGGCGGACGCACAAGAGGCCGGGCGCGAAGCGGCTCGTAAACGGACCAATCCACGGAAGACCTACGCGGACTATCGCGAAATGCTGAGCAACGAACAGCTGGATCTCGTGGCGATCTGTCCGCGCTGGATCGATCAGCACCATGATATGCTCGTCGCATCCGCCCAGGCGGGGTGCCATGTTTACATGGAAAAGCCATTTTGTCCGACGTTGACCCAATGTGATTCGGTCCTCAGGGAATTCGAGCAGAAAAAACTCAAGCTGGCGATTGCACATGTGAGCCAGTATTCGCCCGTACTGGACGTAGTACAGTCACTGATCCAGCAGGGCGAGATTGGCGAGATCCTGGAATTGCGAGCGCGTGGTAAGGAAGATCAGCGTGGTGGTGGTGAAGATCTCTGGGTGCTCGGCTCACACGTTCTGGGCCTGATGCGTTCCCTCGCGGGGGGCAATGCGACGGCTTGTTCCGCGGTCGTGATGAATCAGGGCCACAAGGTCACCAGGAGAGACGTGGTTGCCGGGGCTGAGGGGATTGGACCCCTGGCAGGGGACCAGATCGAGGCGCGATACACGTTTGGCAGTGGTGCGGCGGGTCACTTTGCTTCCCGACGGGGCCTGGCCGGCAATCCCTCACGGTTCGCCATCCAGATTTACGGTTCGAAAGGGGTGATCGAGATGGAAAGTGGCTACATGGCCAAAGCCTATCTGCTGCGCGACCCCAGCTGGTCACCCGGTCGTTCCGGCAAATCCTGGGAACCGATCACATCGGCGGGGGTGGGCAAGCCGGAAACCCGGACCGACGGCAGCTATGAAGGGGGGCATCTTGCCGCCATTCGTGATTTGCTGGAATCGATCAAACACGATCGTTCCCCGAAATGCTCGGGTGACGATGGGCGATCGATCGTCGAGATGATCGTCGCGGTATTTGAATCGCATCGCCTCGGGACCCCCGTCGAACTGCCGCTGAAAACGCGGGCCAACCCGCTCACGCTGCTGGGCTAAATCAGCCCAGCAACCAGAGAACACGGGAATAATTCTGATTGGCCGCACCGTGTCGGCAAACATCAATCATTTTCGTATCCCGCGAAAACTGAAAATGGGTCAGGACTCATTGACAGCGGACTGACGATTCCCTAGTGTCTTGGGATGCCACGAACACGACGAGCCGATGACGCAGGCGGGTTATACCATGCACTCAATCGTGGTAATTTCCGGTCGCAGATCTTTTGGAACGACGACGATTATTCCGCTTTTGAGCAAATCCTGGCGGAAGGACTTGAACGTTTCGATGTTTCGGTTTTCTCGTTTCAATTGATGCCTGATCATTGGCATCTGGTCTTGCGTCCGTATGTCGACGGTGAGATGAGTCGATTTCTACGCTGGGTGACTTCCACGCACACCATGCGCTATCACGCGCGATACCACACCTCCGGGGAAGGGCATGTGTATCAGGGGCGTTACAAAAGTTTTCCAATCCAGGATGACGAGCATTTTCTGACCGTCTGCCGGTATGTCGAGCGGAACTCGCTGCAAGCCGAATTCGTGTCCCGAGCGGAAGAGTGGCGTTGGGGATCTCTGTGGCGCTGGATGCAAAAACCGAAACCGAACCCCGCTCTGCTCTCTCCCTGGCCGATTCCTCGACCTCGTGGTTGGATCGAACGAGTCAATCAACCGCTGACCGAACAGGAACTGTCGGCGGTCCGCGGCTGTATCCAACGAGGAGCTCCCTTCGGGGATCTCGCATGGGTCGAATCGACCGTCAAACAATTTGGCTTGCAGTCCACGTTGCGACCCCGAGGACGACCTCGCGTGAGAAACGTCCCCGCAATCGACGGTAACGAGTCCTGATGCCTGAGAATTCTCCGCAGGCCAAGGTCTCGGAACGAGAAGACGCCGGGCCGCAGGGACGCTAAGCAGACAAATCCAAAAGCGGATTCGATTTTGCCTTGCGGTTTTCTCTGCGGCATTGCGTCTTGGCGTTAAAATGAAGTCCGATATCCGACAACCCGCAGATGGGGATGATCGTCGCTTCAATCCGCCTGAACAACCGGCGATCGGGGTGAAACGGAGCCACAAAAGACGCCAATCATCCGGCACGGGACGGACGTTTCAGGGGCGTTACAAAATCGAATTTTCATCGCCAGCTCTGGGTCATGATCCAACGCGTGATCACGCCTTGGATGTTTCATCGGCCCCGATTGACGCGTGGGATCAAGTATGATTATTACCGGACTCGGTACATCGAGTCACTGGGTGATCGTGTTTTTCGCGTTACGCATAATGAAGTCCTTGAAGACGTGGAATCATTAGCCCACCGCATCGCTAAATCTGCGGTAGTCGATCTTCATGCCTGGTGAACTCCAAAACTCCAAGAGAACCAAACACCACACAGTTGACCCATGGAAGGGTCTTGTCCCCTCGTCCCGGTACTCCGGGGAGAGGGTTAGGGTGAGGGGTTCTTCGATCGCTTCGATCGCCGATGGTGGTTGTATTTGTCGGATTCGTATTTTTGATATAGGTCAACGTATCGGTCAAGGTTATCAGTTTTTTTCGTTCGTTTTTGCGTTTTCACGGAGATTGAAGACCCCTCACCCTAACCCTCTCCCCGGAGTACCGGGGCGAGGGGACAGGACTCCTCTACCGGTCAATATTGTGTCCGTCGGTCACGTTTGGGGTGTTTGTTTCTGTGGGCGTTTTGGATTTAACCAGGCCTGGCGAAGCTCCCAGGGAGACTGACCTTGGTTGACGCGACGTAGATCAGTGCGCTGCCGCGCAACAGGTCGGCATCTGCGATCAAGCCGAGCGGTGAGCCGCTTGGTGAAGTGGCGATTGCACACGCACTTCGAAGTGGATCGTCACCTTCCGTCGCGAACGGGTGTGTCCCTGACCATCAAAGCTCCTGAACGCGGCGCGGGGTTCAAACCGCAAACACGCTGCCGAAGCTTCTCACGCAGCGATCAACGAGTCGGACCGGTGATTCCATCGAGTCTGGAACAACAAAAAAAACGAAACCGGCGGCGTCATCGGAGTGCCGAACCGTGTTGGCTACGTCCCCTGTTCATTTCAATCGCGTCAAGCGTGGTTGCAAATTCGTCTCTTCAAAATTAGGCTAAAGCGGCTAAATTTGAAGACGGTCGATTATCAAAAGCGCTTCGGGGGGTGACGCAGATGGAAAAGCGATTAAAG
>CAMBQP010000043.1 GCA_945869955.1 Schlesneria paludicola DSM 18645
GGAAAGTGATTTGGTGCCGGGGCCCCGTCTGGCGGCCAGTGGTCGTGAGATTTGCAGTGTGGGTGGCCTGATGGATTGGAATCCCGACTTCCGCAAGATTGGGATGGAGGGTCTGGTGCTGCTCGTCAATGGTCCTGACGATGCCCGAGCGGCTGTGCGGAAACTGGTGAAAGATGGTGTGGAATGGGTGAAGACCTATCCGACCGGAGACGCCGCCTCGCCCGATGTCAACGACCATCATACGCTCTGCATGACCTTTGAAGAGATGCATGCGGTGGTGGCAACGGCCCACAATCACGGCTTAAAAGTGACCGGCCACTGCCGGGCGACGCAAGGGATCAAAAACGCCCTGCGTGCCGGGTACGATACGATCGAACATGGAACATTCATTGATGACGAAGCGCTGGAACTGATTCTGCAACGGAATGTCCCGGTGATTCCGGCACTGTACTTTGAACAGGCCAGTATCGAGCGTGGTCCCGAGTTTGGCTTGTCGCAACGCGTGATTGATGGACACCAGGAGACACTCGAAGGGGGAGCCGAAAGTGCCCTGCGCATTCTCAGGGCGGGTGGTCGACTCGGCATGGGGGGGGATTATGGATTTGGCTGGAATCCGCACGGCCAGTATGCTCGCGAACTCTCGTTCTTCGTCAAATACGTCGGTTTTACACCGTTGGAAACGCTGACTTGTGCGACGAAAACCGGTGCCGAAATTTTGGGACGGGACCACGAACTGGGGACACTGGAAGCAGGAAAACTCGCCGACATCCTGATCGTTGAGGGAGATGTGCTGGCGGACATTTCGCGACTGGAAGACCGGCAAAAATTTATTGCCGTCATGCAAGGGGGAGTCGTTAAGGGGGGACAGTTGATGCAGCCGCAATGGAGCCAGGGATAACCGAGCGATCAGTTGATAAGGCTGCGGCCAGTTTTCAGTTTTCAGTTTTCAGTTTGTACATCGCGATGACGTCGGGTCTGGCCGGTCATTCGATCATGTGTCACGACACACAACAGGTTGTTGAACGGTAGGGCAATCATCAGGCCGATTCCACAGGTACAGACCCCCGCAATCGCGAGCGCGACAGCGACCATAAAGATCAGGATCAGCGATCCCCAGTTACCCTCGGTTAACTCTCTGGCCCGTACCAAGGATCGCCAGACAGAAAGATCTTCGTCAACCAGTACGTGACAACAAGGCCAGAAGATGAGCGCAATGAAGAGGCCGGGGATCAGGCAGAATGACAGGCCAAAGCTGATCATCAGCCCAAAAATGGAAGAAACCACCAGCATTCGCAGAAAAAAGGGACCGCCAGAAAACAGGTCTTGCAACTTTGCGGGCTGTTCACGGACCACGTTCAATTGCAGACGCACGTAACCCGCTTCCAGCCACGAATACAGAGACATCAATCCCAGCCAGCTGACCAGCAACAGCACAACGGCGATCGCCGACGGCAACCAGCCACCCTGATTGAAAAGGGCCTCGGCCAGCACCCGCAAGCTGGCGCAAAAAGTCCAAGCCATCATCACGAGAAAACTAAAGACCACAAACGCCAGAATCAGCAGTCCGGCTTGCTGGGTAAAAAATCTCCAGGCGTCCGCGATCACTTCATCGGGGGGGAAAGGCCGGATCTCACAGCGACGAACCCGTCGCCGTGAACCCGTTCCGTCGTCATCAAAGATCTTTCCACATCGAAAGCAACGAATCGCAGACTTTGCCATCCGTTCGCCGCAGGCGGGACAAGTCTGTTCGGGGGCCGACCAAACGAAATCCGTCGGATCGGCCGAATCGTCCAATGTGTCGACTCGGTCCCCCAGATTGACCTCAGGGAGATCATCGCCGCGGAAATCATCGCCGCAGAGATCGTCGCCGGGGAGCGGTTTCCCGCTGGCCGGAACTTCGATCCGTTGACCACACCCCGGACACTTTGCCTGACGTCCGGCCTTCTCGTCGGAGGTTGAAAGCAGCTTGTTACAATGAAAGCAGCAGAATTCAATGGTCACAAAATCACGCTTTCCCGATACCGGCTAACGCCACTCCCCCCTCCCCTGCCCCCGGCAAGACCTGTTGTTTTTAAGGGAGTTCGCGAATCTTTAAGTTTTTGAACTCGATCGGAGCCCCTTCCGATTCCAGGCAAAGGTAGCCCGTTTTCGGATCGCAGTTATAACCACCCGAAACTTCTTCGCCATTGACCCAGAGACGAATTTCTCCGTTGATGGCGCGGATGTAGTAATGGTTCCATTGGCCGATCCCCTTGCTGAGGTTTTTGGTCGGGAAACTTCGTTTTTTATCGGGTGCAACGGGAGGAAAAGGGGTCATGTTGGATTTTCCGACCGGAAAGACATCGCCGTTGGTGGTAAACCAGTCTGGCTTCTTACCGGTCTGCTTTTCATATTGCGTGGCATAGCCATGATCCAGAACCTGGACTTCGATTCCACCCGGTGGGAGGGAGTTTGGCTTCAGGCCGGTCAAGGCTTCTTCTGACGCCCAGACGAAAATGCCCGAGTTGCCCCCCTCTTTGAGGTGTTTCCAAGTGGCAACCATTTCGAAGTTGGTGTACTTCTTCTGGGACCGGGTGACCCCGACCGGTGTCCCCTTGCAGTGGACCCCTTCGGGGGTCCATGTCCAGGTATCTGGATCGGTATTCACATTCACAAAATCGGCCTCGCCCAGTGATTTCCAGCCGGGACCCGTTCCGTCGATGACCGCCTTGGTCACAACGGCCGTTTCTTGTGCGGTCAAAACGGTTGACCCCACAGCAAAATTCAGCGCGAGTACAGCGAATAAAACATGAACTGGACTGACGGGAATCGACAACATCGGCAAGCTCCTCGGTGGCTCGTATGGAAACAGAAAAAAACGGACAGTCTCTGCCATGATAACGGATCAAGCCAAAGGGGACGAGTCGCCAGCCCGGCAAAGCAGAAAAAACCGCCGCAGAACACCTGTCGAGAATTGCGCGAGGATTCGGGCATCGTCACCACAAAAAAACCGAAAACAGATGAAACGGAATTGATCGGCAAACCCGCTGACATCGGTGTTCGAGAAAGATACCGACGAGCAGTCATCATCGACCCGCATCGAATGGGAAAAGTCCAAGAGAGAATTTCAAGATGTCGGCAGGCGTGCGGAGTGACAGAAATGATTATCGTTGGCCGATAAGGGTATGATGAACGGCAGTGGGGGCGGGAGTATGGGTCAGCTTATCAGGGGGAATAAATCACGCGATTCGGATGATTTCGTTGGTGGAAATCGGTTGAGCAGGGAATCGAATTGGGAGGAAACCGATGAAAACCCCACGACTCAGCGATTTTTTGACCGGCGAGGGAGTCATCAATTCGTTCGCCTGTCGGATCACTGATTGCGAAAACCGCGTTGACGAGATCAATTCCACCAGGGATTCGGTACGGTAAATTTCAAGTCTTGCGCTTTGAGGCCGATACAACGAGTCTCTCGGGCGATCGGCATTTTGGGCAGAAGATGCTATTATTAATCGGTTTGATTCGATCGATGGCGTGCTTGCCGTCGGTTTGGAACACCTTGTTCGGTGTTGGTTAATTTACGATCCACACAGTTTGAGCCATTGTGGGCTGCGGTTGTAATTCCCACCCCCCTTGGGAGTGTTCGTACGGAATTTTTCGATGACGATTCCACTCGATTTTCAAGAAGGATTGATCATGAAAGACAATTTTGAGAACTCCGCGCCATTTCAACGTTTGGGTCGACGGGCGTTTTTCCGGCAGGGAACGCTCTTACTCACTGCATCCGCATCTGCAACGCTTGAGCCCTCGTCCCTGTTTGCCAATGCCGCGGTGAAAGGGGTGTCGGTCGGCCTCATCACGGATTTGCACCATGCGGATAAGCCTGCTGCATCGAACCGCTATTATCGAGAGACACTCGACAAACTGTCGGAAGCGGCGGTCCGGTTTGAAAAAGAGAAGATCGATTTTGTGGTCGAGCTCGGCGACTTGATCGATGCGGCCGATACCGTCGACACCGAACAGCGATACCTCAAAGAGATCAACCGAGAGTTTTCCAAGATCGCGAAAGATCGTCACTATGTCTTGGGAAATCACTGCGTCGACACGCTCACCAAAGCCGAGTTTCTCGGTGGTGTCGAACAAAAGAAATCGTATTATTCCTTCGACCGAGGCGAATTCCATTTTGTGGTGCTCGATGCCTGCTTTCGTAGCGATGGTGAGCCGTATGGTCGGAAGAATTCCAAGTGGACCGACTCCAACATACCCCCTGCAGAATTGGAATGGTTGCGCGCAGACCTGAAATCGACGTCCAAGAAAACCGTGGTGTTTGCTCATCAGAGATTGGATGTCACGACCAACTTTGGTGTCAAAAATGGTGCGGAGGTCCGGAAAATTCTGGAAAAATCGGGTAAAGTACTCGTCGTGCTCCAGGGGCACAGCCATCAAAACGAATTGAACGACATCGGCAACATCCACTATTGCACGCTGCGTGCCATGGTCGAAGGCTCGGGGGCCGAAAATAATGGGTACTCGGTGCTGGAAATGGTGTCAGCCTCCACCATCCTGCTAACCGGTTTCCGTGGCCAGAAGGAATACGACTTGAGTTAACCTGAGAAAATTCTCATGGGTACAGACACAGGGGACACGGTATTCAATTGACACACCCCCAATTGGGTACTGACGTGGTTGAGGGGAATCGTGATTTCCATGCGAAATGGGGGGGGCGTCATGGCTTTGCGAATTTCTGTTTCCAGATGGAATTCGATTCCATCAGGAAACAGAAACATGATCAGGGATGGAACTCCTGACGCCGTAACGCCTCCGTCGCAATCCGTTTACACGACAGCAATACGCCGCCTGCACCACCGAAAGGCCAAGCCGATGGCCCCGATCGCAGCGAGTCCCAGTGTTGATGGCTCTGGAAGTACCGCCGTCTGTACGGGGTGCGGGCCCGTGTGACCGATGTCTGTTGGTAGTGGCCAAGGCCAAAAATCAGAATTCTCGTTAAGTCCATTGAGATGATGATTTACCCCATTCACTAAATACGCATTGGGAGGGGCGTTGTTACTCCATGGATTATTGACACTCGATAAATCAATATTCCCTCGATCAACAATCTGACCACCCAGATTATCTAAATGTACCATAAAAAAGGCACGAAATTCTGTTGCGTCAAATGTCGTCGCATTGATTGTCATCAAGTTATGGTTATGGTTCACTTCCCACGCCAATTGCTGAATTGGATCAATGGTAATGAATAAAAAATGTCCCCCTACTGATGTGTTACTTCCAAGCTGTAGCGTTTCCATGTGGAGATTGGTCGTTCCCCCTGCTGCATTCACATCTTGAACTCGCTGAACAACGGTGTCGACACCCCACACTCCGTTTATTGGGATTCCATGCAGCGGAATTCCATTGTATGTTGCCCCACTTGTTGTTTTAAGAAAATCGTAACCCGAAAGGACCGGAAATAGATTGCCGGCCGAGCATTCTCTGGAATTGGCAATCAACAATATCGCACTCAAAAATCCGCTCAAGCAGATGCGATTCATTACCCGTAAAAACATGTTCCACCTTTTTTGTTTGTGTTGAAATTTCATAGACCACGTTGTGGTAATCTTCGGCGTTATTCATCAATTGGCTGAATAATCGCAAATATCGCGGCCCCCTTTCCGTGGGCGAAAGTTCAAAAGAAAAAAACGACACGAAATTCTCAGGATCACCGTTCCGCAAAACGCTGTTGCCAGAGCCTTTGATCCAGAAATTCGGTGAGTCCACGAGGTTCATCAAACTGCGGATTCGCAGTTTTTGAGATTAGTGGAATTACTGTGAATTCTTAAAACTAACGATATTCAGGTTTTTTGTAATGTTACCAATTCTTAAAAATGTTCCAACGAAAAAGGATCGGTTTATGTCGGGATTCATCGAAAATCGGGGAGCCCCTGATGCGAATAATGGGGAATTCCCGAGTAATTGGAGTCGGCAATATAAGAGAATTCTCAGCGGTCATAACTCGTTCCCGTCGATTGAGGGGGATTTTTGACGTGAGGTCGTCCTCGGGGACTCAAGGGGGACTGCAAACCCAATTGATTGACGCTCGATGCCCCCCCCATTCGATCTTGCCGAAGGGATCTCCTCGTTGGGCGGAATTGCGCTCCACCGACCATTTCTGCTCGCTCAGCGGATAATTGACTTGTTCGTCCCGCCGCAAGGTCGAGGAATCGACCAGGAAGAACGGTTCAACCACAAACCCAGTGCGCGAGAGAGAGAAATACTTTACTCGGCAGCAAAGATGACGGCTTCGGTCCCTTATCCGTCTCCCTTGACGTCCATCACGATCGGACTTCCGGGTCTCGACCCGCTTCGTGGTCCCCTGCTTGCAGAAGAGTTCAGGCAAATCCGTTGAAGAGTTCTGTTGATTCGTGAATCCCCCCCCTTTTCAAAAATGCGAAGATTCTGAAACACGAATCAAACGAATCACCTGAGCAGGAAGTGAAAAGCGTTGAGGATTCTGAAAACGGAAAACGGAATTTTCACTGCCGCGCACTCGGTTTGTCGTGCGACCGAAAAAGGTGGCCAAAGATTGCGTTTTTGAGTTCCAGTCCCTCTCCATGGTTCGCAGGTCTGGCGGGGATCTCGATTTTTGATTTTTCAAAATAAAATTTTGGTGGATGGTGATCCAACCACCACTCGATCACGTTTGATCCCGCAGAATGCAGCGGAACGGGTATTTTGAAGGGTAAACATCACACGAAATTGGCTTGGGAGAGTTCCGAGCGGTTCGTGGTTCTTCTCAAGGAGTCGCTATGATTTCTCTGTTTGCAGTGGTTTGCGGCCTGATCGCCTGGGTATTCGTCCGGTATATCCTGACCAGTTTCTACATCATTGATCAAAATCAACGAGCCGTTCTGACCAACTTTGGCCGGGCTCAGCGGTTAGGAGGGACGACGACGCTCGAACTTCCGATCGCCGAATCGTTGGGGAACGAGGAAAAAAATCGCTATGCGTATCCCCAGGTGCGGGTCGTGCAACCCGGTTTCTATTGGAAATGGCCATGGCAACAAGTCCATCGCGTCTCGATCGCCACCGGAACCTTGAATATGGCCTACGATCCGGAAGCCCCCGAAGCGAATCAGAATGGGACAATTCTGGACGCCGTGACGAAAGATCAGCTGAATATTGGACTGGATGGACAGATTCGATTTCGCATCTCGGAAGCGAACCTGTATGCGTACCTGTTTGGTGTCAAACGACCCCTCTCGCACGTGATGGGATATTTTGTCTCGGTCCTGCGGGAACGGATCGCCAATTTCGAGTCACCCCCCCGTGAGATTTCGGGAGACGTGAGCGATCTTTCTGCTGCCGACGCGGCGGTCGCGTATGGGGTCTCGATCAACGACTTGAGAAAGAACTTGCGTGACCTGAACGAGCACATGGATCAGGAATGTCGCTCATCAGCGGCCCGATACGGCATGGTCCTGGATGCTTCGCTGATTACGGGGATTGATCCACCACCTGAAGTCGAATCGGCACTCGCCGCGATTAATACGGCTCATAATCAGGTCTCGTCCGGCATCAGCCTGGCGCAAGCCGCTGCGGATCAGAAGATCGTGCAATCTCGTCGGGCGGTGGAAATTGAAACGTTAAAAGCTCAAACCGAAATCGAACCTCTAGAACGGATGGCGACGCAACTGGATTCGCTGAAAGAGAGCGGTCCGACGGTCCTGCAATCCTATGTGCGGAACGTCAAAATGTCTCTTTACGAGCGATCAGAACGCGCCTTTGTGGAGATTGGATCATGAACGTTTTCGAGAAGTTTCTGTTTACATTTGTGCTGACGTTTGTCGGCTCATTCGTGCTGGTACCTCTGCTGTTTGCGATCGCTCGATTATTCGGGTTTTACACGATTGTGCGTGAACGCCAATGCCAAGTCTTCGTCCTCTTCGGCAAGGTGCTCGCCCGGATCGAAGAGCCGGGAATTCACTTTCTCTGGCCGATCATCGGGTGGCGAGCCTTGATCGTGAACCTGCTGGGAACCTGTTATGTCCTTGACATGCGACTGGATCAGGTCTATCTGCGAAGTGCTCCGGTGAACTCGGAAGAAGGGGCACCGATGGGGATTGGGATCTGGTACGAAATGTACATCAGCGATCCGGTGGCCTACCTTTTCAAAAACACCGATCCCCGTGGTTCACTCTCCGCCAATGTGGAAAACTCGACGGTTCGCTGCCTGAGTAATCTGCCACTCGCCGAGATGATGGTCAATCGGCATGGAATGAGTCGCACGGTGCGTGATGAAGTTTCTCCCCAATCCCATGAATGGGGATATCGACTTGGTTCGGTCTATATCCGTAAAGTACATTTCCGTGACCTGGATATGATCCGGCAGATTGAAAGTAAAGTCGTGAATCGCCTGCGTCAGGTGACATCCGCGATCAAGCAGGACGGAGCGAATCAGATCAGCATTATCACCAGCACGGCCGATCGGAATGCCGCGATCGAGTTTGCCAAGGCGGCGGCGGTTCGCCCGCAGCTGGTTGGCGAGGTTTTACAACGCATCTGCCAGGATGCCGAAACGGCGGAAGCGCTGTTCACGATCCTGGAGACGCAAAAGCTGATTGATGGGAAGGGACGAGTGACCCTCGTTCCCGCTAGAAGTGGGATGCTGACGCAACTCATGGCTGCGAGTGATCCCGTCCCCTCGGACGTTAAGTAGACAAATTTTTGGCATCGCGATCACGTTGCGGGAAAAACAGGGCATCGCCCGCTGGAACGCGTTTCGCTGACCAGTGGGCTTTTTTCGTAATGGATTTCCATGCCGGCAGGGTCGCGACTCAAGGAACTCGGGTGATCAGTCATCGGTCACTGCGGAGCCTCTGTTGCCAACAGGATTGCTTTTTTGGACCGTTTTTTTCTAACATCTCTTGTTCAGCACTGTTTCGATTCCTGTTCTGCTCGCGTAAAAAGTGATTCATGTCCCTCAGCCCCCTAGTTCCGCCGGCCCCGGTTGTTCGTTTGACTTCACTCGACCAGTTTCGAGGTTATACGATGCTGGGGATGCTGCTTGTGAATCTGATTGGCGGCTACAAGCTCGCCTGCCCGTATATTCTGCGGCACCATCATGACTACTGCAGTTATGCGGATACCATCATGCCCCATTTCCTGTTCGCGGCGGGATTCGCCATGCGACTCAGTCTCGGCCGGCGGCTGGAAACGGGTGGAAAAATGCCCTGGATTCGTGCCATCCGCCGGGTTCTTGGGTTGGCGCTCGTCGCCATCCTCTGGTACGGATTCTGTTCGCTGAAGGGGGTGATTGCGGGATTCCACGAGGCGATGGCTGAGGGTGGCTTTTTCTATCCGTTTTTGTATCGACTTTTCAAGCGCGAGCTTTACCAAACCCTGCTGCATATCGCGGTGACGTCGTTGTGGATATTGCCGGTCATTACCTCATCGTGGAAAGTCCGCGTCTGGTATGCCATCGGCTCTGGGGCCTTGCATGTGATCCTTTCCTACTGGTTCAATTATGCCTGGGTCTATTCGGATCCAACCGGAATCGATGGGGGCCCCCTGGGATTCCTCACCTGGTCCATCCCGGCGTTGTGCGGCACGCTGGCGTGCGATGCGGTGAAAGCCTCGGGGACTGCTGCCACCGGTCGGATTGCCGGGTGGGGGTGTGTGGTCATGCTCATCGGTTGGAGCCTCTCGATGGGGACTACGCTCTACAACGTGACTGAAGCACAGATCCAGGCTGAACAGGCCGATGCTGTGGCGGCTTTGGCGGAACCAAAACCAACATCGCCTGCCGCGAACTCGCCCCCTGCCGGTCCGGTCGCGAAACCATTGATTCAGGTCCTGGACCCGAAAAAATATGCTCCAGATCCCGTCTGGCCGACGTGGGAGCGATTGAAGAACTGGGAGAGAACGCTGGTCGAACCCCCGTTCGTTCGTCCCCCCGACGCACAGCATCGTCGCTGGAATTACTGGATGATGAGTCAACGAGGCGGGACGTTGTCGTATCCGACCTTCTGTGCGGGGCTCTCGCTGTTGATTTATGCCGGGTTTCTCTACGTCTGTGACGGGCTGAAATGGCGTTTAGGGATTTTTAGAACCCTAGGGACCAACTCGCTCGCTGCCTACATGCTGCATGACATCGCGGGTTGGATTCCGATCGGGGGAAAAGTGATCGATCAGCATTTTCCGACCAACTCGACCCTATGGGTTGGGATGTTGATCGCCTTCGGTATTCAGCTGTTGTTTGTCTACGGTGTCTGCCGTTTGCTGGAGGCTCTTGGCTGGTACATCCGCGTATGAAGCCCTGCGTCTACGCGGCCCGATTGGCAGCGGCCGCATCCATCTGGCTTTGGAAGGCCCCTTTGCTCTCGATAATGGAACTGGCGTCGAATCGTTTGCCGAAATAGAACTTTTGCGCGTTTTCGTCGTTCAGTACGGTGGCCGCATCGCCACTCACCAGGATTTTTCCCGAGAAGACGATGTAGCTGCGATCGGTAATGGTGAGTGTTTCCCGTTCACGATGGTCGGTTAACAAGATCGAGATCCCGCTGCGTCGCAGGTCGGCGATGATATCCTGAATGCTGTGAATGGTAACCGGATCAATCCCGGTGAAGGGCTCATCCAACAGAATCAGTTTGGGTCGACTGGCCAGGCACCGAGCGATTTCCAGACGTCGACGCTCGCCCCCCGAAAGCGTTCCCGCCGTCTGCTTGCGCTTGCTGGAGAGACCGAACATACTGAGGAGTTCGTCTGCCCGCGCCATCCGTTCCTTGTAGGACAGTGGCTGAAATTCCAGGACAGAATACAGATTTTGTTCGCCGGACAATTTTTTGAAAATGCTATCGTTCTGGGGCAGATACCCCATTCCATGCTGAGCACGTTTGTAGAGGGGCCAGCGGGTGACATCGACGCCGTTAAAAATGACTCGCCCTTCGGTCGGAGTCACCAGTCCGACCGCCATGCTGAAGCTGGTCGACTTTCCCGCACCGTTGGGGCCGAGGAGTCCGACAACTTCCCCTTCGTCAACATGAAACGAGACTCCGTCGACAGCCCGTTTACCGGGAAATTGTTTGACGAGATTCATGCACTGTAATAACGACATTCTTCGTCCTCCATGACGAGTCTTACGGTAGTTGATATTACGATAGTTCAGCGAATGCGTTTCCACCGCCACCATTGCGGATAGAAGGGGGCGGCATAATCGGGATACGCTTCGACCAGAGGTCCGTTTCGATCGCGAGCGGGTGTGTGGTTGATGACAGGAAATCCACGGCCACTATTCAAGAAAGGGATCGCGTGAGGCCAGTAGATAAAGAAGGCTTTGCCGAGCAGGGCTTGTCGTGGAACGGCATGGCGATTGACAGCACGTCTGGAATTTGACCAAAGCCGGCTGTCCTGGCTGCGTGGGCTGTTATCACCCATCACAAAGAACTCATCCGTCCCGAGAGCGTGAAACAGGGCCTCATTGGCATGCTTGGAATACCGCGCTCCATACTCGAGCGGATCAGTCAAACTTTCACGGATGCGTGAGGAATCAACGAGTTCCTGTTCATGGCTGGAAAAATCGCCCGCGTCATTAGCGACGCTTTCGGCCCGATAGTAGATGTCCCGTTGCAACACGAGATTCGAGACTCGGGCTCCCAACCCCTGTACGGCAAAGCCCGCAGGAGTTAAATCCGATTCTTGAGGATTACGGTTTGCGGGAGGGGTGAACTCGGCACCATTCCCAAAGGGAATCAAGCCACTGCTCATCCAGGTGCTGTTGACCCAGAGACACAGGCGATCATCCACATTTGCAAAACTGATGGTATATTTCCCGACACCGCGAATGGGAGTCGGAGCGGTCGCCATCGTGATGTCGGCGACCGAAGAGTCTGCAGCCAACTCATCATTCCTGAGCAAGGTCGCCAGTCCCGTGGCGACGTTGATACGACAGACATAGTGACGAACTCCCTCAGTCAATTCCAAGATCAACTCGGGATTGGGGGAACCGGTTGCGGTTGCCGGGGTGATGGAGTTGATCTCGACAGTGCAATTGAGGGTTAAATCCCCGACCCAGAAGCGATCATCATCCATATTAAAGCTGCGACCACCCGTGTAGGTGTTGTAGCCACAAAAATCCGTGATCAGCTGTGGACGGGCTTGAAACGGCAATTCGTTTGCCGCCGCAAGATCTTTCCAGTCAGACTGTGAGGGGATTAGATGCTGGTAACGAACCCATTTTGTCGCTTCGGCCCCGGCTTCGATGGTGAAGCTACGGACGGCAGGATCATGCTTCCAGCTCTTTTCATCGCGAACCCAGCCATCGATGGGCTTGATTGGCTGAGTTGGCTCGGTAGATGGAGTTGGCTCGGTGGCATTTTCAAGGGTGGCATGTTCACGAGCCATCGGGCTCCAGCGTTCTGGAAATCCTTTGGCCAACAGTTTGACAGGGGCGTGGCGATCATCGTAGACAAGAAGTTGCAAAAGCTTCTGTTTATCCGGGTTCTGTTTTCGCAAGATTTCAAATTCGCCCTGATCTCCTTGTCGTGCATAAACATCACCGCGCGCAATACGGATCGATTCGCCGGGCAATCCGACCAGTCGTTTGATGTAGTTTTTTTGCAAGTCTTCCGGGTAACGGAAGACAATGACATCCCAGCGCTCGGGATTTCCGACTTGATAGGTGAATTTATTGACCAGGATTCGATCCCCCTTAAAAACAGGGAGATCGAGAATTTTATTGGGGTTGCGGCAGTTGGGGCAGACGGATTCTTCAATTCGGCGTACGAGGAAGCCTTCTTCATTCAGTTCATCGCTGGCACCGACCTGATAAGTCTCGTGACATTCCTGGCAGGTGACATCTTTGTTTCTGCCGAATAACGTGGGAGCCATCGAGCCGGTAGGGATCACAAACGCTTCGGCGACGAAGGTACGAAAGAGCAAGGCGAGCACAAAAGCAAATGCAATCGACTCGAGCGTTTCCCGTGCGGTATCCTGGTGCGAGCCCGAGGATACAGCTGTCGGCGGATTTGCGGTCGTCTCTTTGGGACGGAGTCCCGCAAAGGATGTCGGACTAGTTTTGCTCATGTGCTCTGCTAACAATCAGCTGGAGGAGTCAATCGCCTGGGTCATCGCCACAGTGACAGGAAAGGCCTGATGCGTTTACCCATGGAATTTCATTTTGCTGCACTGAGGATCATCATGAAAGCGATCATCATGAAAGCGATCTTCATGAAGGACATCATAATGAAAATGGGGAATCTCGAAAATGCGGACTGTGGAAAGAAAGTAGCCTACTTGATCCCCAGATTTTTGACGGCTGAGGCATCCACTTCTTCCAGATAGGCCAGCAGTCGATCACGCTGGCTGGTTAAATGGCGAACCCGCAGCAGCGATTTGACGCGAATCGTCAATTCCAGGCAATTCACGGGCTTGGTCAGGAAATCATCGGCGCCCGCCTGAACCGCCCGCTCGATATCTCCCATTTCGGCGAGTGCGGTCACCATCAGGATGGGAATATCACGCGTGGCCGCATCGGCTCGAAGTTGCTTGCACACCTCGTAACCGCTGAGTTTCGGCATCATGATATCCAGCAAAATCAAATCTGGACGGAACTCGGCCACTTTTTTCAGGGTTTCGCGGCCATCATGCGCCATCGCAATTTCATAATTTTCTTCCGCAAGGTATGCATCGAGCAGCTCACAGTTTTGCAGATTGTCATCGGCAATCAAGACTTTTGAGGTCACCGTCATTTCACCCACCGTCAGTCAAAAAAGTACGCTCTGCGGCGGAAACCCGAGAGACCAGGGATTCCGCCGGATTTCACTCTCCCATGTTACCGAATGCGAAGATCGCCCGAAAAGATCGTCACTGCAACGGCCGGCCCACGGTACTTCAGGAAACCAGACCACACCTCTTCTCCAAGCGTCACGCGTGATCAGCATGATAACTACTTGATCTCGCCAGCGGAATCAGGAATTCCCCCTTGCACACAGGATCCGGGTTGGCTTTTCAGCGGAAGTCCTGCTCGAAAATTTGAGACAAAGTCCAGATTTTTCCGGATCTCTGGCTTTTGATTACCGAATTTCGTCCGCAGATTGTCTCGGAAACCAACTGTCCTGCTGACGAAAGCGTAATCCACATAACGCCTCACAAGCCTTTACTCTGTTTGACGTTGTGTTTTAGGAATGTTGTTTGCTCCTCTCCCTGTTTTCCCGTTTTTCTGCGAGATAATGCTTTCGCGATGAAGCCGAATCTCATTCTCGCAGGTGAGAGCGGGGGAACCACTACTGGCGGCTCGAAATACGAGTCGCCTTCGGGGCGCAGTTGTGATGCAATGAAAATTGCCTCTCCAACAGAGCACTTTCAAGCTCTAGCCCGACAGCTAACCTCGCAGGCGGGTTGAGACATGTGTTTTCAACCAAGATTTGAAAAGCATCCATTGTGAGCAAGATCGAGGATTCCTCTCTTGCCTTTGCCCAGGGAAAAATGGCAAACAACCGGAACAGCCCCCTCGATGTAGTGGCTGTTTGCGAGTGATTGCTGATCGTGGTTTAAAAGTGACCACGATCAATTTGAGTGACCTGAGTGAGAACCTGGATGCCTCCTGTTTCGGAGGTTGATCATGAAAAGTCTCTTTGTTCCCCTGTTCCATGCGTTGGCAGGGGTCTTCGCGGCGGATTTTTTGCAGAATTTCGAGGTGAATTCGTTCCTCAGCGCCAGTCTCTTAAATATGCTGGTGATGGGGATCCCGAGTGCGATCTTGCTGCTAGTCTGGCTTGGAGTCCGATACATACCCCATAATCGTGTCGGTGTGATTGAAAAGTTCTGGTCCAACAGGGGGTCGCTCGGCGAAGGCCAGATCATCGCGCTCAATGGCGAAGCGGGATATCAAGCGAATCTCTTGCGTGGTGGACTGCATTTTGGCTATTGGCGATGGCAATATCGAATCCATCAATCACGATTGGTAACGATTCCACAAAACGAAATCGGCTACGTTTATGCTCGCGATGGTGAATCGTTAGATCCGAGCCAGACTCTGGCTCGGGTCGTGGATTGTAATCACTTTCAAGATGCAATGGCATTCCTTGATCCTGCCGGGGCGATGACGGCCCCTTCCTCAGCCAACAAATTGGCCCCCGCCACTCAACGGAAAGGTGAGGGCCAAACCGGCTTGATTACCAATGCCGGAAATGCCGTCCGGCTGGGTCAGCGAGGTCGCCAGCGGGCAATTCTGCGTGAAGGGGTTTATGCGATCAATCCGGCTCTGTTCGTGGTCATTACCGAACGGCAAGTCTTTGGCATCCTCCAGTCGCAGGAAAGGATGGAGCGAGAAGCGGTCGGAAAATGGCAGGAAGAGCTTCGGTCTGTCAAAGGATTTCAACCGATTGTCATCGGTGGCCATAGTATTATGGTGGATGCGAACTCAGCAGAAGGGACATCGGTCGATGATACCATTGGGATCGTGACCATTCATGATGGACCGTCGCTCCGTTCTGGCGAATTAATCGCTCCTCCCGTTGGCCAATCGGCAACAGGAGGCATCACGAATTCCACGACCCCAAACACCCTGTTCGAGCACAATAACTTTCAGGATCCGGAAGCGTTTCTCTCTGCGGGAGGACGGCGAGGACGCCAGTACCAGGCGATTACGGACGGAACATACTTTATCAATCGCTGGTTTGCGACGGTGGAAACGACTCCGAAAACCGTGGTTCCGATTGGTCATGTCGGTGTCGTCGTCAGTTATTACGGCACCACCGGTCGCGACCTTTCCGGCGATGCCTTTCGTCACGGCGAGCAAGTTGCAGAAGGAGAACGAGGAGTCTGGGAACGACCGCTTGGTCCAGGTAAGTACGCCTTCAATACCTACGCGGGAAATATCGTGCTGGTTCCGACAACCAATTTTGTCTTGCACTGGATTACGGGACGAACCGAAAGCCATCATTACGACGAAAACCTGCGCAGTATCGACTTGGTCACGCGTGATGCCTACGAACCCAGTCTCCCGCTGTCGGTGGTCGTCCATATTGACTATCAGCGGGCCCCGGCCGTGATTCAGCGTTTCGGAGATGTGAAGAAACTGATTACTCAAACACTCGATCCAATGTTGTCAGCCTACTTTCGTGATATCGCACATCGAAAAACCATGCTGGAACTGCTGCACGAACGAGATCTGATTCAGCGAGAAGCGCTGGCAGAACTTCGACGCCGTTTTCATGAGTTTGACATCGAATGTGTTGATGTTCTGATTGGTAAACCTGATACCGACAAGGCCGACGGAAAAATCGAATCGCTCCTCGAACAACTCAGAATCCGACAACTGTCGATCGAACAGTTAGAGACCTATGAGCGTCAGCGAGAAGCGAACGACAAATTGCGGTCACTGAATGAGGCCAAAGCCCAAGCCGAAATGCAGGCGACCATGACCAACGCCAAACTCCAGGTACAGATTGCAGAAAGTAAAGGAGATGCCGAGCTGGCGCTGGCCAGACGGCAGAATGATCGCACGATCATGCAGGCTCAAACGGAATTAACCAACACACGATTGAAGGTCCAAATGGCCGAATGTGAAGGGGATGCGGAAATCGCGCGGGCAAGACGCCATGCCGAAGAGATCGGATTGCTCGCCGAGGCTGAAAGTCAGCGAAATCGGCTGACCGGTCGCGGAGAAGCACAGAGAATCTTGCAGGAAGGACTGGCGGAAGCCTCTGTTCTGCAGCGAAAAATCGCATCGTATGGCGACCCACGTCTGTTCGCACTGACGTTTGCCGCTCGCGAACTGGCCCAATCACAACAACCACTCGTCCCGGAACGCCTGTTTATGACTCAGGGAGGTGGTGAATCGGCAGAAAATGGAATGGCCGGCCAGGGAATGCTGGGAACACTGATCAGCCTGTTGGTTTCAGAACGGGCCGGCTTTTCGCTGAACGGGGGAGCCGAGTTACCCGAGATGCGTGAATTGATGGACCAAATGGTCAAAGAGAGCGCCGCAGGACTCGGTAATCCTGTTCCTGCCACCTCGCAAGAGGTGACAAATCCATAACACTTAAGGTCCCAACCCGGAATCGGAACGGGAGCGAGGGTAAATAGAAAAAGCGGTGTTTTCGAGTGAATCGAAAACACCGCTTTATTTTATTCTCTATCTTTACGGCTTGCTCTCGCCTGCCGTTGATTCCTCTTCGCCAATCGAACAGATCAGCGGGACATGAATGCAATCACGCGACCGATTTCAATGGCAGGAACCGTTGCATCACTTGGAGTTGGCAAGGCCTGAACCCGTGCTTCGAGATCCTTTGAGTCGAACGAAACCCAGTCAATCGATTGTCGCGATGAACTGTCGACGATTTCGCGGTACAGTTTCTTCACGTTTGGACGATTGCGCAAGGTGATGACATCGCCAGGACCAACAAACATGGAGGGTTTATCAACGGTTTTGCCGTTTAGTTGGAAGTGCCTGTGCACAATCCCCTGACGAGCTTGCAACCGAGTCACCGTGAAGCCTGCGCGTCGAACAACGTTGTCCAATCGGCGTTCACACATGACCAGCAAAATATCGCCAGTGTTACCTTTTTGAGCCCGAGCTTTGGCAAAATAGCGGCGGAGCTGAGCTTCTCGCATACCGTAGTGGTACTTGATCTTCTGCTTGTCCGCGAGTGCCATCCCATAAGTGGATAGCTTACGACGACGCTCGGCCATCCCTGGTGGATTGGGTCGCTTTTCTAATGCCCGTGCAGCTCCGGCGTTTTCAAACACCATCGCCCCTAAACGGCGATTGATACGTCCTTTGGGACCCGAATACCGACCCATGCAAAACACTCCCGTGCAGTCACACCTGCGTCTTCCGCCAAACTCAAAAATCAAATCGAGGAACGAGAATATGGCAAGTCACGCGGCGTCCGTCAACAGACATGGGGATCGGTATTCGAACAATCGCGCTTTAATTGCCAAAATCCACGGATTTCAGCGATCTTCGTCAGACAACGGGTTTGGGGCCGATGACCCGCGTCCCTTTACCATGACGTGCTTTCAGGTCAAACAGACCAAAGATTTCCGATGCATTCATGCTGAGTGTGACGTTGGTATCATCGCCATCTCCAAGAATCGCAGCGAAAAGTTCTCGTTTTTCCGTCAGCACTTTATCGATTCGCTCTTCAATGGTGTCCTTCGAGATAAAGCGGGTCACAATCACCTGACTTTTGCAGCCAATTCGATGGGCCCTGTTGATCGCCTGATCCTCAATCGCAGGATTCCACCAGCGATCAAACAAAAAGACGTATCCTGCGAACTGCAGATTCAGACCCACAGCTCCTGTACCGTAGCTCATCAGCAAGATATGGGCATCCGGATCTTCTTTAAATCGGGCCAGAATCGGTTCACGCTGTTTGTTCGGAACACCCCCGTGGTAAATCAGTGCGCCGTATTTCTCCATCGGCTTGGCGAGCCAATCAATGACTTTGGTCCATTGACTGAACAGAATTGCCTTTCCTCCGCTGGCGGCGATTTCTTCCATATCCGCTTCCAGCCGGTCGAGTTTTGCACTTTCACCGGTTAAAGGGTCAAAATTGGTGATTTGTTTCAGCCGCAAAACCAGTTCAAAAACATGCTGAACGGTGATCGAATCCCCCAGGTTATTGAGCTGCACCACTCCTTCATTCTCTGCCATTTCGTAGGCGGATTTTTGAGCAGGAAGCAGTTCCAGATAGGCGTCACGATCCAGTCGTGGCGGCATGTCTTTCATCACCAGGTTCTTGGTTCGCCGCAGGATGAACTGCTTGGCCAGCGATTGCAACTGCCGCAAATCCGGAGTGGCATTGGGGGGGACCACCTCTAAAAATTCGTACAAGGCTCCCAATTCTTCCGGGCGATTCTCGATCGGAGTTCCCGTTAAGGCCCAACTGCGGCGACGGGGGAGCGCACGAGCTGTTTCCGCTGTGCGTGAAGTCCGATTTTTGATTCGCTGCGCTTCGTCCAGCACAATCAGGTCAAACTTCGGAAACTCCCCCTCGCCAAACGCGGCAAAATCGCGAACCACAGATTCGTAGTTGGCAATCAAAACCGGGACACCCGGAATCGTCCAAGTCAATTTTCGCCGCTCGCCATCCCCTTCGACGACCACAAATGGCAATTCTTCAGCCCACGTCCGAAATTCCCGCTGCCAATTCGGTAACAACGGTTTCGGACAGACCAGCAGCACACGACGAACCTGCCCGCTGCGAACCAACAGCCGAATGGCGGTGATGGTCTGCATGGTCTTTCCCAGACCCATTTCGTCCGCAAGTAATGCCGAAGACTTCGAGAACAGCCAGCCGATCCCCTCGTACTGATACGGGAAGGGCTCGAACGGCATGATCAGTTCCTGCCCCGCCAGCCACGACTGCAGCGGTGGTTGCAACAAATAAAACAGCCGGTCCTCGATCGCAAGTGCATCGTCAGGGGGTTTAATACGGGTGACTTGCTTTGGCTTCGGTTCTTCCACCAGTCCGTCGACGAGTGACGCCAGCGTGGGAGGCTCGTACCCCGGCAGGATTTCGATCGGAGGTGGATCCGATTTCCCCGCTTTTGACTGATCGGAATGATCCGATTTTCCGTCGGCCGCCGCTTTGGCGATCAGTGACATCCCTTCGGGAAATTGCAGCCCGTAAGTGGCGATTTTGGGGCGAGTCGGTTTCCATGAGGGCATCACACCGGGAGACTTCGGCAGGTGTTGTGACTCGACTTCCACCGCTGGCCAGCGGCGAAGGGCGACGTTTTGACCCGAAGAATGAATTTCGGCACGAATTTGCAGCGGAATCGCCGCCACCGAAACATCCGGCTGAAGCTCATCCAGTAAATCGTTGGTCTGGCTTCCCAGGTCACGTGCATCAATTTCTTGCAGCGGAGTCCAGTGGGGACCACCGGTAGAATGACCTGCGATCGTTCCACCGCTCGCAGAATTTCTGATCGCTGAACTGTTGGTCGCAGAACTGTCGATTACATCCGCCATACGATCATCCTTGATCCAGTCTCGGCCAAATCACTCGATAAGCCAAATCACTCGGTAAAACGGATTGCTGACGAGGAATTCGCCTGAAAATCAGGGCTGGGATTCCCTCGCTGACGCCTCGATCCTTCAAGGCGGATCAGATTTCGAGCTACGCCGGACGCGCGGCACTCAACCGAACCGTCTCGGCCAGCGCTTCGCGAACTCGCTCGAATGGCTCGCGGAGGTCCGCGTCGACCGGGACAAGCTTGGCAAATTTCTCGATTTCTGTACGGTCTTCGTCGTGTGTGGAATGAAAGACAACCACTTCATTTCCCAAACGCAGAGAATTTGGCAACACCGTAGCCGTCGCCACCTCTTTTCCGTCCCCCTGTTCCTGCAAAGCAGGCCTCGACGCATCTGGCGCGAGGACCAGGCTGGCTACCGGGGTCGAGGTGACACTGCGCAAATCGAGTAAATCCAATGACTCTAGCAGAATCAGATGCGGCTTGACCCCCACTTTTTCGAGGAGCGTACGGCCGATTAATTCCGACAAAACGTAGGGCTTCAATGTCGGGCCGTACAGGATTTGTTGTGTCCGATTCGGCTTTACCGGGGCAGTACACTGAAATTCGAGCGGTCTTCCAAACCGATTGGTGATCAAAAGCCCCCCAACATACCCACGTTCCGCATCCTCGACCGCTGTCAGGAAGCCCAACCGAAACTGGTCGTGATTCCCGTTCGACATGCACTATTCCTTAAAAATACGAAGGATCATTGTCAGGTTGCGTCGCCAAGTTACGTTGCCATGCGAGTCTTGCTCTCTGGCAACGTGCTGGACCTTGATGTCATTTACTTTGATCGTCGGTTCCGTGGCGCGACTTGAGTGCGAGAATCGCCACGTGAGTACCTTGGGTAAAATTGATTGAGGACTTTGCCGCGAAATTCCCGAAATCCCCAAAAAGGACTCAAGTTCGCCCCAGCCCTGCCCCAGCCCCCATCCCTGTTGCTGACAACTGACAACTGACAACTGACAACTCCCTCTTCAATCACTCTCAACACTCTTACCCGTCATTGACATCGTCCCCAACCCCTGGTCTTTCGTGCGAACTTGCCAGAATTTCAGCCATCGAGGGGCTCGTTCGTTCAGCAGTGCCATGATCAACCACCAAGACCCGGCCACCAAACCAAACACCACGAGAATTCCCCCTTTTGCCGAACTGAGTAGACGAGATTGCAGATCTTCCACGGGTTTGAGCGCCGCATCCTTTCGTTCCTGAACCACCGCAACCCATTTGGTACTCCCCACCGGACTGAATGCGGCGAGCCACTCACCCCCATAGGACTCGGGATCAAATTGCTGAACCGGGTCGATGTAATACCGGGTGCGGTCATATTCCCCAACCGGGACTTCGTCGTCCCCTTTTCGGCTTTGTCGCATCAGCAACGCCAGATCCTGGATCACCTCTTTATTCAGAATTCCTTCCAGGCGAAGTTTCTTAAAATCGGCTTCACTGATGCTGCCAAGCTTTGAGTCATCCATCCAACTGTGTGCGAGCAGTTGCCAGTGATATTCCCCGTCCAGATCGCGGCCATCAATGATCGCAAGCTTGCGATTGACGCCATCCGCATCCCGGCTTTGCCAGTTCCGTTGGTAGTCCTTGATCAAACTCCCCAGAGTCAGGGTTCGTCCGAGCACCCCAATCACATCTTCCCCTTCCTGGGGGTCAAAGATGGGGACCGAAAGCGCCACATCGTACAGTTCACCATTCGGTGACTTGAATGGAATCGAGATGCGACAGCTGCGAATCGCGTGATTATCAACCGGAATGTCATTGGGAGGATAATCGTTTCCGCCACCATGAAAAAAATCTCTCCACGCCAGATTTTCATCAGCACGGGGACTTTTTGGAGACCTCCATCGCTGAATCCCCGCAGAATCCAGCAGGAACCAACTGGAATCCAGCACGCGGCTGAGCTCTTTCAGACGTTCGTCATTTTCCCGCTTTAGTCGATCCAGTCTGAGTGTCAGTGGCTCACGGTCCGCAGTGATCTTTGTCGCCAGTTCGGCGACGCTTTCACGAAACAGGGAATCGGCGGCGAGTGTCTCCAGTTCATGACGCCGGTCTTCCAGTTCGCGATTGATGCTGTCCGCCAGCAAGTTGGCAGACAAGACATCACTTTCCAGGGCGCGACGAGTCAGATTTTCCTGCGTGGTATTCACCGCATCATTCATGGTTTCAAAGGCTAACGGAACAATACAGAGCAGCAACAGTAGCGGCAGAACCAGCCCCAGCAGAATGAGCGGACGCCGCGCACGAAATCGTTCGCGACTGGTCAATTTATCCAGCACCGCCTGGGCATTGGGAAATCGCTTGGCGGGATCCGTCGCCAAGCAACGATCAATGATTTCAATTAACTGTTGATCGACTCGGGACACACGTCGATGCCGGGCAGGCTTGGGGCTGGAATAGACCAGCTTTCGGTAAATCGACAATCGATCTTCCAACGAGGATGTCTGACTGAGCCGTTTCTCGTTTTCCTCGTTCCGAAACGGTGGGCTTCCGGTCAGCATATTGTAGATCAACGCCCCCAGGGCATACACGTCCCAGCGCGCATCGGGAACCGCCTTCAGATCAGCCTGTTCGGGGGCCATGAAAAATAACGTCCCCAGCGAATGACTCTGCTCATCCGCCAGCCGCGATTGGCCAAAGTCACACAGCCGAGGCTCAAAATCCTGATCCAGCAAAATGTTGGCGGGCTTTAAATCACAATGCAGAATTCCGCTTCCGTGTGCATGCACGAGCGCCTGGCAGACTCGCGTAGCAATCCTGACCGCATCGGAAATTGCGAGCGGCCCACTGTCGAGTCGGGTGGCCAGCGAGCCATTTTCCAGGTATTCCATCACGTAATACGGCGGATCATGATCCCAGCCCACCGCCAGTAATCCCACGATATTTCGTGAGGTGTACAGGACCGCCAGTTTTTCGACTTCGCGGCCCAACAACGACCAGTCGACGCCACGTCGGTGGGTATAGAACTTGATCGCAACCTGCTTACCGGTATTCTGCTCACGCGCCAGCCAGACCGAGCCATATTTTCCCTGGCCGATTGGCTTCAAAATCCGATAGCCAGGGACCACCGACGGTGCCTCACCCGCCAGGCCACTCATGTCAATCGACCGTTGAATCGCGTCGGCATCCTGACTGAGCGTCGAGGTCAGGTCACCCCCCGACTCGTTTTCCGTGATCTGTTGTGAACTCGACAACACCATCGCTGATCCCAATCCACGTTAAGCACCCGGTGCGAATCGTCCAAACATCGACGACCCGAACCCAATCTTGCTTGCTGAATTCCACCAAAATTACTGTTGAAAACGATCAAACAGCATCGGCCTGAGGTCCTGGATCAGTTCTCGCACCCATGCGGGATTGTCGAGCAACAGTCCCTCCGGAGCCTGCATCATTTCACCGGGAAGTTTTTTCGCCAGATCCTTCAGTTCACTCACCAGCGAAGCGAGTGCTTCCGGGCTGTTGGGAATCTCTTCCAGATAGCGTTCCAGCTCTCCCAGCGGGCCTGCGTGTTGCGATGGCCCCAGACCTTGTTGCCGACTACAAGTTCCGATTTTAACTTTCTCGATCCACACTTTTCCATCAGAAAGGGTGGTCGCCATCGACCGAATCTCGGCCGTTACCGCGACCCGATGACTGGTGACTTCCTGATGCACGGCCGTTGCCCCCTCCAGGCGGACACGCAGCCCAAGTGGTCGCCCTTCCTGCTGTTCCATCAGCCGACGCAGGGCCTGACCAAATCGTGCGAGAATCTCATCCAGACTGGTCGCATTCTCGCAAGAGACCTGACAAACCTCCCAGCGAAAAACGTCGAGCGCCCGAAACGCGACTTCGACTTGCTGCCTGGAATCGACCGTCACCAGCAGGCAACCTCGCGGACCACATTCGCGAATGTGCCTCCCTTGGATATTCCCGGAATAGAGCGCCGGCGGCGCAACCAAAGGTGAACCGTCAGCGGGAAGCAGTGAGCGTTTGTGGATGTGCCCGAGTGCCCAATAGTCGTAGCCTTTGGAACGGAGATCGACGAATGTACACGGTGCGTACGTGTCGTGATCTTCGGTACCGCTGAGACTCGTATGTAGCATGCCGATATTGAACCACGTACTGACCGGCGAGGGATAATCGGGGACCATGTTTTTTGTTTCGGCCTGATGAGCGAAACTTCGTCCATGAATTGCGACACCCAGATCCTCCAACCGTCGCGTCTCGGGATGGTCACTCGAAAGCATGACACTGAAGCCATCCGGATTCACGGGTAACCGCAACTTCCGCGTCATCACACTCGCCGCATCGTGATTCCCGGCGATTAAATAGTGCCGAATCCCCGCGTCGCACAGCTTGTTCATCTGCCGGACGAAGAACAGTCCGGTATTGAAGTCCCGCCAGTCGCCGTTGTACAGATCGCCGGCAATCACCACAAAGTCGACCCGCTCTTGAATCGCCAGTTGAACCAGATTTTCCAGCGCCCGTCGGCTGGCGCTCCGAATCAGATCGACGGGAGCCCCTTCGTAGTTTTCCAAGCCTTCCAGGGGACTGTCCAGGTGCAAATCGGCAGCGTGTAGAAATTTCATCACAATTCGATTTCGTCGGTGGGTCGCCATCGGTCATCCGGTTCCGAAGCGAGCGCGATACCGCTTGGCTCAGGAGCTGCCTCAGTCTGTAACAACTGTCGACCAGAATGTCACGGGGCACAGGGATGAGACGCAAAAAAACGACTTGCGAATTTGGTCCCCTCGGGACGCTCAACATTTGCCTGCCAACTTACTAGGATATCACGAAGCATACCTGTTTCTTCCACGAAAGCGACTCCGATGACTCAATATCTTAAATGGATGGCGGCGGTATTTCTGGCGGTGCCCGGCTTGGTGTTTTCCGCCGATGGTCCCCTTTCGCCTCAAGAGGCGAGATCCAGTTTGCAAGTCCCTGCCGGTTTTCGTGCCACGCTGTTTGCGGGTGAGCCCGATGTGGTCCAGCCGATGTCGATCACCTTTGACCATCGGGGTCGGATGTGGGTGGTTGAGTGCCGGTCATATCCCTCGTGGCGTCCTGCGGGGACCAAAGAAGGGACGGATCGGATTTTGATCCTCGAAGACACCAATCACGATGGTGAATTTGATCAGCGGACCGTGTTTTTCGACAAAGGGGTCAATTTCAGCTCGATCGAATACGGATTTGGAGGCGTCTTCGTCACGGCGATTCCTCACCTGATTTTTATTCCGGACGCCAACGCTGACGATGTCCCTGATGGTCCAGCCCAGATATTGCTCGATGGCTTCGACCTGATGGCCAAACACAATGTCGCCAATGGCCTGACCTGGGGGCCCGATGGCTGGCTCTATGGCTGTAACGGAATCCTGTCCAATTCACGGATTGGCAAGCCAGGAACGCCGGATGCCGATCGGACTCCCATGAATTGCGGAATCTGGCGGTTTCATCCTGTCCGCCAGGAATTTGAGGTCGTTGCCCATGGGACAACCAACCCCTGGGGACTCGCTTTCGATGACCGTGGTGAAGCCTTTCTCACCAATTGCGTCATCGAGCATGTGTTTCATGTGGTTCCTGGCTCACGCTTTAAACGGATGTTCGGGCAGGACTTTAATCCAAAAACGTTTGAACTGATGCAGACCTGTGCCGATCATATTCACTGGGCAGGTGGCACATGGGAAGGTTCACGTGACGGAACAGGAAAACATGGAGAAGCGGGTGGTGGTCATGCTCATTCGGGTGCCATGATTTACCTGGGAGATCAGTTTCCCGCCGAATATCGCAATAATCTGTTCACACTCAATATCCATGGCCAACGATTGAACCGTGACAAGCTGGAACGAAAAGGATCCGGTTACGTCGCCCGACATCAGACCGACTTCGCTCCTTCCAGCGACAAATGGTTTCGGGGTGTTTGTGTGAAGCAGGGGCCCGACGGGATTTACTTTACGGACTGGTCTGATACCGGAGAATGTCATAACTATGAAGAAGCAACCATTCATCGCGACAATGGTCGTATTTTTCAAGTGGCGTACGGAGAACAGCGTCCCCGCGCTGTCGATTTTGCCAAGCTGACGGACCGCGATTTAATCGACATGCTGGGGAATCGGGATGGTTTTCTCGCCAATCACGCGCGACGAGTCCTACACGAACGGGCCACAAACCACAATCTCACTCCCGCCGCAGTGACGCAATTGACTCAGGGGTTTGCCTCGGTTGTCGCCAGTGAGCCTCATTCCACCAAAGCTTTACAATGGCTTTGGACGCTGCATGCAATCGGTGAATTAAGCCATGCACGGCTTACAGAAAACGTGGCACGAATCAAGGGGATTGCAGACGACACGCTTCGCGGTTGGCTGGTCAGGCTGACCATGGAAGCAAGCAGGCTTTCGCCCGAGTTGCAAACGGAAATGGCCGAACTCGCCCGAATGGATGCATCCCCTTATGTTCGGCTGCAACTCGCCTCGGGCCTGCAACGATTGCCGATTGACCAACGGAGCGAGATTGCGCGGGGGTTGGTCGCTCATGCAGAAGATGCAACGGATCAAAATCTGGTTTTGCTGACTTGGTACGGCATCGAACCGCTGATTGCACAACCGGATGGCGAAGCGCTTTCGCTGGCGGTTGCCACAAAGATTCCCCAGTTGCGGCAATTCATGGCCCGACATTTCGCGACAGGAAATTCGCCGCGATTCGCTCCCCTCTTGCGCTGGCTGGAAGAATCACAGGATGATCTGGCGTCACAGCGAGACATCCTAACGGGTCTGCATGCGGCGATCGAAGGACGCCGTGATTTAATTCCCGACGCAGGCTGGAAAGGGGTTGAAGCACGATATTCTTCCAGTTCCGATCCGACGGTTCGCGAATTCAGCCAGCGAATTTCCTTGCTGCAGGGGAGTGACCGCGCATTCGCTGAGTTTGTGAAACTCGTGAAAAACCCCCAAGTCGAAACCGCTCGCCGCGAACGCGCTCTGGCCGACCTGGTCGCGACCCGACGGCCTGCGGTGGCGGACTTATTGCTGGATCAGCTGAATGAGGCGAGTCTGCGTCCCACGGCGATCCGTGGTTTGGCAGGCTTTGATCGCAGCGAAGTCAGTGGCCAGTTGCTGGGTCGTTACAAAAAATTGACCGAGTCCGAACAAGGGGATGCCATCAGCACGCTCACCGCGCGCGAACAAAACGCGTTGGCTCTGGTGCGGGCTGTTGATGCCGGTCAAATTGAGAAACAGGACCTCTCCGAATTTGATATCCGCCAGTTGCAGCGGTTCAAGGAACCGAAGCTGAAAGAGCTCGTCAACAAACTGTTTGGAGCCAAACCCTCGACTGCGGAACGAGCCCAGCTCATTGCCGAAATGAAGCGGCAAGTCCTCGCGGGTGATCCGTCGTCGACCAACGCCAACCACGGCAAAGCCATTTTCCAGAAGAATTGTTCGTCATGCCATGTGCTGTTTGGCGAAGGCCGACAAGTGGGTCCCGATCTGACCGGAGCTCAGCGTACCGACCTCGATTACGTGCTGATCAACGTCATGGACCCGAGTGCTCTGGTGGGACACGCCTATCGCGTAACGATTATTGAATTGAAGGATGGTCGTGTGATCAACGGGATCGTCAAAGCCGAAGATTCCAGCACCATCACCTTACAAACCGCAACGGATCGCCTGGTGATTGCCGTTCAAGATGTCGCGGAACGTCAGCAGCAATCCGTCTCGATGATGCCAGAAGGTTTGTTAAACCGACTGTCGATCCAGGATGTTCGTGACTTGGTGAAGTACTTGAACAGTGAAAACCCTGTTCGTTGAGCCAATCCATCTTGCTCAAACTGCGGAAATCTCCATAATCCCTGAAACTTCGGGAACTTGCACTACAACCGATCGAGGATCGCTAGTGTGAAAGAAATTCGGACGATATACTGGGAATTCCATATCTTCTGTATTTTGATGTTTTGATGATTCCCGTCACAAGCGATTTTCAAAACGCAAGTATGGTTGATGAACGCGATTTTTTGGGATCTCAGCAGGATCGAGCTGGTTTTTACGATTCGCTGATCGAGGATATGATCCATGTACGAGAGCGGAGTATTGCGGTCAAACGGCAACCCTGAGATGGGCTTGGATGCCTCGTCTGGTGTTGCCCCGAGCCGAAATGCCGAATCGAAATCCAGTTGGAGCCGCCGAACCCGGTCACTCATGGGAGTCCAAGTGGTCGGCACGGGTTCGTACGTTCCCGATCACATTATCACAAATGCGGATCTGCAGGCGCAGTTTGGTTGCGATCCGTCGTGGATCGAACAACGTACGGGAATTCAATCGCGTCGCTACGCAGGACCCGAGCAGGCCACCAGTGATCTGTGCATTCAAGCTGCCCTCAGGGCCATTGAGAATGCGCGTGTCGACGTTCGGGACATTGACCTGGTGGTTGTCGGAACATTTACTCCCGATTTTAATTGTCCGACCACCGCCAATCTGGTACAGGAAAAACTGGGAATTGACGCCCCCGCGATGGATCTGCATGCCGCCTGCTCAGGCTTTGTTTACGCACTGGTGACTGCGGCTCAATACGTGGCCACCGGCAATAGCCGACTGGCGCTCGTGATTGGCGGAGATTGCAACAGCCGAATCGTCAATCCGCTCGATCAAAAGATTGCTCCGCTGTTTGGTGACGGTGCGGGTGCGGTTTTGCTGGCCAAAGGGGATGCTCACCAGGGATTGATCTGCTATCAGCTCGGATCCGATGGTGGTGGTGGCTCCATGCTTGGTCGTCAGGCGGGTGGCTCGAAAAGCCCCATGACTCATGAGGATCTCGATACCGGCCGCCAATTCCTGCAAATGGATGGGCGAAACGTTTTCAAATGGGCCGTGCGTGCCGTCGCGGACAGCATCGAAGTGGTGATGCGGAAAGCGGGAATGACTCCCCAGGATATTTCGCTAGTCCTGTTGCACCAGGCCAATATCCGCATCATCAACAATGTGGCCGAGCAATTGGCGATCCCCGTGGAAAAGATGTTTAACAACCTGAGAGACTACGGAAACACGTCGGCTGGGTCGATTCCGATCGCTCTCGACGAAGCCAACCACGCAGGTCGGATCCATCGCGGCGATACACTGCTGGTCAGTGGTTTCGGAGCGGGACTCACCTGGGGAACATGCCTGCTTCGCTGGTAAGCTCACCGCGTCGAGCGGATGAAAGCGTGCGGATGAACATGCTTTGTGTCCCCAAGGCCTACGCTCTTCAACGCCTACGTCTTGTGAGCCTACAGCGGCGTGATTCTTCGCGGTCGGTGGAACATTCGCACGTCCACCCATTGCATGCCGGCCCGACGGGCAGCTTCTATCCCCAGGTCAGAATCCTCGTAGACGCGGCAGTGAGCTGGCGCCGCTCCGAGTCGGCGGGCCGCTTCCAGGAAGACATCGGGTTCCGGCTTATGCCGGGTGGTATCCTCGGCGGTGACGATCGTATCGAACCAGCCTTCCAGGCCAATGTGAGCGACTTGTTTCTCGACGATGTCGCGGAAGCCGCCGCTGGCCACCGCCATCGGAAGTTTTCCCTTATTTTCCCGCACGATCGAGGTGATCGCCTCGATTTCAACGAGCAAATGCATGCTGTCCAGGAACGCTTGTTCCTTCTGATGAGCGACAGCGACCGCGTCGAGCGACAAATTCATCTCGTCTGACAGCATTTGAATGATCTTGTCGCTGGGAATGCCACCCAGCGCATAGAAACGGTCTTCCGTGAACTCGATCCCAAAACGTTTCATCGTATGATTCCATGCGATGAAATGCAGAGGCATCGAGTCGGTCAGCGTGCCGTCACAATCAAAAATCAGGGCTTGAATCATCGGGTCAATCAGGGCTGGGGTGTGGTAAATGAAGTCTCGCCGTGAATCGCCAGGAAATGAGACACTTCATGATCGTCACGGTGAGATTCGGAAAACGCTCGATCGGCAACTCGGGTGCATTTGTTTGTTCGCCAATTGGGACGCCAGTTCGCTCACGGTGCAAACTGACGGTAAGAGTCCCATTTTGGTTCGTTGATTGCCATACACTGAATTTCATGCGTGGTTACTGCTGACTGAATGGCTTCATGAATCGATTTGATGTCCGTCCCTTTCGGAATGTAAAACACGAACTCTTTCATGACCCCAGTTGTTAAAACCATTGCATGCAAGGATTGCGTTCGAGCCTCGATCTCGCGAACAACGATATCTTCAATGTCGTTAAGTTGTTCATTCTCGTCGGGATGAGGCAATCCGCCTTCGTTTGGGGAATTTAAGGGAATGGCAAATCCAAGTTTGATGGGCAGTTCAGGATGACCAACCCAAGATCGAGCGGATTCGTTGTAGCGAATGATCAGTGGTGAGGAATTAACATCAGCTTGAACAACGCCCCAACTGTGGGAATCGTCGCTGAGCTTCGGAAGCGTCGAGATGTCGAGTTGTTTGTGTTTGAACGGCCACATTGTCGAATTCGTTTCCTTTGCCAAACGTTAAAGGTCAGCGGACGGTATTCCGGTCCGCTGGACCGTCTTGTTCGGTGATTTTATTGACTCGATTGGATTTGTGCTCTTTGGCCGTCAGGGCCGGTTTCAAAAAATGCCGTTCGATTTCTGCGTAGTGCTCGACCAGGCCAACCAAATCGGGGCCAATCTCGTCCGAAATCTCGCGTCTGGCGCGACGAATTTCATCAATCAGCGGATCATTCATTCTCGTCACCAGTTCCTATGAGTTCGAGCGGCGTCACCAACGCTGGCACCGCGAGGCCCAGCTTACCATTAACCCGAGCGATTGCACCAAATTTGTTCGCATTTGCCAAGTGCTTGCAATTCCATGTTGCCAGGAACTCACAGCCGTAAAATGACGCGATCGCCAGATGTAACGCGTCTCCTGATGGATCTGCGGGCATCAATTTCCGGTCGATGTACTCGCGAACAATCTGGCGAATGTCTTCGGTGATTTGAAGCGGCGTAATCTTTTGTATCAGCAAAATCGCGTCGGCACGACCAGGGAACGTACCGCGTTCCAATTCGTCCAAGACGGCTGCAGAGGTGACAATCTCGTCGAACAAAATGGACCTATCGAACCATTCACGCGTCCATTGGCGGCGAGCAACCATCGTCGCATCGGTACGGACTTCGTAATAGAAACTCGGAATTGTTGTTTCAATGTAGATTCGACTCATGATAATTCACTTTGAATCGCCCAACGCTCAAGGTAACGCGGGCGTCTTCGCCTCGCGTTGACCGGATTGTTCGGCCAAATCGGTTTGAGCTGATTTGGTTGAGAATGTCACGACTTGCGCACCACTGCGCTCTTGTTCCCGGCGCAAGGCAAGGCACATTTGGTGCAAGTCGTAGTTGAATTGACGAGCGTATTCGTCTCGAGTGTTTCGGATTTCTTGGATGATCGTATCACGCATCTTGGTCTTCTTCCTCCAACATTTCTTGTGGCGTACAGACGACGGGTGGCTCGTATCCTTGAGACCGGCAAACCTTTTCAATTTTGGATCGGAGAGTTGCATTCGCAATGTGTGTGCAGTTCCAGGTTACCAAATAATTCATTTCGTTAACCGCAGCGACGGCAATGTGAAGCGCATCCGCCTGTGCCTTGGGTGGCAAAGGAACGTCAACAATCCGTTTCGCCGCCAACGATTCAACCTCGTCTGAAATGTCCAGTCGTGGAAAGAGCCTCAAAAAATTCCAACCGACGTTTTGCGGCGTCCGGATCACCTGCACTGGACTCCTGGATGACCACCTGGAAGACAAAAAATTCAAAATCGCTCTTTCGACGTGACCACCACTCGCGCGTGATTTCCTGGTTCGCGGCCATGACGAGATCGCGACTCCGCCATGCCGTGAAATCACTGGGGATTGTCGTTTCAAGAGAGACTTTCGGCTTTGTGTTCATGGAGCGGATTCTACCATGGATTGGCGTCCTGTCTGCACGACTGGATTATCGAACGGTGGTTTTTTCGGAACGGAGTGGAGCAGACATTGGTGCAGGTTTATCAACATTCGCAACGAGGATCGAACTTCCAGACGGCGTCCCGATTCGCCGAACGCCTAAAAATCACGCGGTTGCGGCCAAAAAATTGACCATCAGAAATCGCGCGACCCGCAACTCCCGTGCATTTCATTGTTCGTTCACGGCTGGTGGTTTTCCGATGTCTGGTTTGGTTGGCAGGGATAGTGCGGAAATGCATGACCGCCGAAAACCAACGTAACCGAATCCGATGGTCAGTAAACAGTAGAATGCAATCGTGAGTGGGCTCGCACCATGTTCAAGCATTTTTGGTGTATCGAGGTAGCGGTCTCCCGAAAACCAAGCGGTCGCAATGTAGGCTCCATTAGCGATCAGGCAAAAGTTGGCGATAAACCACATCCAATCGCGATGGACGATGATCGCCAGAACCAAGGGAGCCAAAACGCCGATTATCAAACCCGCCCAAAGCGTCACCAATGGAAACGGGTCTGGTTCAAAGATGCTGTAGGGAAGATGCCATGGCAACAGATCCGCCGTTTTGAGCGACCCACCGCAGCACGTTCCACCGATAATGTGCCCCATCTCGTGAGTGAACGTCATGACGATCCATGACGCAACCAGCAGAAGCAAGAATCGGGACGCGCGGAATACCAACAGTGAGGTCTCCATCATCCGCGAGTTGATTGAGTGGACGAACGTTAAAATTAACCGGCGGCGTACTCGCCGTTTGTGTTGAATGCCTTGTTCGGCATTCGTTGGATTACGATACAGCTTGATCCAGCCAACGTCAAGAACGGCCGTGGAACGTTTTTATGAGTCCTGACCCCTTTGAATTGTTGACCGCCGGAAAATGCCCGGAAAATCAAATCGACTTGCAGATGCTGACGGCAGCGGATTTTCCGATTGCGATGGGAACCAACATCCAA
>CAMBQP010000044.1 GCA_945869955.1 Schlesneria paludicola DSM 18645
CCGAGCTGGCACGCAAGTTTCGGGTGGCGATTGTCCTGGCGGCGAATGTGTTGCCGGCGGCGATGTTACGCGCGAATCGACCACGGGGAATGGCGGGGATCGACGCACTGTCGACGGTGGCGCGATCGGTCTGGATGATCGTGCGTGACCTGGATGTCGCCAACGGACGCAGGTTGGTCCCCATCAAAAAGACGCGCTACATGAATCCCCATGGGTTTGCGTATAGCCTGTCTCAGGGGAAAATCGCCTGGGATGAAGCACCGGATGGGATTCAGGGTGAGGAGTTTTTGCGGCAGGCGATCATGGCCTCGAAAGATCCTCTGGCGCGAGAGCAGCAATTCGAAAATGATCGTGCCGCGAACTGGTTGCATGCACGACTGCGCAGCGGAAAGGTGGCTGCATTCGAGCTTCAAGCCGAGGCGGCCGAGAACGAGATCGGTGAAGCGTTACTGCGACGAGCGTTTCGGAGTTTGGGCTGTCAGACGAACAAAGTGCAGGAGAAAGGGGAAAAAGCCCGCTGGTACTGGCGATTGCCGGACGAAGCTTTTTTTTAATCGTCACGCGGGGCCTGGTCCCCGTTCACAAGGGGGAAAAGGCAAATGGGTTGGTTTTGAACGGTTGTTTGGTTCACGACGGAGCCTCATCACGCGGGAGCGATGATGGCTACGTTGGGACGCCGGAGCAGCAATCAGGGCAAAGAACCGTGTTGGTCACGGCCCCTTTCCGAGTCCATGGCTGTTATCGATCTCGTTGCCAGATGACGAGTTGTGCGGTGGTGCTTGCTTGCGGGTCTCGTTGGATTTTAAGCACGAGAGACTCCATTTCGTCGTTTTCTTCGAGAGCTCTGGTGAGGTCCTCGAGGCTGCGTACAGGGGACCGGCCGACCTGTTCGAGTACATCATACAGCTGCAGATTGCCACTCAACGGACATTCGCGATCCATTTTTAAAACCAACAGCCCCCGAGTTGTGGGCTCATAGCCAAGCTGCTTGGCGAGATCCTCATCCAGCGGGTGGACAATCAATCCCATCGGGCGTACGGGGCCACCCCGAAGCGGATTCGCGGGGGCTTCGCTGGTTTTGCGCAGGTCGCTGCGGTCTGCCAGCATGATCGTCATGGAAACCTTTTTCTGAGCTCGCCAAACCGACATGTGAATCTGTTTTCCAATCGGCGAGAGACTCACCAGGTTAATCAGATGATCGTGGTCGTGGACGTCGACGCCGTCAAAATTCAGCACCACATCGCCAAACTGCAAACCGGCTCGTGAAGCGGGCGAGTTCTCGAACACCTCGTTCACTCGCGCCCCCTGCAATCGTTCCAATCGGAGTTTCATCGCCGCCTTGGCTTCAAAGTTTTCATCCAGCTTCACACCGATCCATGCACGAGGAACCACACCATGTTCGAGCAATTGATCCATGATTCGCTGGGCCAGCAGACTGGGGATACTGAATCCGATCCCCTCGTTGTGGCCACTTCGCGAGGCAATTGCGGTGTTGATTCCAATCACCCGTCCCTGCAGATCGATCAGGGGACCGCCACTATTCCCGGGATTGATCGCCGCATCCGTCTGCAGAAAATCCTGATTGATGACTTCCGATTTCCCCAACTGCAGTTTTCCGCGCCCCTTGGCACTAATAATCCCAAAGGTGACCGAACGACTTAATCCGAAAGGACTTCCCATGGCGAGTACCATGTGCCCAATCTCGATCTTTCGACTGTCCCCCCACTTGGCGGCAATCAAATTCGTGGCCGTGATTTTTAAAACCGCGAGATCCGATTCGGCGTCGGTCCAGACTTTGTCGGGCTGGATTACACGTCCATCCGAAAGATGGATCGAGATGGAATCGAGGGGCGTCTTATCCACGACATGGCAATTCGTCACCACGAAAAAACCACTTGCCTTCGAGCTGGTGAGGATCACTCCCGAGCCGGTCTCTTCTTCTCTTGATCGACCCTGCAGCCGGCGTTCGCACTGGATATGAACCACGCTGGGGGTTGTCACGGCCGAAATTTTGGCGAGCTGCAGACTTCCTTCCTGCAGTGGCGAACTTTCCGTACTCAGTTCGCGATAGACACGCTCGGTCGTGATGCCATCCAGAGGCTGCGCCTCGGCCGAGCGATGGCTGGGAAGGGAAACGATTCCGGCCCCCAGGGTGATGCCGACGATCAACATCCCGACCGAAACAATCAGGGGAGCAGGAGCACGCATGCGATTTCGTTTCACCGCTGGGCGAGACCCGTCATCAAGACTCGTCTCGCAACCCTTGGCTGCCCTAACATCCTGCCCAGGCCTTTAAATTAGCAACTACCGCACAATCCGACGCATTATCAGTCCCAATGCGCCCCAGATTTGCGACCTCAATCCAATCAATGATTGTCTCGACCAATCATACCTGAAAATTCAATGTATTTCTCGTGTGACGACTAGTCAATTGGCGAGCCACTGTGATGGCTGGCTTAGATTCTTTGTCAGACTTTCCCTTTGCCTGAGACTCCTTTTCCGGCGACTTCCCTTTTTCTGCCACGGACGATTACTCAAAAGCATAGTCCCAGACTTCGCCTGTTCCATTGATCCGAAGTCGCGAGAATGCATGCTGGACTCGACCGAGTAATTGTTCTGGGACTTCAAAATAGTCTGCCAGCCATTTTTTCAGATTCGGTGTTTCTGTGGTTCCATCCCCCGATTGGAAATGCGACAGCACCAGAATCTGATACGTGCCTGCTTCCAAGGATAACTGATATTCCCCCTGGTCATCGGCCGCTGCTGCGGCCCCCCCGACCTGCTTCAAGGTGGCGTTGGCAATCTGTTGATCCGCGAGCGAGTCACCGGGTCGAAACCCCACCACGGAGAGCCGAGCGTCACCGGTTCGTTTCGCCGGAAACACCAGAACGCGCGCACCACGGTCGGGATGGCTTGCTCCTGCTTTTGTTTTGTAGGTGATGCGTCCCCGCAACCCATTTTCGGGAACTGTCGTCTTCTTCTCCAGCGGTCCGGGATCGCGAATCTGAGTCCGCGCCGGCAAAATTTGGGCAAACCGTTCCATCAGCATTCCGGCAACGAAGAGGCTGCTCGCGATCAGGAATAACATCAGGGAAGAACGTCTTTGAATTTCGCCAGCTGCGGGAGCGGCGCGGGATGAAATGGGTGGTTCTTCGGGGGGATTGGTAGAAATCCCCTCGGACAATGCCGCAAGTTCGGCCAAGAGACCCTGTTCATCTTGATGAAGCAAAGGATCATCGATCGAGTTTTCGAGTGACAAATTGGCCGCAGGTCTCACGATCACGGGCGTCGGCAGCAGTGGGACTTCAATCGGAATCGGTTCCAGGATCGGCTGGGGACGCAGATTTTCCTCGTCCGCTTCCCCCTCGATATCGAGATCCGATCTTGTGACCAAAGGTGACGTTGGCACGTGATGAACAGGGGCGTCGATCAACTTTGCCAATTCATCGAGGGCCCGACTGAGCTGGGTATCGTTTCGTTCCAGTTCAGGATCCGCGATCAGTTGAACGGCCCCCTCGGAAATCGGTACCCGAATCGACCGACCGCAGGTGGGGCAGTCGACGACGCCCCCCGCCTGTGAACGAGAAATTCCCAGGAACTGCCGACAGTAATTGCATCGAAATTTGATAGGCACAATCACCCGTTTCCGCTTGATCAACTGGCAGAGACTCCAGCCCTGAAGGATTTTTCAATCAGCGTAAACGATTCAGGATTCCTTCGGAACCCGGAATCTCTCGATCGGCTTCCCGGCACAAAATTTCATCGGCCTCCCAATCGGGGTCATCACCTCTTTGGCGTAATCGATCCCCATCCGGTCCAGAATGGTCGCAGAGAGGTCCGCAATCTCAATCGGATCCGTTGGCAGTTTTGCATTCCCTTCCGGGTCGGTTTCCCCTATCACCATGCCGCTGGGAAGTCCCCCGCCACCCAGTAAACACGAAAAGCCCGATGGCCAATGATCGCGGCCCCCCAGTGGATTGATCTGGGGTGTTCTCCCAAACTCGCCCGTGACGAGTACGATCGTGGATTGCAGCAAATCGCGATCGGCAAGATCTTTTGTCAGGGCCGCGAGTGCTGGATCGAGGGTTTTGGCTCGAGCCGACTGTCCTTCATGGTTCTTGGCATGTGTATCAAATCCGGGTAACACGACTTCGATCGAGCAGATACCGACTTCAATCAATCGACGGGCGACGAGGCAACCTTTGCCAAACGAGTTCTCGCCGTATGCCGCGCGTAATGATTCGGGTTCGTCTTCCACCGAGAAGGCCTTGAGTTGTGTGGAGGTCATCATCCGGAGCGCGGCATCAATCGTGTGTTGGTGCAAGGTCTGATCCACCTTGTGGGTCCGGCCTCGGGCGAACGTTTGCGAGACGAGACTTAAATTTTCCAGTCGCCGGGTCTGTCGTTCCGAACCGACCAGCGCCTGAATGTTCTGGCCGTTGTTCCCCGGATTGAAGATGCGATACGCATCGAATCGCTCACCCAGAAACCCACCGCGCGGAGGGAAATTGGCGTCACCCAGCGAGACAAATTGAGGGATTTCCACAAGTTCATTGGGGCGTTCGTGGATCGCAATCGAGCCAATGCTGGGATGAACGAGTGTCGGTTCTGGACGATAACCTGTGTGCAGCATGTACGAAGCCCGCTCGTGATCCCCCTCTTTGGAAACGAGCGAACGGATCAACGAAAAATGGTGTAATTGCTCGGCCATTTGCGGGTACAGATCCGCGATTTCCACACCCACCAGCGTCGTCTTGATCGCCGAGACCTCCCCCCCAATCCGAGTTCCCGGATGGGGATCCCAGGTCTCCAATTGGCTCGGCCCCCCACCCAACCAGATGGTCAGTAAGGTTTTCGCCCGCTCGGTTCCGCGCTGCTCAGCGGCACGCAAATCGAGACTGGGGAGTGCAAATGAAAGCCCGCACGAAGAGACGCCTAATCGCAAAAACTGTCGGCGAGAGAATCGATTTAACAGCATAACAGTTCGACTCACCAGAGATTGGAAATTGTGAAAAAGGGAAGGTCCCACAGTCAAGTGAAGGTCAACCGCCTCAGTTGTCGTTGTTCAAGCGTTGAGACGACCGATCCGCATACGTCTCTGTGCAAAACAGACAGAAAAAACCAGTATCCCGAATAACCCAGAATCCCGAATAACCCAGAATCCCGAATAACTCAGTGTCCCCAACAAAACTCAGGGCTGTTGAATAAAGTCCAGAAAAGATCTTCGACAACCTGACTTCGTTCATCCCCGTGGGTTCGTTCGAGTTGTCTCAACAGAACCGAACGCTCTTCCGCCGTCGGATGTCGGGTCAAACAGACGAGAAAACAGAGGTCCAGGCAGGCTTCGTCATCAGGTGCCATTCCGGCAATCCGTCCCGCAGCACTGAAGATCGTGCTTTTCGTCCACTCGGCGGCAAAACTGCTGTTCATCCGCAGCAGGGCCTGTGGAATCGTTCCGGTCCGCTCCGTCAGTTCGTCATCGCCGAGGTCTCCGTACTCTTTCACGAAATCGAGTTCTCGAAAGAAGCGAATCGCCCGCGTCGTCCAGTGTGAATGGCGGTCAACGGTCTTGATCGAGGAAGCCTGGACCATTGCTCCGATCACCTGTTCGGGACGTAACCGTGTTAACGGAAATGCGACCCAGGCTTGCTCGAACGAATCGAGGTCGTCTGTCGCTTCCAGCCCAGGGTGTTGTGACGTACTGCGAAAAAGTCGTGTGGCGATGATGGTTGAGATCAGTCGCTTCAGGTCACAGCCGTGAGCTCGAAAATCAGCGCCGAGCAGATCCAGCAAGTCCTCCGCATCGGGCCCCGTGCCGTGGGGGTTCGGCAAATCGTCGACCGGCTGAATCCAGGGTCTGCCGAATAACAGTCCCCAGACGCGGTTGACGAGGGCGCGATCAAAACGACGATTGTCGGGATGAGTTACCCATGCCGCGAGTCGCTCACGATTTTTCCCTGCCGACGGGAACCATTCCGGGTGAAAGGGGACAGACGGTTCAATGGTTCGGTCCTGAAGTGTCAGCCGATCGAGCAGGGTGTAGGGGTCCGTTTTATTGTCTTCCACCCCGACTCCCGTAATTTTGAGCTGACCATAGCAGGCCGCCAGACCTTCGAATTGCTCTTGTTTCCAGTCTGCGAAGGGATGATGGTGGCACTGAGCACAGTCAATGCGCTGACCGAGGAAGGCACGGGTGGTACGGCCCGCGAGTTTGTTATGATCGATGACTCCATCGGCGACGACGGCGGCGACAAAGTTTACTTCGGGATTATCGGTCCAGAGTCCCCGTTGCGAAATCATGTCTCGAACTACCTGATCATACGGACGGTTTTGATGGAATTGATTGCCGAGCCAATCCCAGAAGCGATCGCGTCGAAAAACAACGAATTGTCCCTCATCGGTACCAATGAGAAAGCGAGCAAATCTTCGGGCGAAATAATCCGCAAATCGGCGATCTGCCAGCAACCGTTCGGTCCAGCGATCGACCCGGTCGGTGCGGTGGTCCGCTTCAAACTCGCGAATCTCTGCGAGGGAAGGAGCGGTTCCGTGGAGCACAAGCGACAGTCGTCGCAGCAGGGTGAAATCCTCTGCGCGAAGGGCGGGTGGCAACCCCGCCGCATGCCAGCGATTTGCCAAAAGTTCGTCGACACGACTGACGATCTGCGGGTGTTCGGGTAAGTTCGAAATTGGCGGAGGTGGTTTCTGCCGCGAAAAGGGGCTCAGAGCCGCCGACGCCACGAGGAGACCGACGCCGAGTACGACCAGAAGCGGGAACAAGGTAATCCCTGAGCGATGACGGGTGTTCATGGTTTGCAGGCCTGAAGTAAACTGAGTCCCGACCGGGTCTGATCCGCAATTTTGACCGGCCCTGATCCCTTCGACGAGAGGAACCTGTCCGGATAGGATAACATGCTTGAGAGCCGATCGCAGCAAAAATGAAAACCTGAAAAAAAATTGCACGCCGTTGCACGCTGATTGAGTATGACGTACGTGATACGATCAGTCGATTCCCAAGGTCTTTTAGAACAGGCCCTGGAAACGTGGTGCTGGAAATTTTTCGGGCCGGCCGGATGGTGAGCATGTTCGAAATGAAATCAACTTCGACCGAGAATGGTTCCAAGGAGATTCTGCCTCCACCGCCACGTCCGGTAATCGATGCCGTCGAATCGGGTGATGCAGACGAGCAGGCCCATGCCCCTTTTCAGCGTTTACCCCCTTTCCCCCGCTCATTCCGGCAGTGTCATCTCGCGATTTACTGGCTGGCCGAGTTCGGATTTGGATTGTTCAGTCTACTCGCGCTGCTGGCATTTTTGGCGGCAATCCCTGGACTGAATTTTCTGGCGCTGGGGTATCTCTTGGAAGCGGAAGGCCGCGTGGCGCGAACAGGGAAATTGCGATACAGCATGCCCCTGTTACCGCTCGCACCGAAACTCGGCGGGATGGTACTCGGAATCTGGTTCTGGTGCTGGATGGTGCGATTGTTCGCGGATGCAGCCAGTGATGCGATGTTGGTGGCTCCCGGATCGACGATGGCGACCGCCTGGCAACTCGGGTTAATTCTGTTTTCGCTGGGAGTTGCTCTGCATTTGGTGCTGGCACTCGCACGTGGTGGCCGGCTCAGCCTGTTTTTCTGGCCCACACCGCTGAATGCACTTTGGTTATGGAAACGGTTTTATCAGGGTGGATATTGGCAAGCGGCCGGAATCGTGGTTTCGGACTGGATTGCGGCACTGAGATTGCGACACCATTTCTGGCTTGGTCTGCGCGGTTTTTTACTGGCTTTCGTCTGGTTGTTTATTCCGACGGCGTGCTTTTCGGTCTTGCGAGACACCTCGAAACCGGGGCAGGTCGTGGTCACGCTCGTTGGTGGTGTTGCGCTGGCCGTCGTGCTGAGCTGGGTCCCGTTTCTTCAGGCACATTTTGCTGCAGAAAATCGCTGGCGAGCCATGTTTGAAATCCGGATCATCCGGGAACTCTACCGGAAAGCCCCGTTGGCCATGCTATTTTCCCTCGCGGTCTTGTATGCGTTTTCGCTCCCCCTTTATCCCTTTAAAGCGGCTGCGCTCCCGAGGGATGTCTACTGGCTGCTGACACCGATTTTCATTCTGTCGATTTATCCTGCCAAGATTCTCGTCGGTTGGGCCTATTCCCAAGCGAATCGTCGAGAGCAGCGTACTTGGCGGATTCTGCGCTGGGGTTGTTCGCTCTTGATGATGACCGCATTGGGGCTGTATGTGTTCGTGTTGTTCTTTACTCCGGCCATCGGAGCGGCGGGCCGAGCGGTTCTTTTCCAGCATCATGGCATTCTGCTTCCCTGGCCATTTTGAGTGGCTGCGGTCTGGTCTGGCCATTCCGGATTGCTGCCACGCGCTGCAGTTCTCGCTCTTGTTGCACTGACCTCTTTTCGTCTTGCCTCTTGTCGCACTGCACACACTGCACGCACTGCACGCAGTGCAGTGCACCGCACGAACGATTTCATCGGCATCTTTTGCCATGGGACAAGTGGGACTCCTGATTCGCGGCGATGCGGTCAGCGCATCTCTTGAGGTTTTTTCCGCAGAATCGCCGAAACCAGGGAATTCTTTTCGTCGAGTTTGAGGGTTCGCTGAATTCTTCGGATGTTGCCGGAAATTCCTTCAGATACGAACGATCCGGCGACGAATCAACAGAGGAGACGACTGATTCTTTGAAATCAGGCGGAGTTGGTTTGGACGGGCAGGCCATTTCGACGAGAGAGGACAACAAGTCTCGTCGACTCAATCATGCGAAAACGAAGATCCTCTGGTTTACGAGGGCTGTTGAATGGATTTTGCTGACCGGTCTTCGATGAAGGAATCACGGCACGATTCTGCGATCGTTTTTGACGTTCTGCTGAGCGTCTCGCAGACGTTACGCCTGCGTTTTAACGACTGGCTGGCTCGATTTGAACTCAACGACGGACGATACGCCGTGCTGAAACTGCTAGCAAATGCGGCTGAGGGGGGCTGTTCTCAGGCGGAATTAGCGGGGCAGCTTGAGCAATCCGAATCCAACATCAGTACGTTGATTGAACGGATGCAAAGAGACGGGTTGGTCGATCGCTTACGGAGCCAGGCGGATCGTCGAAAACGTGTTTTATTAATCAGCCAGGCAGGACGAATGACCTTGGCAGAGGTCGAAATCCATCACGCGGAATGGTGCTCAAACAGCTTGAAGGGACTTTCGGTAACGGATCGTTCATTGCTGATTGGCCTGCTGCAGAAGCTGGGACGGGGTTTCGCGATGTCTTCTGATCGGGTGACGACCGAGAGGGCAACCTTGCTCTCCTCGTCCCAATTTGATTCGTCGGAGACCGCAGCAGATCATCGCAATCCCTTCGATGACCCAAGATCACCTCAGTTTGCCCTGCAGCAGATGCTGTTGACACTCAGCCTCCGCGCGGGAACCGACACCCTGGAAAAGGATGTAGCATGAGATTCAATGCTCTTGTCACCGGACGGCGTTTGTTGGTGTCGGCTGCGTGCAGTTGGCTGTTGGTCTGTGGATGTTCGCGGAATTTCTGGCGAAGTCAGGCCGACTTTGATTCGTATAATCTGTTAAGTCAGAAACAGTTCAGCCCGCTGTGGGTCTTGCCGCGGACCACGGTCGAGGCCGACCCCCGCAGCCGGTTTTATGATCAAGATGATCGCGACCAACCCCCATTGCCACCTGATGATCCCTCGGCAGCCCGTTACATGGAATGGGTTAACGGCATGCGGGGATACAAGAGCTGGCATAAATTCGGCCAGAATCTGTCTGTCGAGAATCCACAATGGATGGCCAATTTCGGCCTCGCTCCGGATACGTTTCATGACAGTTACTTGATGTCAGATGGGCTTTCCTATTCGGATGATCCGACCGCGCTTCCTGCGGGGGATACCACCCGGCTGGTCCCGACGATTGAGAACTTGACGCTGGCCCAGACGATTGAACTTGCCAGTATTCACAGTCGTGATTACCAGACACAGCTCGAGAGCCTGTATCTTTCGTCATTGCAATTGTCGCTGGATCAATTCCAATTTCAGGCGCGATACCTGTTTGGCCGGGCTCCTGCGGTTCCGTCAACGGCTTTGCCTGGTGGGTCGGTCCCAGCGGGGATCCTGAATAATTCGATCATACCCGGCAAATCGGACGGGTTGGGGCTGACATCGACCGCCGGGGTCAGCCAGATTCTGCCGACGGGTGGACAATGGATCGTCGGGCTCGCCAATAACACCTTATGGTTGTTTTCTGGTGGGGGGCAACAAACCAGTTCTCAATCTGTTCTTTCTTACTCGCTGGTACAACCGTTGTTGTCAGGTGCGGGGAGAAAATTCTTTCTCGAAAACCTGACCTTCAGTGAACGCAAAGTGCTGTATGACGTGCGAACTCTGGCACGCTATCGAAAGATATTCTTTTCGGACGCGGTGGTGAACACGGGGGGAGGTTCGGTCAGTTCCCCCCAGGCCATTGCCGCCTCGGGGGGTGCCTCGGTCTCGAATCCCGCAGTGATCAGTACGACGGCGGGGGTTTCGATTGCGGCCGGAACAACAGTCGGCTCGACGGCGGCCAATGCGACCGTCCCCGCTGGCTATTATGGATTGCTCTACCAGTTGCAGCAGGTTCTGAACCAGCACGACAACGTGGATTTACTGCGGGTGCAGAAAGATCGACTGCAAGAATTGGTTGCCCAGACTCCTTTCCGACGGCTCCCCGAAGGGGCACTGCCAGAGGGAATCCAGTTTCCCGGCGGGCTTGAGCAGAAAATCGATTATTCCACGGAAAGTCGCCGGCTGCGATGGAAAGATGCCGAGGCGATGTCGGATCGCGAACGTCAGGATTTGTTGGCATTGAGTAACGATCCCGCCTACAAGACGGCCGTCAAGGAATTATTCGAACAGCTTCGCGTGGGGGTGACAACGCTGGACTTCCTGCAGATCGCGACTCAGCTCACCGCCGCCGAACTGAATGAACGACGACTCAAGCTGGCCTACGATGACGAAATTGATCAGTTCAAGTTCTTTCTTGGCCTGCCAATCGATATGCAGATCACTATCGACCGCAGCCTGCTGAAGCCGTTCGAGCTCACCGATCCCAAGCTCATCGAAGCAGAGGGCCGGATTGTGAATTTCGTGCGAGCGTTGACGCGACCGAATTCCGAAGATCCCAAAATTGAAGAATTGCAATTTATCGTAGACCGGTTTGCCCAACTGGCAACCAGGATTCACGATGAGGGAGTCGATCTGGTTGCTGCCGACTTTCAAAGCGTGAAGGCCAATATGCCGAATCGCCTGTCGACATTGTTGTGGGATGAATCCAAAGAGACCGTGGAACAGACTTACGAGCGAGACCTTTTGATCTTTTCGAATGTGTCGTCCAGCTTTGATGATGTCGCACGGCAGGTGGAAGAATGGCAAAAACTGCTGGAAAATCCCGATTTACCACTTCAGGATCGCAAGGCAATCTTGAGTGCGGTGAAAGATAATCGGGAAGAGCTGCTATTGGTGGTTCAAAATCTGCGCGTTTTGCAAACAGGACTGCGGTCCGAGTTGATCTCGCTGCAGAAATTTGACATGTCACTCGAAGAGGCTGTTGAGCAGGCACTTGAGCATCGGATGGACCTGATGAACTCTCGTGGACGCGTGATGGATGCCCGCAGAAACATGGAAGTCGCAGCCAATCGCCTGGAAGCCATCATGAATGTCGTGGCTCAGGGAAACCTGGGGACGACCCAATTAGGGAACCATCCCCTCGATTTCCGGGGTGCGAACAGCACGTTTCAGCTGGGATTGCAGATGACCGCCCCCCTGGATCAGGTGCAGGTCCGAAACGCGTACCGCGGAGCGATCATCAATTACCAGCAGGCCCGTCGGTCGTACATGCTGCTGGAAGATCAGATCAAGTACGATATTCGGACCAGTTGGCGACAACTGAAACTGAATCAGCAGAATTTCGAGCTTACTCGGAAAAGTCTGCGCCAAGCGGCATTACAGTTTGACATTAACGTTGCCAACAACCTGAATCCGAAACAACAGGTTGCGGGTCAGGCGGGGACCACAAATCTCGGTCAAACCGGTATCAACCTGATCAATGCGTTGAATGCGTTGCTTCAGGCCCAGAATAATTTGATTCAAATTTGGGTCTCGTACGAGCGAAACAGGATTAACATTTACCGAGATATGGATATCATGCAGATTGACGAACGCGGCCTCTGGATTGATCCAGTTTACCAAAACTTGGGTGGCAGCGATTCGACTTCCTACCAGAATGGGCCTGCCAATGACATCCCACCCGAACCCATCGACAACGAATTCAAAGCTGCCACCAAGTCCCGCTCCAAGGGAAGGACATTCCCCGGAATCGTCCGGATCGGAAACTTCACGGAAACTTCCGACACCGAAACGGAAGTGGAAAGGTAGCCTGCTGATCGCCGGACTGGTCACAGCCGGAATTCTGGCTTGGCCACAGCTCCAGTATGCTTGGTCTGCAATCGCAACCTCGATGACTCCCTCTCAGGATCAAACTGAGGGACTCGTCACCGAGATTGCGAAGAGTGGTACATTCCAGATTACGGTGGTGGAAAAGGGGACCCTCGACAGCATGAAGAATGCCGTACTGTCGAGCAAGGTCGAAGGCCTGACGACCATCATCATGATCGTTCCGGAAGGAACGCATGTGAAAGAGGGCGAGCTGGTTTGTGAGCTCGACTCGTCGGCACTGAGCGATAAAGAGACGCAGCAGGAAATTGCGGTTGAGAAGGCGAAAGCGGCGTTCGAGCAAGGGCGGGAAGATCTCAAGATCCAGGAAGCTCAGAACGAAAGCGATATTGAATCCGCGAATTTGAAGCTGAAGCTCGCCAAAATCGACCTGAAGAAATTTCAGGAAGGGGAATTGGTGCAGCAAATCAATGATCTGGATAGCCAGATCAAGCTTGCTGAAGAAAACCTGTCGCGAGCTCAAGAGAGTTACGAGTACGTCCAGCGGTTAGCCAAGAAGGGTTATCGAACGCAAAACGACTTGGAATCTGAGCGAATTGCCGTTCAGACGCAGAAAATCAACGCCGAACTGGTTCGTGGTAAAAAACGAGTGTTGATCGATTTTACCGAAGATCGGACTTTGGCCGAGCTCGAAGCCAACGTCAAAGAATATGGCCGGGAAATTCAGCGGACCGAAAGCAAAACCCGCGCGGCCTTGGCTCAGAAAAAAGCGGAACTTCGTGCCCGCGAGCTGACGTTCGAAGTCGAATCGAAGAAATACGAGCGACTCCTCGCACAGATCAAAGCCTGTAAGATTATTGCCACCCAGGATGGTCAAGTCGTGTACGCGAATACGCGCGACGGACGTATGACAGAGAATGTCATGATCGATGTCGGTGTCGGTGTCCGGGAACGTCAGGCGATTATTAATCTTCCCGACCTGGATCTGATGAAGGTCAATGCCCGAATTCACGAATCACGAATCAGCATGGTTCGGCCGGGAATGTCTGCGACCATCAAGGTGGACGCGTATCCTGAAGAGGTTTTCCACGGCGAAGTCGATTCGGTTGCTTCGGTGCCGAGTTCCACCGGTGGTTTTGGAAACAATACGAAAGAATATGAAGCGGTGATTCGCATCACCGACGAATCCGAAATCGTGAATAAATTGAGGCCCGGTTTAACCGCCACGACTGAAATTCTGGTGGAACGTCGTGATGAAGTGCTGCAGATTCCGGTTCAGGCCAATATCACGATCGGAGCCAAGCAATTTGTGTTTGTTGCCAAAGAGAAGAAGGTCGACCTCAAGCCGATTAAGGTTGGCAAGACCAATGCCAACTTCATTGAAATTCTGGAAGGTTTAGAGGCAGCGGACAGTGTCGTGATGAATCCGCACTCGCACTTCAAGAAAGAGATCAGTGATCTTGAAGGGGAGCAAGCGAAAGAGCAGGCCAAAGAGCAGGCCAAGCAACCCGAAGTGATTTCGATTGCCAAACCGCCGGAAAATCCGGGCGCATCAGGTTCACAGAATAAAGCGGCCGGGGGAGCGACGACTGGACGACCTGCGGGACCAGGCGGACCTGATGCCGCTCCAGGTGGGACGGCAGGGGCTCCCCAAGCAGGAGGGGGTCCACCGGGGGGCTTTGATCCGAATGCGATCTTTGCGGCCATGGATAAAGATGCCGACGGAAAAATCGCCAAATCCGAGGCGGAAGGTCGAATGGCCGAAAATTTTGACACGGATGACACCGATGCGGATGGGTTCGTCTCGAAAGAAGAATTTTTGGCGGGAATGGCGAAACGTCGTGCAGCGCGAGGTGGCGGCCCTCCAGGTGGTGGTGGTGGTGGTCCAGCGGGCGGTCGCCCTTGAGTTACCGCAGCGGATGGAAGCGGAGGGATGGGGTGGGGTGTTCGCTCAGCCTTGTTTTGCTGCTTGACTTACCAACTCTTTGAACTTGAATCGGCGTACTTCGCATGGCTTTGGCTGCACAGCTGATCGATTTGACCAAGACCTATTATCTTGGCGAAAATACCGTTCGGGCACTTCGTGGGGTTTCCGCGGAATTTCCCGAGGGGGATTTCGTCGCGATTATGGGGTCGTCGGGGAGCGGAAAAAGTACTTTACTGAATCTGCTTGGTGCGCTCGATCGCCCCTCCAGCGGCAAGTACGTGCTCGCGAATTACGATGTCAGTAAGCTCAGTGATGACGAACTTTCCGAGATTCGTAATCGTTTGATCGGGTTTATTTTTCAGTCCTATAACCTGATTGCTCAGTATACGGTGCTTGAGAACATTCAAGTGCCGTTTCACTACCGGTCTGACCGTCGCGTGATCGGACCGGCGGAAATGAATCGTACAATTGATCTGGCAGCCAAAGTGGGACTATCAGATCGGCTTGATCACCGTCCATTCCAACTCTCCGGTGGGCAACAACAGCGTGTGGCCATTGCCCGAGCGCTGGTGAATGATCCGCAGATTATTCTGGCCGATGAACCGACTGGGAATCTCGACTCGACGACCGAGAAAGAGATCATGGAGCTGTTGACCAACCTGAATCGTGAAGGTCGTACCATTATCATGGTGACCCATGAAAATTCGGTTGCCCGTCGCGCCCGCCGTCAAATCGTCATGAAAGACGGATTGATTGCCAGTGAGGGGCTGTTCTCGACCGACGGTGACGTGAAGTAATCGTCGTCATGGGATGCGCGGAGTCAATCGCGGACTCGACTCGCCATCGGTTTGCGACCGGGATTTCGGTCGCAAATTGTCGCCGGTGAGGTATTTCCGGTGAGTGCCCTGTTTCACGGTGACCTTAGCGTGGAATTGCCAGCGTGGACGTGTCAGCATGGACGTGTCAGCCTGATACTCCTCACCCGGTCACCCAGATTCTCACCCGGTCACGCGGAGCAGTTGAATCGCTCGACGCACATAATCAGCGCCGCTCCAGACCGTGGCCACGACCATCGTCCACAACAGTCCATCTCGAATCATCAGGAAGCTCGTACCGGCAACATGGGCGGTCGCAAAGCGGGGGTCGAGAGACAACAGGCTGGCAGTGGCCGCAACACATTGAAGAAACATCTTCACTTTTCCCGAGAAGGAAGCGGAGAAATCGGCCCCCTGTTGTTCGAGAAATCCCCGTAAGGTGGTAACGAGCATTTCACGCCCCAGAACGATCACCACCATCCAGGGGGTTACCCCGGAATCCGCAATCGGTAACAAAAACAAAAAGGTCCCCCCGGTGATGAATTTGTCGACAAAGGGATCAAGAATTCTCCCCAATTGAGTGATCAATTGGTATTTGCGGGCGATGTAGCCATCAACAACGTCCGTTGCCACAGCAAAGACAAACAATGCCGCAGCTCCGATCCAATTCCATCGGGATTGGATGAGTGCAAATAAGACGAATGACAACAACAATCGGAAAAAGGTGATCGCGTTGGGAAGGTTCAGGGATCGCTCGTTGGCTTTCGGGAATTCCGTCACGAAGATTTCCGTTCGTAAAAAAAATCGAAAAAAACGGTTGTCAGGACGGGGGCCTGCTTTCGTGGCCTCAGAGGAAAAAAACCGATTTGCTCAGCGAAGTCAGAAGACTCGGTTGCAAAGCCACGCTCGTCCCATTGTAATCTATTCTGAGAAATCGGCCACTGGGGGTCGATCGGCCGCAACGGTCAGCGGCGCGTACATACGTCGAAAGACGGTCAACTCCATTCTGACGCGAATGATTCGCGACTTGAAATGGAAATCATGCTGGAAAAAGATTCAATGCGTAAAACTTCCGCGATTTGTTCACTCCTTCTGACATTCGGAATGTCAATCCTGTTGATTGGTTGTGAGCCTCCTGCAAAGCCTGCAGTGAAGCCAGCGGCCAAGTCATCGGGTGGCGGTTCCACAACCGGTGGCGGAGCCGAAGTTCCTGCTGCTCCTGCACAAGGTGAACCAGAAACTCCAAAGGCCGCAAATCCCTGATTTGGCCAACCGACTTCGATATGGCCACTGGAATTCTCTGCTGTCACAGAATTCTCTGCTGTCACAGAGTTCTCTGCTGTCACAGAGTTCTCGGGGGTGAAGCAATTTCCGTCGGGCCATCTCGGCGAGCGGTACTTCCTCAAAATGAAGAAAGCCGGACAAATTGTCCGGCTTTCTTTATTGCAGGGAAATCCTTCAAAAAGGAGATCCTTTGTCTACTTCGTGGCCTCTTCCGCTTTTCGCTGATTTTCGCGTTGGATCGCTTCGTAGACTTCCTGACGATGTACGGGGATCTCGGTTGGAGCTTCAATTCCGAGGCGAACTTTGTCGCCACGAATGTCAACAACGGTGATCTTGATGTTGTCGCCGATGAAAATACTTTCATCGCGCTGTCTTGAAAGAACGAGCATTTGCGTTTCTCCTTAACGGGCGTCCGTTGCGTCGTTCTTACGCTACGAACGAATCTCCAAGTTGCGGTCTCTCCAGGTTCCTGACACTTCGCAATCGCCTTTCGACGTCTTCCTTGTCGCTTGTGCTTCACGGAATCTGGCAACGACGTTGAGTGTCGAGGCGGCTTCCATTTCTGTTGATTGTCAATCAATGACTTGCGACGACATTGCTCATCGTCATCTGAACGGATCAGGGAAGAACTTGACAGCGCGAAAATTGCAGGTTGACGAAATTGTCTGAGTCCACTGGTGACAGGTAGCGAATAGTCCGTGAACCGCGCCAGTTCCTTGCTTGCCTGCTATAACGGTTGCAACGCGCATTTCCCCATTTCCATCTTTTTCGAGGAGCAGATTGCATGCATCGGACTGAGTTTTTTCAATCGATCACCCGTACCTGGACGGGACTGGGAATCTTGGGACTGCTATTGCTGATCAGTCCTGTTGCGACGGCGAGTGACCCCGCGATCCGAGTTCTGATCATCGATGGCCAAAATAATCACGACTGGCGGAAAACGACGCCAATCCTGAAGTCTTGCCTCGAAAAATCGGCACGTTTTCAGGTGGATGTCATCACATCCCCCGAAGGTGGCAAATCCGCCGAGGACTGGGCCGAGTTTCGCCCGGTATTCGCCAATTATGGTGCGGTGCTCAGCAATTATAATGGACAACCCTGGCCCGAAGCCGTGCAAAAGTCGCTGGAAAAGTATGTCGCCAATGGTGGGGGCCTTGTGATCGTTCATGCCGCCAATAACGCTTTTCCCGATTGGTCTGAATATAACAAGATGATCGGACTGGGATGGCGCGGTGCCGATTATGGGGCGAGGTTGACGCTGGCACAGGATGGAAAAGTCGTACGAACGGAAAAGAATCAGGGGCCGGGTGCGGGCCATGGTTCACAGCACGAGTTTCCCGTGGTCACCCGAGATGTCAATCACCCTGTGATGGCCGGAATCCCCGCAGAATGGCTGCATGTGCAGGATGAACTGTATCATGGACAACGCGGTCCTGCCGCCAATCTCAATATTTTGGCGACTGCATTTTCCGCCAAATCCACTTCTGGAACCGAAGAACACGAACCCATGGTGTGGTGGATTCCCTACAGCAAAGGAAAAGTCTTCACCACTTTGCTGGGCCACGGCGATTATTCCATGAAATGCGTCGGTTTTCAGACGATTGTCGCCCGTGGAACCGAATGGGTCGCAACAGGCACAGTGACGGTCCCCGTTCCCAAGACGTTCCCGACCGCGATCAAAACATCGTCGATCGAGGCGGCAAACTAGCGATCAACGATCTGTCGGCGATCGTATCTGGACCAGACAACGCAGGTGAAAACCATCAAACCCGGGGGACACAAATGTCACCCGGGTTTTTGGATTCAGGTCATCGAATTGGCCTCAGGTCACTTACTTCGGTACATCGACCTTGATGTGAAGGTCTCGCAGTTGTTTCAGGTCAACGGCAGCAGGGGCTCCGGTGAGCATGTCACCCGCTTTCTGGGTTTTGGGGAAGGCAATGACATCTCGGATATTGTCTGATGCCAGGAACAGCATCACCCAGCGATCCAGTCCCAGAGCGACCCCCGCATGCGGTGGGGCACCATATCTCAGTGCATCGAGCAGGAACCCGAACCGGGCTTCAGCCTCTTCATTCGAGATTCCCAGCAGATTGAAAATTTTCTGTTGGACTGCCGGGTCGTGAATTCGAACACTGCCACTGGCCGCCTCGTAACCGTTACAAACCAAGTCATACGATTGAGCACGAACCTGGCCTGGATCCGTATCCAGCAAAGGAATATCGGCATCGACCGGTTGGCAAAAAGGATGATGCTCGGCATCCCAACGTTTCTCTTCGTCGTTCCATTGGAACATCGGGAAATCCAGCACCCAGGCAATCTTCAATTCTTGCGGATCATAGAGCCCCAGTTCTTTTGCCAGACGTAAACGCAATGCAGAGAGCGCGGCCGAACTGACCTTAAATGAATCCGCAACGCAGAAGAGCAGATCGCCGGGTTCCGCTTTCAGCCGGGAAATGATCCCCTGCTGGTGCTCAGGACTGAAGAATTTCGCGATCGGGGAATCGAGTTCGCCATCCTTCACCCGAAAGAAAGCCAGCCCCTTGGCGCCATATTGCTTGACGAATTCAGTGAGCTCGTCAATTTGCTTCCGACTATATTTTTCGGCCGCCTGAGGAACTCGAATCCCTCGAACCCGCCCCCCCGCTTCGATCGTCGACTTGAATACGCCGAAATCGCAGGCCCCGGCGATGTCAGCCAGATCTGTCAACTCGAGATCAAACCGCAAGTCTGGCTTATCACTGCCGAATCGTTCCATGACCTCACGATGTGTCAATCGAGTAAGCGGCAGCTTTAATTCCGTTCCTCGCAGAGTCTTGACCAGGCGTGCCATCAGGCCATCAATGGTTGTCAGAATGTCTTCTTGCTGCACAAAAGCCATTTCCACATCGATTTGCGTGAATTCGGGTTGGCGATCCGCCCGCAAATCCTCGTCGCGAAAGCATTTGGCGAGTTGAAAATAGCGATCGTAACCCGCCACCATCAGGATTTGTTTGTAAATCTGTGGTGATTGGGGCAGTGCATAAAAACAGCCCTCATGAACGCGACTCGGTACCAGATAATCCCGCGCCCCCTCGGGGGTGCTTCGTCCGAGCATGGGGGTTTCAATTTCCAGGAACTGACGTTCGTCGAAATAGTCACGTGTCGCTTTGGACAATTGATGACGCAAAATCAGCGCCTGCTGAACTGCGGGGCGGCGCAAGTCGATAAAGCGATATTTCAACCGCAACTCTTCATTGGGAAGATCCGTCTGGGTCGGAAAGAACGGAGGGGTCTTGCTTTTATTCAAGACATCCAGCTTGCGGCCTTTCACGTCAATCTCACCCGTAGTCAGCTTCAAATTTTGCATATCGGCCGGCCGAGCCGTCACTTCACCAGTGACCGAAATCACATCCTCGTTTCGCAGCGAGCGCGCAATCGCGTGCATTTCCGCATTGGAAGGGCTGAAAACGACTTGTGTCATGCCGTAGCGATCTCGGAGATCGATAAAGACGAGTCCTCCAAAGTCGCGATAGGTATCAACCCACCCACATAGGGTCACCGATTGTCCGATGTGAGCCGTCCGTAATTCACCGCAGGTGTGAGTCCGAAGCACGAAATTCAATCCTTGCAAGTGTCGATCAAGTGGCAGTCACGGCGTCGGCCGAAACTGCCCCAGGAATAAAGTCGCGATCACGAGAATGGTCTCGTGAAGAGAAGCCGCGATTATAGGTTGGTCCCGATCTTGGGGGAAGCAGAGGAGGGGAATGAACTGAAAACAGGCCTGTTCGTCATCAGGCCGTTTCGGATGGTAGCGAACTGAATCTGTTAAAAACACTCGAAAATTTTCGCAGCAGCCTCCGCCACTCGCGGACTTATCGGCCTTAAATTTCCAAAGTCGAGAATCCTCGGTTCTTCCACTCGCCGCAGGCTGGTGAAACCCGCTATACTAGTGTCAGGTTTGGAGCGTACGACGTTCCTGTGCAATGCTCATGAAAGCAAGGCACGGGAAATTGTGTCCGAGACGCATTTTGTTTTTCCAACGGTCGAACGACGCGAGGTTGATTCCGATTGCAGCATTGCAATCGTCTTCAAGATGCGAGGTGGTTTGTCATGGCTAAAGCCGGTTCGAGAAAGAAGCTGCCGAAGGAAGTGGCAGTCATCAATGCGGACAACTGCACTGGCTGTGAAGCTTGTCTGGAAGTCTGCCCCGTTGATTGCATCTACAAAGTGCAAGGCGAATCCATTTCGGTGCTCCAGTCTTGGTGTGAAATCGATGTGGAGCGATGTGTCGGCTGCGAAGTCTGCGTTCACATTCCGACGAAAAAGACAGATCCGTACGAACTGACCGTCTGTCCTTGGGATGCGATCGAACTGATCCCCACCATCAAAGTGGCTCAGTATGTCGCGAACAAGGGTGGCCCTCCCGATTATCTGCTGAAGAACTGGGACCGCCTCGTCGTTCCTGCACAGCGAATGGCCGAACTGGCTGCAGAACAATCAGGACCCAAATAGCACTGCGCTCCCAACCTTACTAACCCCAAACAGTGCTGTTGGCCGCAGAAAATGGCCGTGTCATCGTCAAAATCAAAATCGTTCACGTTGAAAAACCAGATCGATTTTTGAGACCGTGATCTTTTGTCTTGTTGTCATTCCGTGCCCCAGCAATACTTTCTCAATGAACGAAACCCCGATTCCACCGCCGTTGGAAGAGACCGTCGTCATTGTGGGCGTTGGAATGATTGGTGGTTCGCTGGCGGCGGCCATTCGCCGCCACCAAATTGCCCGCCATGTAATTGGTATTGGTCGGGATCGTGCCCGAATGGAAGCAGCACGTGATGCCGGCTTGATCGACGAGGCGGCTACCGAGATTCGCAGCGTCCTTCCACGTGCGAATCTCGTCATTTTCTGTACCCCCGTCGAGCGTGTGATCGCGGAAGCGGGCGAGTTGGAACGGGTGATTGCCGAGATTTCCCCTTCGCCAAGCAATCAAATTCCATCACGGGATCTGTTACTGACGGACGTGGGCAGTGTGAAATCCCCCATTTGCTCCGCCTGGAACAACCTTCCTGCATTTATTGGCTCACACCCAATTGCTGGTTCACATCGACAGGGGTTTGAAGCGGCTGATGCTGGCTTATTTTCAGGGCGGATTTGTGTCGTGACGCCGGTGGCAGCCTCGATCCCCCACCGACTCGAAAGACTCATTCGCTTCTGGCAGGCGATCGGCATGCGCACGGTGCAAATGTCTCCGGAAGCTCATGACGCCGCATTGGCGATGACCAGCCACTTACCGCATTTGGCGGCAGCCGCCCTAGCCGCAACACTCGCTGCAGAGAATCGTGTACTCACCGGGAGTGGTTTTCGGGATACCACTCGTGTCGCGGCGGGTGATCCCGATTTATGGACGGGGATTCTGTTCAACAACGCCGAGCAGGTGATGGCCGGAATTGATCATCTGCAAGCGGGGCTCGCGGCATTTCGAACGGCGCTGGCGACCCGCGATCTCGATGGCCTGAAAAAACTTTTGGTCGATGGGGCGCGAAGTCGCGCAGCGTTGGATGAGACATCACACCGGTAAAACCGTTATGATCAGTCGCCGAACGCCGTTTTTGCAACCATGCTGTTGCAGCAGTTTTATTTGATTTGCTCGCCCGAGAAAAACTCGGATGAGCCTGAAAATCCAGCCGGGAAATGAATTCGAATGCTCTGGGAAGTTGAAATCCGTCCGTCCGCTCATCAGATTGACCGCGAAGGGTTGCGAGTTGTTCATGAAGCACAGGATTTGCGTGCCACAACAATTCAGCAGGTACAGACCGCCCGTTCGTTTCTGTTGCAGGGCAACGCGTTGACCATCGAAAGGGTGACTCGCGCAGCCGAAACCCTCTTGGTCGATCCGATCGTTGAAACCTTTGAGATTCGTTGTATTTCGGAAAAGGATTCTTCGGCGTCCGGACTGGACCATCCCGAGGCAACATCGCAACTGGTGAATGTCCTTTTCAAACCCGGCGTGACGGATAACGTAGCCTTCAGTACCCACAAAGCCTTGCTGGATCTTGGCTTTGCAGTCGATGCGGTGGCAACGGTGCGGAAATACTGGTTTGAGGCCACTGTTGCTGCCGCCGAATTGCAACGCCTCGCCAAACGGGTCCTTGCGAACGACGCGGTCGAGCGAATCATCACAGGGCCACTGCAGATGAACTCGATCGGTGCCGGATCGGATTACGTCTTCCAACTGAGAACGATCCCCATTCGGGATATGGATCACGATGCGCTGAAAGTCCTGAGTAAACAGGGTCAACTCTACTTGAGTCTGACCGAGATGCAGACCATCCAGCAGCACTGGGTCGATCAGCAGCGAGATCCGACCGATATTGAGCTGGAGACAGTGGCTCAAACGTGGAGTGAGCATTGCTCACACAAGACACTCAAAGGGCGGATTCACTACCGTGATGAGCGTGGCGAAGTCTTCTTCGAAAACATGCTCAAAGAAACCATCTTTGGAGCGACTGTTGAAATTCGCAGACGACTGGGAGTGAATGACTGGTGTGTCAGTGTGTTTAAGGACAACGCGGGGGTCGTCAAATTTGACAACAACCAACACGTCTGCTTCAAGGTCGAAACTCATAACCATCCGTCGGCCATTGAACCGTACGGCGGCGCCAATACGGGAATTGGTGGAGTCATTCGCGATCCGCTGGGGACAGGTCTCGGTGCCAAACCGATTTTGAATACCGATGTTTTCTGTTTTGCACCTCCCGACACCCCCGTTGACTCGCTTCCTCCCGGTGTTCTTCATCCCAAACTGGTGATGAAGGGAGTCGTCTCGGGGGTCCGAGACTATGGCAACCGGATGGGAATTCCGACAGTCAATGGGGCGGTCTTTTTTGACGAGCGATACCTGGGGAATCCACTGGTTTATTGCGGAACCGCAGCCATGATCCCTGTGGACCGCGTTGAAAAAACGGTTCACGCTGGTGATTTCATTGTGGCAGTCGGCGGTCGAACCGGTCGGGATGGCATCCATGGTGCCACCTTTTCCTCTGCCGAATTGACGGAAGAGAGCGAAACAATCTCGGGAGGTGCTGTCCAGATCGGGAACGCGGTCGTGGAAAAAATGGTTGCGGATGTCATCCTGCAAGCCCGCGATCTTGAACTCTACCATGCCATTACCGATTGCGGAGCAGGGGGATTCAGTTCCGCTGTCGGTGAAATGGGTGAAGAGATTGGGGCGGTTGTTTGGCTCGAAAAATGTCCGCTGAAATATTCGGGACTCTCGTATACCGAGATCTGGATCAGCGAAGCACAGGAACGAATGGTGCTTGCGGTGCCACCAGCAAACTGGGAAACCTTTCGCGCTCTCTGCGCCGCAGAAGGGGTCGAAGCGTCAGCGATTGGCCAATTTGGCAATGCAGGTCGATTGAGACTCACCTATCATGGCACGACCGTCGGAGATGTGGCGATGAGCTTTCTCCATGAAGGCCGTCCGCAGATTATCCATGAAGCCGTTTATCTCCCTCCCCCGGAAACGCCCCTTTCGAAAGTGGTCACATCCCCTCATCGCGTTGATACACCGTATAATGAGACGCTGAAAAAGATTTTGGGCTCGCTCAATGTCTGCAGCAAAGAATGGATCATTCGGCAATATGATCACGAAGTGCAATCGGGATCCGTGATCAAACCGCTGGTTGGGGTGGCCTGTGACGGCCCCTCGGATGCCGCCGTCGTTCGCCCAGACTTAACCTCGTATCGGGGTGTGGTTGTTTCGAATGGAATGAACCCTCATTATGGCGATTTTGACCCCTATTGGATGGCGGCAGCAGCGATTGATGAAGCGGTTCGGAATTGCGTCGCCGTCGGGGCCGATCCGGCACGAATTGCGATTCTCGACAATTTCTGCTGGGGCAACACCGAGCGACCGGAAACCCTCGGCTCGCTGGTCCGAGCGGCCATTGGCTGTCAACAGACCGCGATCGCTTTTGGCACCCCTTTTATTAGTGGCAAAGACAGCTTGAATAATGAGTTCTCGTATGTCGACACCGAGACGGGGGAAAAGAAAAACGTAGCAATCCCCTCGTCATTGTTGATCAGCGCCATCGGTCAAGTTGCCGATGTTCGGACCTGTGTCACGATGGATCTCAAAGAGCAGGGGAACTCGCTGTATCTTGTCGGAGTGACTCGCGAGGAACTGGGTGGAAGCCATTATGCGCTGGTCAATCACTTGCAAGGAGGGCGCCTGCCTCATGTAGATTTGAAGCAAGCCCCACAGATTTTTACGGCCCTGCATCAATCGATCTCTGCGGGACTTGTTCGCAGTTGCCATGATTTGAGCGAAGGGGGTTTCGCCGTCGCGGCCGCAGAAATGGCATTTGCCGGCGGACTTGGTGTCGAATTGGACATCGAACGACTCGCTGCGGACGGAACCACGGACCCTGCAGCACTGCTTTTCTCGGAAAGCACGACCCGATTTCTGCTGGAAGTCACTGCGGCCAATGTGGCTAAGCTGACCGCCAATTTTGCGAATTTGCCGTTCGCCTACGTCGGCGTCGTGACCAATTCGGGGCGAGTGGTCGCTCAAGATTCTCTGGGGGTGCGGTTGCTCGATATTTCGTGTGCTGAGCTGAAATCCGCCTGGCAAAAACCGTTGTCCTGGAGTTGATCGTTTTTCGGGATCCTGCGGGGTTAAAACTGAATCCGAGTCACCAATGCGGTGTGCTGCGTGTTGAGCGCCCGCTTACCGAGGAAGCGGGTGCTGGCCATTGTGGCAAAAGAGAGGGTGTTTGTGGGCGAAAAACCGGTCGCAATCGCGATCGCACTAATCGTCCCCGATCACCAACCGTAAATAGCTTTCGTATCGGATCTGGGAGATCAAGTCCTGTTGAACGGCGTCTCGTACCGCGCACCCGTCTTCCACCAGATGTAAGCAGTCTGGAAATTTGCAGCGTGGAACAAATGGACGAAATTCGAGAAAAAAGCCCTCCATTTCTTCTGGTTGAACATTCCACAATTCCAACTGCCGAATTCCAGGAGTATCAACAACCCAGCCACCCAGGGTGAGCTCGCGGAGTTGGGCATAGCGGGTCGTGTGACGTCCCTTTTGCGTGATGCGACTGACATCGCCTGTCTTGATCGCCAAGCCAGGCTGAATCGTATTCAGCAGTGAAGACTTACCAACTCCACTTTGCCCTGTGAAAACCGTTTGTTCGTTTTTCAGTAATCGTTGCAGCCAGGCAATTCCAAGTCCCGTTTGCACACTGGCTGGGACGACGGTATAGCCGAGTCGGGCGTATTGGCCAATCATCGGTTGCAGGTCTGAGACATCAATCAAATCGCATTTATTAACCACAATAATCGCACGAACATTTCCCTTCGCGGAACTCACCAGAAACCGATCAATCAACGCCGGCTTCAGAGCGGGTTCTGCGGCCGACGACACAATGGCGACCTGGGAGACATTTGCGACCAGAATATGCTGTCGATATTGATGTCCTCGCGCCAACACACCCCGCCTCGGCTCAACTCGTTCGATCACCCCAAATTGATTTTCACTGGGGAGGAATAAAACGCGATCCCCCGTGACAACCGCATTTCGAGCATCGCGAGCCACCGTTCTGACCACGCGGCGAACCGTGCATTCAAATCGTTTGCCAGCATGCGGCTGGCCCTCGTCAACCTGAACCGTACACTGCGTAGACCCAATTGCGGACAAAACACGACCACGAAGACAAGCCGCCTCATCCACGGAAAGAACAAACGAATCGTCGTCTCCCCGTTCTCCAAACACGGTTCTCCGACGACTGAGGTCCCCTTTGCCAGAGACTCGCTGCCCTCGCTTCAGTTCATCAATGTCCGCGTCATCGGTCTGAACTCGTCGAGTAAAATCGTTCTGGCGAGTCGAATTCTGCCGATTTTTGCGGAAGTCGACGCGAATTTTCTTAGACGGCTTTTTGGCCACGATTGGAAACTCCGTCGCAAGCCATATCCTGGCGGGAAAACCCTCCAAAACAGAAAACAACGATCTCTTGCGATTTGTTTTCTACGCCTGGAAGAAAAGACGCATAGATCGATGCGTAAAAAAAGCGTCCGAGTCCTGAAGGACTCGGACGCTAATGACCCCATGGGGATTCGAACCCCAGTACTCGGACTGAAAATCCGATGTCCTAGGCCTCTAGACGATGGGGCCATGTGCCAACGATTGTAACCGAAGTGAAGAGAAGATCGGAGTCTCAGAGGGCATTCTTAAGCAAGACTTCCGAAAATATTTTTTTGAATCCAATCCGCACAGGTTGAGCCATCAAAATCAAGATCACCTTACCACAGCATCCGATGCGGACATCACGCTTTCTGGAATTGCAGTGGCGGTTACTTCGACAATTTGACTGGGCTCTTTTGAATCCTGAGGGGAAAGGGGTTCTTCCTGGATCTGGGCAATTGCAACTTCCGACGCGGCGATTGCATCACGAACTTCACTGCGATGAATCGCTACTTCTCGCGGAGCCTCAATACCAAGTCGTACTTTGTCGCCGCGAATCTCGATCACCGTAATGACAATCTTGTCATCGATAATGATGCTTTCGTTTTTTTTCCGCGACAAGACTAACATTTCCTGAAACTCCGAGGGCAAAGCCCTTCCTGAACATCCTTGTGGTTCGTTTCTTTCATACCCGATTGCGTAAACGCTGATCTTCCCCGATCTTGCAAGGATTGTAGACTCTACAATAGACGTGTCAAGCCTTTGTTTTTGATTGCCGTCGGCATAACTGTTCTGCGAGGCTGTCAGCGAAAGAAAAACTTGTCGCAAGTATTTTCCATGAAATGACTTGCGATGAAAAACGGCAAAAAACGGCTTCGTCAAGGTTTTGGCGAGGGGATCATTTTACCGCCCCCCCATCAAACGGACGGATTTTCCCACTGAACCGACTGAATTTGAGCCGTAATGATTTCAATTCATGGGCACCCTTCAGGGTCTGGTTCTTCTGAATCCTTTTCCGCAGGTGTGGAAACTTGGATGCGGGCTTGCGGGCGGGGCCACTCATGTTCTTCCTTTTCAAATTGACAGGTTCAAGTTGGCTGGCAGGTGGGACAAAAGAACGTTGATCGCTGCGCCTGCACGATCCGCAGAATCGAATCCTGATGACAACTTGGGCAGATGAGCCCCTCTTTCATGTAGACTCGATGTTGATTTTGATAGCTCCCATTTTGATTCAGGGCATTTCGGTAAGTTCCATCTCCCAAGGTCGAGCCTTCGCATTCAATCGCGTTTAGGAGAACAACTCGCATCGATTCCGTCAGTTTTTCGCAAGATTTCTGGCTCAATGATTTTGCCGGGGATGTCGGATTCAATTTCGCTTGATGCAGGATTTCACTGGCGTAAAGATTACCGATTCCCGCAACCATCTTCTGATCCATCATGACGACTTTGATTTCCCTTTCCGTCTTCCGGCAGCGGACTACCCAATCCTCAGCGGTCATTTCCAAGGCGTCGGGGCCCAGTGACTGTTGGTGATATTTTTCGGCCAGCTGACCGGGGGCATACAAGGTAACCGTTCCCAGTCCGCGGCGATCCCAGAACCAGAGCGAAGAAAACTCACTCTCGCCGGCGAATTCCCACTTTAAACGCAGGTGACTCAGGTCCGGTGGATCACTCAACAACATCAGACCCGTCATTCGTGGTTCAATCACCAAATGACTTCCTTCAGACACATGAAAAACCACCCGTTTCCCCAGTCGGCTCACCTCGAGGAACTGCTTTCCCAGCAGTTGACGGCGTTGTCGGGCCAATGACGGTTGCAGGGTGATCGGTTTGCAGTCATGCGGGCAGAGGCTCACACTCAAGATCGTTCGCCCGAGCACATGGGGGCGAAGCCCACGTACCATGGTCTCGACTTCAGGAAGTTCCGGCATCTTGAAAACCCTCTTCAACCGACACAAACAAGAGACTGCAGAAATGGAATTGAACTCTGTCAAATCTTGACGGGTTTCAGCAGAGGTTTCCACCGAGTATTCTAACGGCAAATCGGATTATTGGGACGTTCTCGGCCCGATCGGCCTTCGGCACGAGGATTTTAAAGAATCTTCTTGACGATGCTGTGCAGAAGGACGATTCTAATTCTGGTTCCGGAAATCGGCGACGGTTTCGGGAATTTCGTCCCAATTTGAAAGTGTCGATCGAGACTGGTCGATGCCGTAATTCCTACTCCGTCTTGTGTGACACGAGGAGCCCGACATGGTCCAGCTCGGCCGATCCACCGCTGCGAAAAAAACAATCCTTGCCCTGCTCAAATTCTGCAGTTGTGTGGTGGTGATGGCGACCCTCGCTTTTGCGGGAGATGCAGCGATCTCTCACGAGCGGTCGGAACAAGTCACTGAACACCTCGCCGCCGGTGAATTTGGGCCAGCCTTAAAGCAAGCTCTTGCCGAACCGGATCTGAATGAACGGGCGACGTTACTGACACAGATTGCTGCGGCACAGCAGAATGCGGGTGAGGTTGAAGCCGCAACAGGGACCCTCCGACGGATACCGCGCCAGGCGAACGTTGCGAACACGATTCCAGGCCCCGTGTCATTTCCCGGCGGCGGTGCCCAAGCTGACTTCGCAACGCTCATGACTCTCATTCGCAGTAATACTCCTTCCAAATGGGAAGACACCGACGGAGAGGGGGGATCGATGTCCCCTTTTCAAACGGGGGTCAAAGTTTCTCCGGCCGGATTGTTGCAACGATTAACGACCGAAGAACAGACAGGTCAATTGGTGGCGATGGGAATTCAGGCGCGAAAGCCAGACCTGAACGACGACGTGGCGCGGCAAAGCCCGCTCCGAATTGTGTCGCTCACACGACTCGAACAAATCATTGCCCGGAGAATCGAAGAGGGTCTCCCGATTCCCGAAACGATGGCGCAGCTTGCTGGCTTGCATCAGGTCAAGTTTGTGATGGTGTTGCCCGAAACGAACGAAATTGTCATTGCTGGGCCCGCGAATGGCTGGCAGTACGATAGTCAGGGACGTTCTGTCTCGTTAACAGAGGGTCGCCCGACGTTGCAACTCGACGATCTCGTGACCGTGCTGCGGACGTTTGCACGAGGCAATGCCGATTTCGGCTGTTCGATCAATACGCGTGACGAGGGAATCAAGTCCCTCAAAGAATTCGTCGAAAAATCACAGTCCCGGGGCGCACTGAGCGACGGAGCGGTTCGCGGATGGGTCAACCAGATCCAGAAGAAGTTGGGACGACAAGACGTGATTGTCTGGGGTGTCCCTGCCGAGAGTCGCGTGGCTCGCGTGATCGTTGAAGCCGATTACCGCATGAAGCTGGTCGGAATCAACAAGCTGGACGTCGGCAAAGATGTTCCTGGATACTTTGATCTGCTCCCCGTCAGCCAGCAGAAGATTCAGCCCACGATGGATGCGCTCCGCTGGTGGTTGACGATTCAGTGCGACACCGTCCTGCACAGTCCTGATAAAAACGTGTTTGAGCTTCGGGGATCGTCGGTCCTGTGTCTTTCAGAGAACCAACTGGTGACCGCTGAAGGAAAGCACCTTCCCACAGGACAGTCCGAAGCCACGAACCGCCTGTTTGCAGAAAACTTTACCACTCACTACCCAAAATTGGCTCGTAAAGATCTGGTTTTTGCCGATGCTCAAAACATTTTCGATATGGCCTTATGCTCGGCTTTGATTCAAGAGCAAAATCTGCGGGGAAAAACCGGCTGGAACATGGGGGTCTTTGCACCCGACGGTTCCTACGCACCTGCCAGCTACGCGGTCCCGAGGGAAGTCGAATCGGTGGTGAACCATCGCGTTTATCGCGGACGAGACATCGTTGTTCAAGCTGCGGGTGGAGTTCGATGTAATGTCTTATCCATCGCCAAAGATGGACAGCGCAATCAGGTCAACGAGGATCTCAGTAATCTGTCAACGACCGCTCATCATCCGAACCCTGTTCAAGGACGCTGGTGGTGGGATGTGACAAAATAATGAGATCCGTGGTCATCATCAATCAAATCCAAATCGTTCCCGTATCGATCGATCATGGCCGTCGTTCTCTTACGGTGATAGAATCTCATTGAATTGCAAATTCTGAATCGCCTGACTTCACCACGAGGGCCGTTTGTGCAAAACAGACGGCCCTCGCCCCATAGGATAAGATCGTTCTTATGCGAGTCATCATCACGGCCGTTGGGCCAGACAACCGCGGCTTAGCGGATCCGATTATTCATTTTGTGACCGCCGCTGGTGCGAACATCTTTGAAATCCAGATGTATGACCATGACTCGGAACGTCTCTTCGCGATGCTGCTCCGCTGTGATTGGCCGGAAAACGCCTGTAATCTGAGCGAATTACGAAAGCAAATGAACGAGATTGGACTCGCCAAGAACCTTTCGATTCGGACTTGGTCTGCTGATGAGAACCTGGAATCTCCGCGTCTGGCCATTTGCACAACGTACCGTACCGAACCCGCCCTGGCCCTGCTGCGTTCGATTCGCGACAAGCGGTTGCGTGCCACCGCCGCAGTGATGGTCGGCAATCGAGAAAGTTGCCGGGGCGTGGCTGAGCAATTTGGTGTCGACTGGCACATGGTGGGTGATAAAGCAGGGGCTCCCGACCAATCCCGGATGGTCGAGATTTTCGATCAATATCAGGTCGATTACATTATTCTTGCTCGCTATATGCGGGTCCTCCCGGCGAGTACCTGTTGGAGATTTGCCAGTCGCATTATTAATCTCCATCACGGATTATTGCCGCCGTTTCCGGGATTTCGTCCCTACGAAGATGCGTATCAGCACCGCATGCTGACTTACGGAGCAACCGTTCACTTTATCGTTCCCGAGCTCGATGCCGGAAACCAGATTATCCATCAGAGCACCTTCACGGTGTTTCCCGGCACCTCACTCGAAGCCATCAAGCGTCAAGGAGAGAACGATCATGAGCCAAGCTGCCTTGTTGAGGGTGTCAGGCGGGTGGTTGATCGTGAAATTGAACTGCACTTTCACCGTGTTGTCAGGCGAGCCCCCCACGGTTGAATTCTCTGACGCCATTCAAGAGAATCGAGAAGATCGCGATCTTTGAGAGCTCAAAAGAGAATCCCTCCGATGAGCGCCGTTAAGCTGCTAAAGGAATGGAATGGCTGAAATAAATGCGGTAGCAATTCGCTTGATGGATGCGACTGACCTGAAAAGGGGGTTTTTGGATGCGTTACGTGCATTGAAAACGGTTGAATTGACTGAAGAGCGGGCAATCGAAATCTATCGAGATCGATTGAAGTCACGAATTCGAACTTATGTTGCTGTGATTGATGATCAGGTTGCGGGAACCGCCTCGATCTTCATCGAACCGAAATTTATTAACTCCGGCGGAGTTGTCGGCCATATCGAGGATGTCGCCGTCAATCCACACTTTCAAAAGCACGGAGTCGGCAGGGCCTTGGTTCAGCATCTGCTCGAGGTTTGCCGTGAATTTCATTGCTATAAGGTGATTCTCGACTGCGCCGAGGGGGTGATTCCCTTTTATGAGCGACTCGGTTTTCACCGTTGGGAACGTGCGATGCGGATTGACCTCTGACCGCCTGCCCGAAAAAAAAGCCAGTTCGTGGTCCTCCACGAACTGGCCTGAATTGTTCGAGACACTGATCTTGCATCAGTTATTCCCTTGGGATCACTGATGACAGGTAATATCACCTCAGACGCACGATATCGCCTTAGATTCCGGGAACATCCAGGTGCTCTTCTTCCGCGATCTTGCGAAGTTTTTGCAGAGCCCGCGACTCGAGTTGCCGAATCCGTTCTTTGGTCACTCCCAGCTTTTGCCCAACCTGTTCCAGTGTTTGTGGTGGCTTTCCCTCTTTCAATCCATACCGCGAGACGATGATATCCCGCTCGCGCGGATCCAGTTGCGAAAGAATTCCAATCAGTGCCTCGTGCTGCCGCTGGTTGACGGCTTCCTCATTCAGATTCTCAGATCTTGGATCGGAAGCCTGTTGAAAAACGTCTTCACTTCCCGTACGAAATCGGTCAAGCTGAGTATATTCCGCAGGAATCGACCTCGCATAATTCTTCATGATCGCCCAGCTGGCATAAGTCGAAAACTTGAATCCCCGAGTAAAATCGAATTTCTCGATCGCTCGGATCAACGAAATATTCCCGTCGCTCACCATCTCAAAGAAATTGCAGTTGGGCTTCATGTGCTTTTTCGCAATCGAAACGACCAACCGCAAATTGCTCCGAATGAGAAAGTTTTTGATCTCATTGGCCTGCTCAATCATCCGCTCGATGGAATCCATCTCTTTGGTTTTTGGCTGTGAAGGCTCGATTTTCTGCTGTAACTGGGCCGCTTGATGCAATAGAAAATTCATCTTGCGGAAGTAGTAAACTTCTTCTTCTCGCGTCAACAGCGGTACGGAATACAGGCTACTCAGGTACG
>CAMBQP010000045.1 GCA_945869955.1 Schlesneria paludicola DSM 18645
CAGCAATGGATTCACGGGGATGGGGATGCAAAGACCCGCGAAGCCTGCGTGTTCGCGTTAAATGCCGCGACAGGTGACGAAATCTGGAGAGTCGACCGTCCCAGTGACGCTCATTCCGAAAACGAATCGTCCTATGCCTCCGCAGTGCTCTATCAAGACGGCGATCAGAAGTTTTTACTCTCGCACGGGGCCGATTTCATTGTGGCTCATGATTTGAAGGATGGGCATGAACTCTGGCGATGCGGCGACCTGAACAAGAAGTCAAACTACGACCCAACGCTGCGATTTGTCGCCTCACCGGTGGTAGCCCGTGACCTGATTGTCGTTCCCACGGCGAAGAAGGGGCCGATCATCGCCTTGAAAGCGAATGGCCACGGTGACATCACGCACAATGCGGAATCTCACTGGTGGAGTTCGGTGAGAACGCCCGATGTCCCTTCACCGCTGATTGTCGGTGACCTGGTCTATCTTTGCATGGAAAATGGGGACTTGGCAATTCTTCGCGCCCGCACCGGTGAACAACTCGACTATCAGCGGACGAACCGTCAGCGTCATCGGGCTTCGCCCGTTTACGCGGATGGCCGAATCTATCTCACTGCTCGTGATGGAAAGACGACCGTCGTGAAAGCGTCTGAAAAAGTCGAGATACTGTCCGAAAATGATTTGGCCGAGAGTATCTCGGCGTCGCCAGCCTTTTCAAATGGCATGATCTTCTTGCGAGGTTACAATCATTTGTGGGCCATTTCTCAGAAGTAACTCAACGTCATTGTTCACGGCCGATGAATGAGGATCAGAGAAATCGTGCGTATGAACACCACCGCTGGCAATTCTGGGACCCGTGAGCAGACTTGGCCCTCGTTGTGGAATAAATAAGTTTTTCCTGGGATGCGATTCGCCCGTGGGGCGTAACTTGCAGCGAATCAGCCACCGATCGGAGACCCTGCTTTTGAACCAGATTGTTCCGCCGAGGTTTCTGTTTCGCTGGTCGTTCCCGGCCCGAAACCTGAAGAAAATTCCCAAGTCGTCCGGGCGGTTACTGGATCTGCCCGAGGAATGCCTGCTCCCTTCTCTCGGTGAATTGGATCAGCAGCGCGACTTCGCCAAAGTGAAGCTCGCCTGGAACGACGACGGATTCGGAGTCAGTGTCGAGGTTTCAGGCCGTTCAAATCGGCCGCAAGGCCTGGCGAATGAGAATGATCGTCCCAACGGGGTCTGGGTATGGGTCAATACACGAAACACGCAAACGGTCCATCGTGCAACGCGATTCTGTCACCATTTTATTCTGCTCCCCATCGGGGGAGGGCCAAAACAAGCAGATCCGGTGGTTCGTCCGGCGCTGGTCGCCCGAGCGCGGGAGGAAAACCCCCTTCCGGATGCGGAGTTGGTTCAGATCCAGTCCGAAGTGACTCGAACCGGCTATTGGCTGGATGCGTGGTTTCCCAAAGAGGTGTTTGTCGGCTTTGAACCCGAAACCCACGGTCAAATCGGATTTCATTACCTGATTCATGATTCGGAATTGGGTGACCAGACATTGGCCGTCGGTGCGGAATTTCCTTACGAATCTGACCCCAGCTTGTGGCAGACTGTGGAACTGAATCGGTAACGTCACCTGTGCCTCGGGATCACGTCCCCAAACCCGTTTTTGCAATCCGGTTTTTCGCGATGAGATTTCCGCAGGGGAATGTTGCAGGGCGAAAGCAACCGCGAAATTTTCCCCAGATTGATCGCCGTTATTTTCCGCAATAATCATTCAATTCCTACAGTAAGCAGGTGAAGTCGACACGATGGAACACTCGATTCAAATTCGCGTTCGGTACTGTGAAACCGACGCGATGGGCTTTTTGCATCATTCGCAGTTTTTCAACTACTTTGAACAGGGAAGAACCGAACTCTTACGGTCGCAGGGGGGCTGCTATCGCGACATCGAAGAAGCAGGATTATTTCTGGTGGTGGTCCGATTACAGTGCAACTATCACTCCCCCGCCCGCTATGATGACGTGCTGACGCTGATCACCACCGTCGAAAATATTTCGGCCGTGAAGATCGAGCACAGTTATCGTTTACACTGCGGCGAGCGATTGTTGGCTTCGGCCAGCAGTACTTTGGCCTGTGTTGATCGAGCGGGAAAAATACAGAGACTTCCCGAATCGGTCACTTCGAAGTAAGCTCGGCATCATCCGGAATTCGATCGATTAACAACGATGAACAACGATCAACACAGACTCAATGTTTTCAATTGGTAGGTAACCGAAATGTCGTCGCTGTCTGACTTGTGGCATTTGACGAAATCTGCCGGGCGGCCCATGGCGGCGCGGATCTCGCGCTGGCGTCGCCTTGCAAATCGGATTCTGGCCCTCTCGGAAATCTATTCTCAGTACAGCGATGAGAAAATGCTCGAGCTGGCGAAAGACCTGCGCTGGCGATCCAAGTCCGGCACGGCGCTCGCCGATTTGTTGCCGGAAGCGTACGGCCTGGTGCGTGAGACCGCGCGCCGCGTGCTGGGGCAGCAGCATTATCCGGTACAAATCATGGGCGGGATTGGGTTATTCGAAGGGGGACTCGCCGAAATGCAGACGGGTGAGGGAAAAACCCTCACCGCGACGTTACCGACCTTTTTACGAGCGTTACCGGGCCGAGGCTGTCACGTGGTCACCGTGAATGACTATCTCGCCCAGCGCGACTGCGATCAGATGGGGCCGATTTACGAGAAACTCGGTTTATCCGTCGGTTGCGTCGTCTCGGCCAGTGAACCGGATGAAAGACGGCGTGCCTATTGGAAAGACATCACCTACGCAACCAGCCGCGAGATTGGTTTTGATTTTCTGCGGGATCGCTTAAAAGTCGGTGCCCAGCTGGACGAAATGCACCGCCCTCGCCTGTTTCAGCATGCCGAAATTTCGGAAGACGGACCTGTTCAGCGTGGGCATCATTTTGCACTGGTTGACGAAGCGGACAGCGTACTGATTGACGATGCCGTGACGCCGTTGATTATCGGTCTCGAACGGGACGCAACCGTGGAGTTTGACGCGTTACTGAACTGGTCCCGTGATCTGGTCCCGCAACTGGAGGTCGGTGTCGATTTCTTGTTTGATCCGGGCAAACGAACGGTGGAACTCACCAATGCCGGGACTCGTAAAGTAGTTTTGGCCAGTAAACCGGCGCTGATGAATTCGTTTGATACCGAAAAAATCTACACCCAGGTCGAGCAGGCGATTCGAGCCCGTTACGCGTACGAGCGAGGTCGTGACTATCTCATCAACAAAGATGAGGAAGTGGCAATTGTCGACGAAGGGACCGGACGAACCCTGGAAGGGCGAAAATGGCAGGCGGGTTTGCACCAGGCGATTGAAGCCAAAGAGAATGTCCCCATCACGGCAGAAACCGGGGAAGCGGCTCGAATCACCGTGCAGACGTTTTTTCGTCGTTACGAAAACATTGCTGGCATGACCGGGACCGGGATCCAGGCTGGTCGAGAATTTCATCACACCTACGGATTAAGCGTCACGACAATCCCCACGCATCGTCCCTGTATTCGTGAGGGATTACCACCACGGATCTTTGCGAATCAAGAAGCCAAACGTCAGGCGCTCGTTCCCGAGATCGAGCGATTGTACCAAGCCGGACGAGCCGTTCTGATCGGAACCCCTTCGGTCGAAGCCTCTGAAGCCCTGGGGCGTGCGTTAAAATCGCGCGAGATTGATTGCCTGATTCTGAATGCCTTGTTCCATGAAGCCGAAGCGGAAATCATCTCGCAGGCGGGACAACCGGGACGCATCACCATCGCCACCAATATGGCTGGTCGAGGGACCGATATCCTGTTGCATGAAGACGTGCGGAAAAATGGTGGGTTGCACGTGATTGCGACCGAAATGCATACCAATCGTCGTATCGACCGGCAGTTGGTCGGACGAGCTGCTCGACAGGGGGACCCAGGTTCCTATCAGTTCTGGCTGTCGCTCGACGACGAACTTTTCCGATATGTGCGGACCGAGCACTTAAACAAACTGAAAGCCAAAGCCAACTCGGTGGGGACACTGGAACTCCCCGGTCGCTGGATTCGAACCTTCCGCCGAACGCAGCGAATCATTGAAAGCCAAGAGCGAAAACATCGTAAGCAACTGCTGAAAATGGAAAAAAGTCGAGAAAAGATGTGCCGGGCGATGGGATTGGATCCGTACCTCGAATTGCCCGAGTAACATTCCTCCCGGTTACGGCTCGTTCCTTTGCGCGATTGCTCATACAGCAACACAGTCTATTTTGGTACGAAAATCCTACTCATGTCGCAAACACCCTTTCAACAACTCCTCAGCCGCTGGCAGGCTGGTGAACTGGATCTGAATCGACTCGAACACGAGATCCGTACCACCTTTGCCGCGACCACCCTCGCAGCGGATGTCCAAATTGACATGGATCGGCAGCGACGTTGTGGTTATCCCGAAGTCGTTTACGGTCCTGGAAAAACTCCGGAAGCGGTGCGTGAGGTCTTTCGGGCACAGCGTGCGGCGGGGCAGAATTCGTTTGCAACGCGGGTCACGTCTGATCAGGCCGATTTCGTTTGTCAGGAATTTCCTCAGGCGGTCTATCATCCGATCGCCCGGACGCTGGCTCAGATGAATCATCCCGCCACACCCCGCGGCCGTGTCATCGTGGTGTCGGCCGGAACCAGTGATCGACCGATCGCCGAAGAAGCACTCGAAACCTCACGCTGGATGGGATGTGATGCGGTTCTTGTGCTTGACGTTGGTGTGGCCGGTCCTCAGCGAATCTTGGCACAGCGGGAACAACTTGCAACCGGTGACGCGATCGTTGTGGTCGCGGGAATGGAAGGGGCCTTGCCGTCCGTCGTGGCGGGTTGGGTCAGTGTGCCCGTGATTGCCGTTCCGACCAGTGTCGGTTACGGTGCCAATCTGGGAGGCTTCGCGCCGTTATTGGGAATGCTCAACAGTTGTGCGGCAAATGTGGCCGTCGTGAATATCGACGCCGGCTTCAAAGGGGGTTATCTTGCAAGCCTGATTGCCCGGCAGGCGGGACAGGCTCGTTAGAGTCGAAATGAATCGAACGGGAGGAATCTCGAGTCTGAGGTTCCTCAAATGCAGACAATCGACAGACAATCGACAGACCAGGGATAGACCAGGGACGGGGAACTCCTCATGCTCTCGCGTTAAAGGGATTTCATGACGCAATTGTTGAAAATTCAGTTAGTGAACACAATTCCCCATCCACCCGCCCGCAAGGACGATGCGCACAAAGGGGATTGCGGGCGGGCGTTGATCGTCGCCGGGAGTCGGGGGATGAGTGGTGCGGCCTGTCTGGCGGGGAAGGGGGCCTTGCGCGGGGGGGCCGGTTTGGTCACCATGGCAGTTCCGGATGGAATTCTTGACATCGTGGCGACGTATGAGCCCTCTTACCTCACCTGTGGCTTGCCCGATGATGAACAGGGCCGACTGGCACGATCCGCCAGTGAACCTCTCGCCGAAGTTCTGGCTCGCCAATCCGCCGTGGCGATCGGGCCAGGGCTGGGTCAATCCGCCAGTCTGCTGGATCTCGTCACCAGTTTTTACACCTCAATTTCGGTGCCAGCGGTCTTCGATGCGGATGCCTTGAATCTGCTCGCAAAACGCCCCTATGTGCTGAAGCGAGCTGTAGATCGCCCCGCGCGAATTCTGACTCCCCATGTCGGGGAATTTGCACGTCTGACCGGATTAGAGATCGAGACAATTCAAGCCAATCGCCAACAACATGCCGCCGAATTTGCCAAGGCAAATCGGGTGATTGTGGTGCTGAAGGGAAAAAATACCGTGATCACCGATGGTGTTCGCGTGGCATTGAACTCGACCGGCAACTGTGGCATGGCGACCGGCGGAACCGGTGACATCCTGACCGGAATTCTCGTAGCATTGCTGGCCCAGGGGATGCAGCCGTTTGAAGCGGCGCAACTCGGGGTCCACCTGCATGGACTGGCCGGAGACCTCGCCGCCGGTGAACTCTCGAATCACGGTCTGATTGCCTCGGATTTGCTCCGATTTATTGGTCCTGCATGGTGTGAAGTCTGTGGTTAGTGGTTAGTGGTTAGTGGTCCCTAAGACGGAAGTGAAACCTTGATGTTTGCACAGCTAATAATTTCCACTCCAAGCGGTTCCCGCCGATCTTCGGCGAGCTGGTTATTGTCACTCGTCAGTCTTCTGCTGCTATGCGGGGCGGGGAGTTCAAACAAGGGGCTGGTTGCCGACGAGGGAATTCCGTTTTTTGAGGCCCACGTCCGTCCGTTACTCGTCGAGCATTGCCAGCAATGTCACGGTCCCAAAAAGCAGGAAGGGGGACTGCGGCTGGATTCTCGTCTGTCATTAATGCAAGGGGGCGAGCATGGCCCGGCAATGGTTCCTGGCCAACCCGAAAAAAGTCTGCTTGTCACCGCTGTTCGCCATACGACTGATTTGCAGATGCCCCCCGCCGGCAAACTGCAGGAACGCCAAATCGACTCGCTGGAACAGTGGATCAAACAGGGGGCCCCTTGGCCGGTCGAGTCACTCGCCACCGGACCGGCACTGGCCGAACTGCAGCGACAACATTGGGCCTTTCAACCGGTTCGTAACCCTCCACTCCCAGCGGTAGGGCAAGCCGATTGGGAACGGACACCGATCGATCGTTTCGTGCTGGCCAAGCTTGAAGCGGCCTCCCTTGCGCCGTCCGCTCCGGCAGATCGTCGGACCCTGATTCGTCGTGTGACACTTGATCTGACCGGTCTTCCCCCCACGTCCGATGAGGCCGATTACTTTGTGAATGATCCGCGACCTGACGCGTACCCCCAACTGATTGAACGGCTACTCAATTCACCTCAGTATGGCGAACAATGGGGCCGACATTGGCTCGATATCGCGCGCTATGCCGATACCAAGGGGTATGTCTATGGTCGGGAAGAACGCTTCTGGGTGCATGCCCCCGCTTATCGCGACTGGGTCGTCGACGCCTTCAATCAGGATTTGGGCTATGACCAGTTCCTGCTCTGGCAGATCGCTGCGGATCAGGCGGTCCCCGATAATGCCGGTGCACAAGCGGCGATGGGCTTTTTGACACTCGGTCGGCGATTCCTGGGGGTCACCCACGACATCATCGACGATCGGATTGATGTGGTGACACGCGGAACCATGGGGCTAACCGTTGCCTGTGCCCGTTGTCACGATCACAAATATGACCCAATACCGACCGCCGACTATTATTCGTTGTACGGTGTGTTTCTGAATTCGACCGAACGACTGCGGAAAAGTGCCGAGCCGACCGTCCGGGACGAGGCTTATCTGGCCTTTCAGCAGGAACTGGATCAGCGTCTACAGAAGTTAAGCGACACGACGCTCACCAAACGGAACGAAGCGGCAGAACGGGTGCGGCAACGGGTGACTGATTATCTGGTCGCGCAGACGGAACTGTCGCGCTATCCCCAGGAAGGATTCGATCAGATTTTGACGCTGACCGATCTGATCCCGACGTTCGTTCGCCGCTGGGAGGCCTGGTTGGCACTCAGTGTCACCCCCGAAGATCCCGTCTTCGGTCCCTGGAAGCGGTTTTCGCTACTCCCCTTACCCGCAGCCGATTTTGCCACCGGTGCCGCCGAGATCGTGCGGGAGCTGACCGAGAACCCCAGCAAGGTCAATCCACGAGTCCTCAAGGTGTTGTCCCCGGTTCCCGGTTCGATGCGTGAAGTGGCCGAGCGATACGGCGCGTTGTTGTCTGAAGTCGATCGCGAATGGAAAGCGGCCTGCGAACAGGCGAAAGGGGCGGGAATGCCCGATCCAGTCCAGTTGGAATCCCCTACTGACGAGGCTCTGCGTCAGGTGTTGTATCAGCCCGGATCTCCCTGCCTGATCCCGAATGAATCGATCGTTTCAACCGAAACGTTCTACGATAGTGGTTCGGTGAACGAGTTATGGAAATTGCAGAGTGAGGTGGATCGCTGGTTGATTCAGTCACCGCTTGCTCCGGCTCATGCCGTTGGCCTGATCGATCGCGAAACAATCCGGCCAGCACGGATCTTTCGCCGAGGAAATCCTGCCAATCGTGGCCAGGAAGTCGCCCGCCATTTCGTCTCGGTGGTGGCGGGACCAGGGCCTGTCCCGTTTCAAGTCGGCAGTGGACGGCTGGAACTGGCCAAGGCGATCATCGATCCCACCAATCCCCTCACCGCTCGCGTCTGGGTCAACCGCGTCTGGCAAAATCATTTCGGCATCGGACTGGTACGGACGGCGAGCGACTTCGGAATCCGGGCTGAAACACCCAGCCACCCGGAACTGCTCGATTGGCTCGCCACACAATTCATCGCAGAGGGCTGGAGCACCAAAAAACTGCACCGGCTGATCCTGTTGTCGAACACCTATCAGCAGCGTTCGGACGACGGTCCGGGATCAAACGTCGAGGCGGGGCAGGGGTCCTCGGCACAGGCACAGGCTCGGCAGTTGGATCCTGAGAACCGCTTGCTTTCGCGGATGAATGTCCGTCGGCTCTCGTTTGAAGAATATCGGGACAGTCTGTTATCGATTGCCGGACGGCTCAATTTACAACCAGGGGGACGGGCCTCGGATCTGTTCGCGGGGAACGGCACCGTTCACCAGCGGCGTTCACTGTATGGGCTGGTCGATCGCCAATTTTTGCCGGCAACCTTGCGCGTCTTCGACTTTGCCAATCCCGACCTGCATACACCTCTGCGGAGCGAAACAACCGTTCCGCAGCAGGCGCTGTTCGCACTGAATCATCCGTTTGTCGCACAGCAGGCGAAGTTCCTCGCAGCCCGAGCGGCACCCAATCCAGGGGACAGCGAACCGGAAAAAATTCGTCAGCTTTACCGATTGGTCTATCAACGGGAACCAACTCCCCGGCAAATCGCAATCGCGCAAAACTTTCTGGCCACCGAGGGGCTCGAGCTTCGTGAAAACCCACGTCCGGAATCACTCGCCTGGCAATACGGGTATGGGGCCTTGGACGAGGCAACGAAATCACTGCAGTCATTTCAGGCATTACCACACTATTCGGGTTCTGCCTGGCAGGGAGGGACCAGTTTCCCGGATGCGGCACTCGGCTGGGTTCAGTTGACCGCCACCGGAGGACATCCCGGAAACGACCTGCAGCACTGTGCCGTTCGACGCTGGATTGCGCCGGCCGACGGAACCTACGCGGTCACATCCACCGTCCAGCATCAAGTCGCCGCCGGTAACGGAATTCGCTGCTGGATTTTCGCGAATCGCGAGGGGGTCTTGGGTGAGCAGTCGCTGCACAATCGGCAGCAAGAAATGAACGTCCCCTCGGTCAGCCTGAAAGCGGGTGAAACGCTCGACTTCGTGGTGGACATCAACGGCGAATTAAACAGTGATCAGCACCTCTGGTCGCCAGTGATTCGCGAGACGACCACGCAACAGATCTGGAATGCCGAACAGGATTTCGCCGGCCCCAAACCGAGCTGGTTGAACAGTTGGGAACAACTCGCTCAAGTGCTCTTAATTGCGAACGAACTGATGTTCGTGGATTGAGCCGAAATGAAAAGAGATTGTGAAAGAACTTAAAACGTGGATCAGAAATCGTTTGCAATCGGCGTTGCCGCTGAAAGTCTGAACGTCATCGGCATGAATGGTTCGACATTGGTTGCGTGCGGAACCAGTCTCCCGGTCGCCCAGCGCACGAACGGGGATTTCTGTCGGTTCGTAATCGATCAGGAGTCTTCAAGGTTATGGCACGATCAGGCGAGCCTCGCGGACTATGTGAGTGAAGGGCGGATTTCTGCATTCGAAACTCCAATTCCGTTGCCAGATTCCTCGCCTGCAACCGAACAACGGTTGGTTTTGTTTGTGAACGGCGAGTTTCTTGACGAAGCAGAGATTCAAAAGCCTCTAGAATTCCAGGGAACCCCAGTTCAGTGGACGAAAATCACGGGTGAAAGGCGAGTCACTTGGGGGACACCTCTTCCTGAGAGCCTTGCTAAGGGGATGTCGAACGAATGGGCGAAAAAACTTTGTCAAAAAATCGATCATCACCTGAAAGAGGATGACGCGTCCGCGGCAAAACTGCAGAAATGGTCAGACTTCGGATTGTGTGCGGCGACCGACAAAGGAACTCGCTGGAGTTTGTATCTCCGCTATGGTGCGGTGATCGATCCGGAACGCGTCCGGCGGTTGTTTGATATTTTCGTTCAACGGCAGTTTCCTAGCTGTACTTGGGAGCACTATCTGCAGAAAATGCGTGAGATCCAAACAATCATTCAGGCCCAACCGCCAATCAGAACCCGGCCCAAGCCTGTCGCGAAAACGTTTTTTCATCGAGAACAGATCAAAAACATCACAAAGGAACGGGGGCTCGGAGCCTCTTTCCTCTGGAAATGAATTACTCGTGTGCCGGAATCCGGGTGAGAACAATTTTTCTCGCAGGAACCGATCATTCCGACGGTAAGTAACTCGTTTTGTAAGGAGCTGGAGAAGTGGATTCAAACGCATCTGAAGCTAAGTTCGATTCCCAAAATCTAAGCGTCATTGGAATGGATGGTACTACGCTGGTTGAATGCGGGACCAGCCTTCCTGTCGTTCAACGATCAAATGGGGAGTTCTGTCTTTTCGAAATGGACAGCGAATCATCACGAACGTGGTATGCCCCCGCATTATTTGCAGATTATCGCCAGAAAGGGCGTCTTTCGGCATTTACGCAGCCGATCCCCCTCTCCAAATTTCTGTCTTCATCAGAGCAACCTCTAGTTTTGTTTGTGAACGACGATTTTCTTGAGGAAGCAGATGCCCAACGACCAATCAGTCATCAAGGAACTCGTGTGACATGGACGCGGATCGAAGATGAAAGCTTAACCATGTGGGCCACCTGCCTGCCCGAAACGAATGCCAATGACTGGTTAGACCTCTGTGCGAAGCAACTGCTTCAAAAGATTGACGATCGATTGCATGGGGGCGATCTGGTTGTGAAAGCAGGGCGCGAGCAGTTGTTGAAATGGTCCGACTTGGGGCTGTGTGCAGCGACGGAGACACAAACACGCTGGAATTTGTATCTCCGTTATGGTGCGGTATTCACGCCGAAGGAACGATTACGGCAGATGTTTGACAAATTCGTTAAGCCAGAGTTCCCTATGATTACTTGGGATTCATACGACAAAGAAATGTACCAAATGCATGTTTCGATTAAGGGAAAGCAACTCGGACTATAGCCGCGCCAGCAGTTCCGCCTTTTTGGTGGTGAACTCTTGTTCGCTGATTAGCCCTTTGGACTTCAAGTCGCCCAGCCGCTCGATGGCTGCGAACACATTTCCATCCAAAGCCGCTGCGGCTGGCTGTGTGAAGTTGGCCTGTGGTGTGACTGGTTGCGAATACGCAGCATCGACAACGCTCCAAGTGAGATCGTCGCGCGACTGTGGTATGAAAGGAGCTGCTGGTCGCGAATACGCTGCTGGGGGTGTCGTGGGTACTGATTGGCCGTTGCGCGAAATCACGGGAAGAGTCGACAGGCTGATGTTTCCATACTGGCTCGAGAACTGGATCGAACTTCCTGAACCCTGCTGTTGCGAAAAACCGCCGATCTGGTGGTCCAGCGTGTCATACACCCAAACGTCACCCCCTGAATCGACGGCGAGTCGTCGTGATCCCGAAAAGTAGGCGTACTTGAGGTTGTTCTGCGATCCGGTTGCACTGGGGGAACCCAGATCTACCGGCCACCACTTCAACTTGGGATCCGGCACGAACAGGCTCGATTCCCCCATCGCTCCACCCGCCGTCTGCTGCTGATTCCCGCTGCCACTTTGACTTTGCGACTGAAAACTACCCGCCTGCAACAGGTGCGGCTCGCGGCTGAGGATATTGGAGATTTCGTAACAGAGCGAATCGACGCGTCCCTTAAGGTAATTATTGAACATGTCGCCCAGCATGAGCATGCCGCCACTCATCCACTGTCCACCTCCACCAAACTCGGGATGGTTGAACTGGGCCATTGAGCCGTTACCGTTCAACACCGCCACGATCATGTGGGTGACCGCATCAACACTGAATCCTGAGGACGAAGACAACTGATTGGCAATCCGTTGACCTTCGATCGAAAGCTGTGGCATCGTAAATCTCTTTCCGGGAACATCACCTGCCCCATCGGCAAACAGCCAGACACGAGCACGGTTCATTGTACACCGAAGGTCAATCGAAATTAACACCCTCATTCTCAAGATTTAGACGGAATCTCAAACGATCAGTCAAATCGAGATATATTGATTCATGCGTCCTTGCGCAATCGCCAGCGGCGCGCGGTTCGAGTTGAATCAGTTTATTCGAGTTGAATCAGTTTAATAGAGAAAACCTTTAAGAACTGCCATCTTGATGGGACGGGCCATCAAGTCGTCGCCTGCTGGGGATTAGGGATTATGATTTAACGAGTTGGTAAGCCCCTCGCGGGTGCCGGCACCGGTTCGTTACTATCCCTCCAAAGCCGTTGTCATTTGGAGGGATGATTCAAAAGTGTCTGCAGGTGGCAGGCGACCGATTCGGCCAATCGTTGCGTATGATATCCCCCTTCGAGGCAACTGACGATCCGGCCCCCGCTATAGGTTTTGGCGACTTGGATCACGAGATCAGTCAGCGTTTCAAAGTCTTCGGTTTCCAACCCCAATGAACCAACAGGATCCTGTTTATGGGCGTCGAAACCGGCGCTGATTAATACCAATTCGGGTCGGCACTTCTTGGCGGCGTCTGTCAGGATCGACTCGAAGCGGGACAGGTAATCGCGGCGAGAAGTTCCCATCGCCACGGGGAGATTGAAGTTGGTCCCAAGTCCCTTTCCGGTTCCGGTTTCATTGGTTTCTCCGGTTCCCGGATAGAACGGTGAGCGGTGGGCTGAAAGAAACCAGACATCGTCACGCTCATAAAAAATATCCTGGGTCCCATTTCCATGGTGGACATCCCAATCGACGATCAACACCCGTTCTAATCGGTGCTGCTTGACTGCATGATTGGCCGCCAGCGCAATGTTATTGAATAGACAAAACCCCATGGCATCGTGAACCAAGGCATGATGACCCGGTGGGCGAACCAGACACAACGCTTGCTTCTCGTCCCCTTTCATCACGGCGTCGACAGCATCCAGGCACGTTCCTGCAGCACGCCGAGCCACTTGGTAAGACTGCCGAGACATAAACGTGTCTCCTTCAATCCAACCCCCTCCTTCCTCGGCATAACGCTCGACGCGACCAATATAGGTTGCTCCATGGATTTGTGAGAGCTCCTCAATCGTGGCGAGTCGAGTCTCTTTTGTCCGACAACGATCGGCCAGACCGGTCCGCTTGAGCTCATCGAGGATTGCCCGCAGTCGTTCCGGGCATTCGCGATGAGTCCCCGTCTCGTGATCAAGAAAACGTTCGTCGGTATACAACAGTGTCATGAGAACCTCGTTTTGATGTCCGAAAAGGTTCGGCAATTCCACCGTATTTGCCGAGAATCCCACCATGTCCGCAACAGAGAATCCCGGTTTTCCCAAATCGCATCGGCGGCGAGTCCCGGAAACTCGGATGGAAATTCCCCGCAAATATGCTCTACAATCATGCGGCGATCATCCGCGATCCTGAATTTCAATCTGCAGTTTACCGACCAACCGCTTCTGAATCGAGTTCACTATGCTGCTCGCCCACAGACCCCCTTCGGTCAATTGGGAACCCCTCCCACTCGACCCTGCCGCAGGCGCTGCGGCCTGGGTCTGGTTTCGGCCCGCCATAAATCCTTACGGAATCCTGTTCGTGATTCCCCCCGAACTCTTCAGTGAACCGATTGCGCTCAAAAATTTGTCCTTACGCCAACTGATCCTAGCCACCGGCCTCGTAGGCGAACGAGTTTTATATTGGTCACTGAATGGCCTGAACTTCGAGAATACCGGGGGTAACTCGCCGCTGATGGATCAGCCCCTCCCGATCACCCCTGGAAATCCCGTGAATCTGTCCGTCTGGATTGAACCGTTACCTGCACTCCAGACTGACGCTGCGGCCTCGATGTTTGCCGGTCAACCCAGCCTTCCCAGCGGGTATGCTCCTGCGATCGCGGCAGCAGGAGGCATGGCAGCAGGAGGCATGGCAGCAGGAAGCCCGGCAGCAGGGGCCACAGACGTTGATCTCCAAATGATCGATGGCATCGAATCGTGCTGGAATGGAATTATCCAACTGGAAGTCCGGATCGGCTCGATCCGCAAAGAACTCGCAGGAAATATCTCACGCCTGAATTCACTGAATCGGGACTTGAATTCGGACGAGCGGCGGACTTGTGATAGCAAGGATATTCAAGCCTGGGTCGAAGCGCGACGCTGGTTACGAGATTCCATCTCGACGCTGTCGCGATCGGTGAAGGAAATTGATGTCGGGACCACCAGCGGTGCGGGCCAGCGGCATAAGTTTCTCGAGATCTACCAGAAATACATCGTCCCCCGGATCCCATTTGCCGGCTTAAGACAGTCCCTGAATGAATTCGAAGCGCATCGCAAGACCGTCCAGAACGTGCTGGCTTCGGCTCAGGCCAACATCGCTCGATCAGGTCGCGAGGCCGAGCAACGGGCCAACGCAGTCCTCGCGCGGATCAGCACCAAAATGCGCTCGATCCGCCGCAAGGATTGATTGGGATGACTCGGGATTAATCCCGCTTATGCCAGGATTGGCTTGACCACTTCGCCATGCACGTCCGTCAAGCGGTAGTCCCGTCCTTGAAATCGATAAGTCAGCTTGGTGTGATCAAAGCCGAGCAGGTGCATGATTGTCGCCTGCAAGTCATGAACGTGAACTTTGTCCTTGGCAATCGAAAAGCCGAGCTCATCCGACTCGCCGTGCGAAAAGCCCCCTTTGACTCCCCCGCCTGCCATCCACATGGAATAACAGTCGGGAAAATGATCGCGACCCAGGTTGGCACCGCCAGCGGTCCGACCCTCGCGGAAGGGGGTTCGACCAAATTCGCCGCCACAGACGATTAAAGTATCCTTGAGCATATCGCGTTGTTTCAGATCTTTAATCAACGCCGCGACCGGCTTATCCATCGTGGCACACTTGTTGGTCAGTCCGTCGGTCAGTCCTTCGCCGGGCCCTGTCCCATGAAAATCCCAACCCCAATCGAAGAGTTGGATGTACCGGACACCCTGCTCGCACAGCCTGCGGGCGAGCAGGCAGTTGTTCGCAAAACTGGCGGCGCCTGGTTGTGCTCCATACGCGTCGAGCGTGTCTTTGGTCTCTTTGGTGATATCCATCACTTCAGGGACCGACATCTGCATCCGGAACGCCAGTTCATACTGTGCGATGCGGGTCAGGGTCTCGGGGTGCCCCATTTCCCCCGCCTGCATCTCGTTCAGGTCGTGCAATGCATCCAGGGTTTCTCGCCTGAGGCTCCGGGACATCCCCGGTGGATCCGAGGCATAGAGCACTGGATCCCCTTTCGAGCGACACTGAACCCCCTGATAGACCGAGGGGAGAAATCCGCTGCCGTACGAGTTTTTACCCCCGTTGGGCTGCACCCCGCTGGAAATCAACACCACAAAGCCAGGGAGATTTTCGTTCTCGGTCCCGAGTCCGTAGGTTGTCCATGCCCCCAAGGAAGGTCGTCCTGAGCGGGCCGAACCGGTGTAGAGCAAAAGTTCCGCAGGGGCGTGATTGAACTGCTCGGTAAACATCGACTTGATCATGCACATTTCATCGGCGACGGTTTGCAGGTTTGGCAGGGCATCCGACAACCAGACTCCCCCCTCACCACACTGCTTGAAGGTTCGCGGGGTCCCTAGTAATTTGGGTGTTCCCGTAGTGAACGCAAACCGCTTCCCTTTGATGAACGAGTCTGGCGCATCCTGCCCGGTCATTTTGACCAATTCGGGTTTGTAGTCATACAAATCCAGATGTGGGGGCGAACCGGTCAGATGCAGATAGATGACCCGTTTGGCTTTGGCGGCAAAATGGGGCAGCTTCGGTGCCAAGGGATTAACGACCGATGACGCGGCACCTCGCGAAGTATTGCCAAGCATTGACGAAAGCGCCAAGGATCCGATACCCAACTGAGCATCTTTGAGAAACTGCCGCCGGGTTTTGTGTTGCAGGTGTTCAAACTGAGGAAGCATGGTGGCCTGACTTTACTGAAGAGGAATGGAATTGTTCCTGGTCGATGAAGAGAACCTGCGGATCAGAGGATCTCGGCAACGGATGAGCAGGTCGGTCGCATGGGTCTGATCTCTCGAAAACGATCTCGAAAACGATTATGGGAAGGTGGTGTCATCGTGGCTCAATCAAGCAGGAATGTCCCGTTTGGGGATGGTGCCCAAGCGGATCACCGCTTCATTAAGGTTTCATCTAAATTCAGCAACACATTTCCGATGACGGTCCATGCCGCCAGTTCCGACACGTTGGCCCCGGTCTCGGCCGGGCCCAATGGATCCGTCGCCATCCGCATCGCCTCGTCGGCGCTTTGTTCAAATCGGACCAATGAACGTGCGTACAGGTCGGCCAGTCGCGTGAGTTCATTTTCATGAGGAGGTCGTGCGAGCGTCAGGCGGAATCCGTGACGAACACGATCCTCGATACTCGGTCCACTTTCTTTCACAATGCGACGAGCCAGCCCCTGGGCTGCTTCAATGTAAACCGGATCATTCAGTGTCACCAGGGCCTGCAACGGTGTGTTAGTTCGGACCCGCCGGACGGTACAGACCTCACGATTGGGAGCATCAAAGGTTGCCATCGAAGGATACGGATTCGATCGGCGCCAGGTGGTATAAAGCCCCCGGCGATACTTGTCTTCTCCAGGACTGGTCTGCCAGTCGGTACTGCTACCAAACGCGGCACTCAAACCGAGGTTCGGTTGGGGTGGTTTCACTGGTGGTCCAAACATTTTTGGGCTTAACAAGCCACTGATCAGCAGGGCCTGGTCCCGCAAGGTTTCGGCTGAGAGCCGGAAACGGGGGCCCCGCGCCAACAGGCGATTATCGGGATCCTGCTGCTGCAGTTCGGCAGAAACCTTGGATGACTGACGATACGTTGCGGACATCACCAGCGTTTTCAGAAACGCTTTGGTATCCCATGGTTTTTGTGTTGCAGGGATCGCCTCTTTTCCCTCCGGAATCCCCGCCAGTTCGCAAGCGAGCCAATCGAGCAATTCGGGATGGACGGGTTGTTCTCCCTGCGAACCAAATTCTTCACTCGTCGCAACAATCCCGATTCCGAACAGCTGTTCCCAATAACGATTGGCCATGACGCGTCCCGTCAAGGGATTGCCGGCATCGACCAACCATCTGGCCAGTGTCAGGCGATTTTTGGGTGCGTCTGCTGGTAACGGCGGAAATGCAGCGGGTGTCCCCTCGGTCACTTCCTGACCAAGGTCCATGAAGTTTCCCCGATGCTGCAGTTTGGTGGTGCGGCGATTGGCGGTCAGCTCTTTCATCACCGGAACCGTCTCGGGCCGTAGATCGGCAAGTGATTTCCGGGCTGCAGCGAGTTGTTGACGCGTTTCCGCGAGTTCAAGGGCAATACTGAGGAAATGTTGAGCCACCAATTCCTGCTCGGCGGGCGTCCGTTCTGCGACGTCTTTATGTAAGGCCGAGATGACCTTTGCGGGGGTCCGAGCCCATTCTTCCGTGCGGGCTTCATTCGTCCCCCAGAACCGAAAATGCCCAAGCGTATGCTGTGCGAACTCGGATGACTGCTCGATGGTGACTCGCAACGTCGAGCCTGCAGGAATGGTAATCGCCTGTTTTGTGATTAACGTCAGCGAATGTGCCTGGCCAAGCTCTCCTCCAATGGCCCATCCTTTGGTTTTGGGATCGGGATTATTCAGGACCTGTGCGGGGTCGAAACCACTTTGAGCATAGTCGGCCAGTGCGATTGCCAGTTCGACAGGACGTGGACCGTTGACCGGAAATTCCGCGCTGGGATTCGGTGCGGCCACAACGTCATGCTGCCAGACTCGTTCCCGCCGATCGTTCAGCAGTACGATCCGGTAATTCGCCAATCGCTCACCCGCACCATCCGTGCGGTTCCAGACGGCGATGCGATCAATTTTTTGCTCAGCACGCAAATCGACTTCCCACCAGGGGTCTTTTCCAGTGGCGGTATGCGTCGTAGACTTCGCTTCATAGAAGTGTCCGTTGGTGTTGCCGTCAATCGCCAGCTTGGCATCGCCACCGTAATCCGTACTGATTTGAGTCGCTTCCCCTTCGAGTGCGAGATTTTGATTCCCGGAAAAAACCTGAACTTCGGCGAGCGACAACAGCTTTTCGCCGGGGAGTTCGATCCGGATATAGCGTCCCGCAGTCGAAGATTCCGCAGAGGGAATGATGCTCGCCGAGATTTTTGTAATCACAAAATTTCCGCCAGCATGCCCCGGCCCTTTTCCTGGCAAGAGTTCGTTGGGTAAGGCTTCCAGTCGAAGCGCGCGGAGCACCCCTGGGGGCGTGGCCAGATCGATCGTGTAGGTGTCATTCTTGGCCCCCGCAGCAACCAGGATTTCCCCGGCTTCGGTCAACGTGATGGCAGACTCGGCTTGTGATTTCCCTTGGATTGGCTTCAGCGGACTCCAGGACAAATTACGGGGAAACTCCGTATCCCAACGCGACTGAGCGATTTTCAATTCGGGTGTCAGCGTCTTGAGTGTCTCTTCTCGTTGAGCGATTTCTGAGGTCCATGTGGTGCGTTGACGCCGCTGATCTTCGGTGAAAATTGGGTGAAGTGGCGATTCATCGCCACGATCCGCGTCTTCGGTATTGTTGAAGAAAGCGAAGAGTTTAAAGAACTCTTCCTGCGTGATTGGGTCGTATTTATGGTTGTGGCACTGGGCGCAGGTGACGGTTGTTCCCATCCAGACTGCCATCGTGGTCGTGACGCGGTCGACGACCGCGACATTTCGAAACTCTTCGTCATTGGTTCCCCCTTCATTATTGGTGAGGGTATTGCGATGAAATGCGGTGGCTACCAGATGTTCGTCGGTGGGGGGGAGCAAATCACCCGCGATTTGTTCAACCGTAAATTGATCAAACGGCTTATTTTCGTTGAACGACCGGATCACATAGTCGCGAAACAGCCAGATTTTGCGGGCCGGGTCATCTGCATAGCCGGCGGAGTCGGCATAACGAGCCAAATCGAGCCAGAGCAACCCCCAGTGTTCACCAAATGCGGGTTTGGATAAGAGTTGGTCGACGAGTTTTTCATAGGCATTCGGACTGACGTCGTTGACAAAGGCATCGACTTCCTCAACCGTCGGCGGCAATCCAATCAGATCCAGGGAAACTCGCCGAATTAATTCGTACCGATCCGCTTCTCTCGCCGGTTGCAGCCCCTCTTGTTCAAGTCGGGCCAGAATGAATCGATCAATCCCGTTCTTCGCCCAATCCCGGTTTTTGACAGCAGGCGATTCTGGCCGAACAGGGGAGACATACGACCAATGTCGAGAATACTTCGCTCCCTGTTGAATCCAGGCTTTTAACAAAGCGACTTCGTGTGCGTTGAGTGGTTTGCCGTTTCCGGGAGGTGGCATCACCTGATCCGGGTCCGTCGAGGTGACTCGTTGGATTAACTCGCTCGATTCCGCTTTCCCAGCGACGACCGCCGCATGGCCTCCCAAATCGGCAAAAATTCCCTCCGCCGTATCCAGTCTCAATCCATCCGCCCCCCCTTTACGCTCAGCCGCATCCGGGCCATGGCAGCGATAACAGGAATTGGAAATGATCGGTTTGATATCCCGATTAAAGTCAACCTTGACCGGTGCGGCACCGTCTTCTGCTAAGATGGGGCAGGAATCAAGGGTGATCAGAATCAACAGCGTCAGGAGACTGCCGAGAGAAAAAGTGGATCGCATGGGTTTGGGTTCCGTCAGTTTCAACGAGTCATCAACCATTGGGTACAGCTTATCAGAAACGGGGCGGTATGTCGCCTGTTTTCCCGATCCGCTGCAGAATGGTTTTGCGGCCCGCCTGATGACGGCCAGTCGATCCTCTCGCCGCACTTTGGCGAGAGTGACGTCTGAGCCTGCCCGTTAAATCTGAGCCTACCCGTCAAAAATGGCAAGAAGAATCAAAATCATCAGCCTTCGGACTTGCCATCATCGCTCATTTTGACAATTTTGGGGTCGAAACGAGCCACGATTTCGACCAGATCCTGCTGCTGTTCCATCACATCAAGGATGTTTTTATAGGCATAGGGGACTTCGTCAGCCCCGGCCGAAAGGACGTGAATCCCTTTCACCTCGAGGTCCCGCTGGACCGCGCGCCAGCTGTACTTTTCTCGTGCCGACGTGCGCCCCATCAGGCGTCCCGCGCCATGTGCCGCCGAGTTGAAGCTGGCGGGATTTCCCTTTCCCCGCACGATAAAGGCGGGGTCAGCCATGGAACCGGGAATGACACCCAGCACCCCGCTGTCCGCAGGAGTCGCCCCTTTGCGATGAACGATCAGTTCCCGCCCCTGGTGGACTTCTTTCCAGGCATAGTTGTGATGGTTTTCGACTTCTGCCAGGATTTGGCCACCCACAATTTGCGAGACCAGCCGATGGATCACATCGTGATTGGCTGCGGCATAGTCCCCCATGAGTGTCATGGCGGCCCAGTACTCTTGTCCCGCCTCACTTTTCATATCCAGCCAAGCGAGGCGCCCAACGTCCTCGTAACATTGTGGCAAGCCAGACCGGGCAATATTGCTGTAAGTTTCGCAGACGGAGGCTCCGGTTCCACGACTGCCGCTGTGACTCATTAAGGCCACATATTCGCCGGCATCGATTCCGAGTTCCTCGTCGCGCGCGGTGAGTGTTAACAGGCCGAATTCGACAAAGTGGTTCCCTGAACCCGAGGTGCCAAGTTGCTTCCAGGCCCGATCACGGTTTTCGCGGGTCACACAGGTAATAGTCCAGTCCGCGTCCATGACGGCGTGCTGCTGACGACGTTCATGGACAGAACCAATGCCAAATCGAGTCCCCTTTTCCAGGGCGTTTTTGAAGCGATGGAAATTCTCGGTCAATTGAGCTGCCGGAATATCCAGCACCGACAATTTCATCCGACAGCCAATGTCGACACCGACGGCATAAGGGACCACGGCCTCTTCCAAGGCGAGCACCCCACCGATCGGCAGGCCATATCCCACATGGGCATCCGGCATTAATGCCGCACCAACGGCCATTGGCAAGGCACAGGCTTGACGCATCTGTGCATGACACGCGTTGTCGATTTGATTCCCCCAGACTTGATAATCAATCGGGGCGGGTCGGGTGAAATTCGCGGCCTCAATTACTTCTCGGGCGAGTCGCCCAAAAACGGGATCTGCGACATAGTCCGACGGTGCTGCCAACACCTTACCAATCAATCGCTTGATCTCGTTGTTCCGCATCGCGTCATTTTTGACCGCGAGTTGGACCCCCTCGATCGCGGCACCGAGGCATTCATTCGGGACGCCCAGTTTTCGTAATTGAGAAGTGTTCATGATGCTGCGTCCGATTCCTTATCTCTGTGCTGGCTTCTCTCGGAAGACATGTTTGGAACGGGGAAGGTTACCGGAATTCGGATGAATTGTCTTTGAATTCAGGAAAAAACGATTCGGCAATCGGTTGACCTGGGGAATCCCTCAAAAATCCCGAGTCATTCGCTGTATCACTTCACTACAGTTGTGCTCGCGAGAGTGGGCAGTATCCTATTGGAAATGCGTCATAACGTTTGGAGCCAGTCCCATCGTCGGGAATTCCAGCAAAACAATCTCAAAATCTCTTTGCATCAACCGTTGCCTCTCGGTTCTGATCCGGCTAGTTTATTCCAAACCCTTAATGAAATGACTTCCAAAAAAATAGGATGTATTCCGAATGCGGATAACCCATCTCTTCTTTTCGTCTCATGAAATGGCCGACAATCGAATGATTTTTTCTGGTAACTCCCCATCGCGACGATCCACGTTGATGCGACTGCTGGTTTGTGTAGCAGGTTTCATCCTGTTTTCAGGAATGGCGATGGCCCAAGAGGTCCCACGTCACAATCGCAGTGAGGCGACCTTGGAATTGCCCGATCTCAACGGCGTCAAGTTTTTCAGTGATCTGATCGGTGGACGGGATTTGCTGTGGGTCGGTTTGGTGGTTTCGATTGTGGGGATCGGCTTTGGCCTGGTTTCCTCGGCCCAATTGAAAAGACTTCCGGTTCATTCCTCGATGCTGGAAGTTTCTGAGCTGATTTACGCCACCTGCAAGACGTATTTGCTCACGCAAGGAAAATTCCTGTTTACGCTTTGGCTCTTCATTGGGACGGTGATCGTCGTTCATTTCCGCTTCGTTGACGGCCTGGAATGGTCAAAAGTCGCCACGATTCTCGTTTTCAGTGTGATTGGGATTTTAGGAAGTTACGGTGTTGCCTGGTTTGGAATTCGGGTCAACACTTATGCCAACTCGCGAACGGCGTTTGCCAGTTTAACGGGTCAGGCATTCCCTTGTTATGCCATCCCGTTGAAAGCGGGAATCAGTATTGGGATGTTGCTGATCAGTGTCGAGTTACTGCTGATGCTGATCATTTTGATGTTTGTTCCCCGTGATTATGCTGGTCCCTGTTTCATCGGATTTGCTATTGGTGAATCCTTAGGTGCTGCGGCGCTGCGGGTTGCGGGCGGGATTTTCACGAAAATCGCTGATATTGGCGCCGACCTGATGAAAATCGTCTTCAAAATCAAAGAAGATGATGCACGAAATCCGGGTGTGATTGCGGATTGTACTGGCGATAACGCGGGCGATTCGGTGGGCCCCTCGGCAGATGGTTTTGAAACCTACGGTGTAACAGGGGTCGCGCTGATTACGTTCATCCTCTTGGCGGTCAAAGATCCCAAAGTGCAAATCCAGCTTTTGGTCTGGATTTTCATGATGCGTGTGATGATGGTGGTGGCGTCGGGTTTGTCCTATTTTTTGAATGAACGCCGCGCCGAAAAACAATACGGCAACTTGGAAAACTTCAATTTTGAGGCTCCGTTGACCTCGCTGGTCTGGCTGACTTCCATCATTTCGGTGGTGCTGACATTTGTCGTTTCGTTAGTCCTGATCCCCACGCTCGGAGGCGATTCCTCGCTGTGGTGGAAGCTATCGATCATCATTACCTGCGGCACACTGGCAGGGGCCATCATTCCGGAAATCGTAAAGTTATTCACCTCCACCGAATCCGCCCACGTTCGTGAAGTGGTTACCTCGTCCGGCCAGGGGGGGGCCTCATTGAATATCCTGTCGGGGTTGGTTGCCGGGAATTTTAGTGCCTACTGGCTGGGGATGACCATCCTGTTCTTGATGACGATTGCGTACCAGGTCAGCCTGCTGATTGGTGATCAAATGATGCTGGCCCCGGCGGTATTCGCCTTCGGTTTGGTTGCGTTTGGATTCCTGGGAATGGGGCCGGTCACGATCGCGGTCGATAGCTATGGTCCTGTAACCGACAACGCACAGTCCGTTTATGAGCTTTCAACGATTGAATCATTGCCAGGAATTTCACAAGACCTGGAAACCAATTTCCACTTCAAACCGGATTTCGAACGAGCGAAAGAGAACTTGGAGAAGAATGACGGTGCAGGAAATACGTTTAAGGCCACGGCAAAACCGGTATTAATCGGGACCGCAGTGGTCGGTGCGACCACGATGATTTTTTCGATTGTGCTGGACCTGACCAATAGCTTGCAAAAGGAACTGGTCGTCAATCTTTCGATTCTTCACCCTCCGTTTCTGCTCGGATTAATTGCGGGTGGAGCGGTGATCTACTGGTTTACGGGGGCATCCATTCAAGCGGTGACGACAGGGGCTTATCGTGCGGTAGAATTCATCAAGCAGAAAATCAAGCTGGATGACACCGTGACCAAAGCGTCGGTCGAAGACAGCAAAAAAGTCGTCGAGATTTGCACGAAGTACGCTCAAGAGGGGATGTTCAACATCTTCATGACCGTCTTTTTCACCACGCTCAGCTTTGCTTTCATGGAGCCCTATTTCTTCATTGGCTACCTGGTCTCGATTGCGATTATTGGACTGTATCAAGCCATCTTCATGGCCAACGCCGGTGGGGCCTGGGACAATGCGAAAAAGCTGGTCGAGACCGAAATGAAAGCCAAGGGGACGGAACTGCACGATGCCTGTGTCGTGGGCGATACTGTTGGCGATCCCTTTAAGGATACCTCGTCGGTGGCCTTGAATCCGATCATCAAATTCACCACACTTTTCGGTGTCCTGGCGGTTCCTCTCGGGGTGTCGATGAAACAGAATCTCGGTTCAACGGCAACGATGGCGATCGCCTTGGGATTGCTGGCCATCTCGATGGGATTCGTCTACCGCTCCTTTTACGGGATGCGAATTCAGCTGGGTGGCGAAGAATAATCCTGATCGCGTCAACGCGTGATCGGGATGACGGCGTAATCCTTCCAAGAAATTGATCAAGCAATGGCTGCGACGCTGGAACAGGCTGATGTCCCCTCCCCAATGGTTCGGGGTTGGTTGTGGGTGATCCTACAGACAATCATTCGCTCCTTTTTCAACGTCTGGCTCGGTTACCGGGCGATCGGGTTTCAGCCACTGGAAAAAGAGGGTGGGGCATTGATCCTCGCCAATCACCAAAGTTTTCTTGATCCGCTGCTGATTGGGATTCCGCTGCACCGGCCTGTCAGTTTTCTGGCACGTGAGACGCTGTTTCATTCACCGCTTCTCGGCTGGGTTTTGCGAAATACCCACGTGATGTCGATTAATCAGGAAGCGGCGAGCACCGCCAGCATGCGGCAAACGATTCGGGCGCTCCAACAGGGATATCTGGTTGGCATTTTCCCGGAAGGGACTCGCACAGAGAACGGCCTGATGAATGAACTGAAACCTGGGTTTACGGCGATTGTTCGCCGGGCAAAGCATCCGATTTATCCCGTTGGCATCGCCGGGGCTTATCAAGCGTTGCCGATGAAGAGCGGGTTTTTGAAGCCGACGCGCGTGCGGGTCGTTTTTGGAAAACCGATCACACTTGCAGAACTCGAACAGTTTTCGGGTCGAGACCAGGATGCGGCGCTGATTGAACTCGTACGGTCTCGAATCGCAGCCTGTTGCGATGCCGCCGAAATTTGGCGTAAAACCGGGAAAACACCTGTTGTCGGCGAGGTTTAGTTCCCCGCCTCGAAATCCCTGTGGCGATCGCCATACGGCGATCAATCGGAGGAAAAACACCATGAGACACCCCTGGCAATTCCGTTTTCTGGTGATTTTGGGGCTCTTGGCAAGCGGGGGATTCTGGTCCGTGGCTGCAGCAGACGAACACGTCGTCAAGCAGTTGATTCTGCCGGGCGAGTCATTCCTGGTGGAAGGACGTCCCGCGTTTATTTTCACCCCCAAAGTCAGCGCGCCGGAGGGATTGCGACCCTGGATTTTCTACGCTCCCACACTCGAAGGATTGCCCGACGCTCATGAAAAATGGATGCATGAGCAATTTCTCAATGCGGGGATCGCCGTCGCGGGAATTGATGTAGGAGAGGGGTATGGTAGTCCCAGTGCCTGCCGATTGATGATGGCCTTTTATCAGGAAATGACCAGGAATCGAGGTTATTCCAAAAAGCCTTGCTTGCTGGGGCGCAGCCGCGGGGGGCTTTGGCTGACGAGTTGGGCAAGCGACAACGTGGATAAGGTGGCGGGGATTGCAGGAATTTATCCCGTGTTTGATCTGCGTATTTATCCAGGTCTCGAAGCAGCAGCCCCCGCTTACCAGATCAGGCCCGATGAACTGGGGGCCAGGCTGCGTGAGTTTAATCCGATTGAGCGGGTCTCGAATCTGGCCAAAGCGAAGATTCCTGCAATCCTGATTCACGGCGACCAGGATACTGTTGTTCCCCTCAAAGAGAATTCGGCCGAATTTCTGGCTCGATATCGGGCCGCCGGGGCCGGGGATTTGGTCACGCTAATTGTGGCCAAAGGGGAGGGACACAATTACTGGGAAGGATTCTTTCGCTGCCAGGAACTGATCGACTTTTCCATTGCCCGCGCCAAACAGGGGAGTCTTCCCTGATCGGATTGGTTCCACGCCTCGATCAGATTCCGTCCATGGCTGAAAAAAGGTCGAACTTTTTGGAGCGATCCTTGGGCCAACTGCGGCGGGAATTCCTCGGCGTTCGTGACTAGTAAACCATGGTCCGATACGCCGCTTCCGTTCTCGAGGAAAGCTCAAAATGAAAAATTTCATTTGTTTCGGTTTGACTGTGGCAATCACCCTCACCATCGCCACGATGCTACTCGCACAGTTTGGTCCCCCGCCAAGTCTTGGTGGACTTGGTGAAATGCCTGTTTCCGGGTTGATGTTGGTGACAGTCCCCGAGGTCCGACAAGAGCTTGGCTTGGCGGAATCACAGTTGGCGGGAATCAACAAACTGCAGGGGGGGCTGCATGAGCAACTGCGTGAGGTGTTTGAAAGCATGAATTTTCCTGAAATTTTCAACTTGAGCGAAGAAGAACGGGAAAAAAAGTTTGAGAGCATGCGGACCCGTATTCAAGCTGTGGTGAAAACGTCTGATCAAAAGCTCGAAGAATTCTTGAGGCCCGAACAGGGGATCCGGCTGCAGCAATTGGTACTGCAGCGGGATGTGATTGCCGGATTGAAAAGGCCCGAAATTGCCCGACAACTCGAACTGACAGAGACCCAAAAAGCTCGGTTCGATGAGCTCACGCAGAACAAGCCCCGCCCCTTCGAAGCACCCGACATCAAACGGCAATCACACGTCGAGGTTTTGGCTTTGCTGAATGAAGTCCAAAAGCGGAAATGGGCGGACCTCAATGGCAAGGAATTTACGTTTCCTGAACCTCCACGGTTTGGCGGCCCAGGCGGCCCCGGTGGTCCAGGTGGTCCAGGTGGTCCCGGTGGTCCAGGTGGTTCCGGTGGTCCCATGGGAGGTGAGCGAAAAATCGTAGCCCAGTTTGACGAAGATCACGATGGGCGACTGAATCCAACAGAACGTGCTGCAGCACGTAAATTTCTGCAGGCGAATCGTGGACCTGGCGGCCCCGGCGGGCCCGGCGGGCCCGGCGGACGACGACCATTTGGATTTGGCGGGTTTATGGGGGGCCCCCCACCCGGAGGTCCCCCTCGCGGCAGTCAACCGGGAAAACCTGGTCCAAAGATTTCACCTGCTGATGTACCTCCCGTCGATAACACGAATCTGTATGAACCGACAGTATTGCGAACGGTTTTCCTCGAGTTTGAAAACGACGACTGGGAACAGGAACTGGAAGACTTCAGTCGGACCGATGTCGAGGTTCCCACTACGGTGATTGTTGATGGAAAAACCTATCCGAATGTGGGGGTTCAATTTCGAGGAATGTCATCGTTGATGGGAGTTCAAGCGGGTTCAAAGCGATCGATGAATCTGTCGTTTGATTTTGTCGATCCCGATCAACGACTGTTGGGGTACAAGACGATCAATCTGCTGAACTCGCACGAAGATCCGACTTTTCTGCATACGGTGTTGTATTCCGAGATCGCGCGCAAATATCTTCCCGCCCCCAAAGCCAATTTTGTGAAACTCGCCGTCAATGGGGAGAGCTGGGGGATTTACATCAATGCACAGCAGTTCAATAAAGACTTCCTCGCAGAGAACTATTCCAGCACAAAAGGTGCACGCTGGAAGGTTCAGGGCAGCCCGATGGGACGAGGTGGTCTCGAATACCTTGGAGAACAGACCGAAAATTATCGTGCACTGTATTCGCTCAAAACGGCGGACCGCGAAAAAGACTGGAAACGCCTGATGAAACTTTGCAAAACGCTGAATGAAACACCGCTGGAAAACCTGGAAGTTGCCCTCACACCAATGCTCGATCTCGACGAAACACTCTGGTTCCTGGCTTTAGACAATGCTTTGATCAACAGCGATGGCTATTGGATTCGGGCCAGCGACTACGCGATTTATTGTGATGAAAAAGGGGTGTTTCACATGATTCCCCACGACATGAACGAGGCATTTCAGCCACCCATGGGTCCTGGTATGGGTGGCCCTGGAGGGAGGCCAGGTCGGCGTGGTGATACTGGGCCGGGGGGACCCGGCCCCGGTCGGCCGGGTCATGGTGGACCGTCCGGGTTGCCACCTGCGATGGGTGTGGGACCGGGGCCAGGTCGGCCGGGGGGAACCGGCGGTGGTCGTGTTGATCTCGATCCACTGGTGGGGCTTCGCGATGTCACCAAACCTCTTCGCAGTCGATTGCTGGCGGTACCGCAGCTCAGGAAAAAATATCTGGAACACGTTCGAACTCTGGCGCAGGATGCACTTGATTGGAATCGATTGCAGCCGATCGTGACTCAGTATCATCAGTTGATTTCCCTCGAGATCGAGGCTGATACGCGAAAGCTCTCGTCGTTTGCGGAATTCCAGCAAACCGTGCTGGGGTCCGGAAAACCGAACGCTCGGTCGCAGCCACACATGAGTCTCAAGGAATTCGCAGAACAGCGCCGCGAATTCCTGCTGAAACATCCTGCGATTGAATCCTTGCCAGCAGCCGAGGTGCCAAAATAGAGAGCGAAGTCTGGACCTCGATACCAGCCATACGATTCCACTCGAAATCGGAACCGATTGACTCAGTTCGCTCTGTTGACTAGGGTGCGCAAGTTCCCGCCGGCCTGTTTTTTCCAGGATCGTGGCCAGGGTGAATCAGTCCCGGGGTCAATCTTGCCAGAGGTTGCCTGGGGTCAAGAGTCGAATTCGCTGAATGCCGTTCTCGGGAATGAAAAAGGAGAAATCGAACAATGCCGTTAGAATGGTTAAGTCGGGTTGTGGACAGCACCGCCGTCGTTCCTTGGGAAACCTTGCTGACGCGTTTGGTTGTTGCACTCGGATTGGGACTGGTGATCAATCTGGTCTACCACCGAACACGCCTTGCTTCAGGGTCGGCCGGAACCTTTCCAACGACACTGGTCCTGTTATGTGTGTTGATCGCGATGGTGACTCAAGTCATCGGCGATAATGTTGCCCGCGCCTTCAGTCTGGTCGGTGCCCTCTCGATTGTTCGGTTTCGTACGGTCGTCAGAGACACCAAAGACACGGCATTTGTCATTTTTGCGGTGGTGGTTGGGATGGCGGTCGGTGCCGGCCAACCCGTGGTTGCGCTGTGTGGTATTGCTGTGGTAGGTTTTGCCAGCATGCTGCTCCGCGATCGAGCTCAAATGCTACTCGAACTCGATCGCGAGTCACAATTGACGGTTCGCTACAACTGGGCACCCGCATTGGAAGCGAGTACCCTGGAATGCGTTGCCAGGTACGCTGCAGAAATCGAGCCGATGTCCGTTGTCACGGTTCGCCACGGTGCCGCCATGGAGCTTTCGTATCGGCTACGGCTCTTGCCAAAAGTTCGGCCCACGGATCTCGTCGCCGAGTTGAACCGAATGGAAGGCATGCAAACCGTAGAATTGCACGCAGTGAAATCCGGAACCTGATCAAGAATCTTGTTCTGACTGAAAACTGAAAACTGAAAACTAATCCCCCCCTCGCCTCATCTTGACGGAAGATCCTGATCTGGATACGTTTCCGACGGATGGCGGGCTGTCGATGTTGGCAGTTCACCAAAAACCAAATTCTGCAGATGATCTTAATGATTGTCTGAGCAGCATGACTGAGCATCAGGAACATGACTGAACTTCATGAATGAGTCAGGAATTTAAGTCCACGGACTTGAGGCAAGGACGCCGATGGCCGGGTTTCATACGCATATTACAGTGAGCACCGTCGTGGGGATCGGCTATGCCTCCCTCGGTGTTTCTCAATTGGACCTCCCCCTCTCCACGTGCGCCATCGCTGGGGGCCTGTGTTCCGTCTGTGGCATCATGCCTGATCTCGATAGCGATCAGGCGATCCCCGCCCGAGAAACGCTCAGTTTTCTGGCCGCTGTCGCACCCATGCTGCTCTTCTATCGATTTCATTATGAAGGCCTGGCCACGGAACACATTCTCTTGTTTGGGGCTCCGCTTTATCTTTTGATACGATTCGGTTTCGGCGAACTACTCAAAGCTTCGGTGCATCGGGGTATGTTTCATAGCATCCCCGCTGCGATCATCGCGGGACTGATTGCCTATGTGATCTGTGATACGGGAGTCAGTCTTGGGCGAAGTTTTAAAGGGGTTGGTGCCACGATCGGCTATTTGACTCATCTGTTCCTGGATGAAATCTGGGCAGTGGAACTCAAAGCTGGCCACCTTCGTTTGAAAAAATCGTTTGGAACGGCACTCAAACTTTTTGGTGATGTCAGAACCGCGAACTCGGCAACGTGGGCGTTGTTGTTGGGATTGTCGGTTTTTGCCGCCAACGATCAGGGACATCCCGAAGTGGCTGCCCCGTTTCAGCGAGCACGGGAAGACCAGCTTGCGACGCTTCCAGACATCAGGCTCATTACTCCTCCTCGCCGTTCTCAGAATTCCCCTGGAAGATCACGCACTTCACCTGACGAGGAATGGCAAACCGACCCAAGTTTTCGGTGAGCTGCTGGTTTGATTGAACCTGCGAGCCGCAATCATCCCGCAAAAATAACCCGTACGGCAAAATAACCCGCATTTCCAAGCAACCCGCAAAAACCAGATCAGAGTCCGCAGACGGCGGCATTCGCTGAGATTCGCGAAGGAAGAGAAACATGACCGGATTCGGTGGAGTCACAGTCTACGATGGCATCATGCTGCTGATTGTCTTTTTTACGACAGTTCACGGATTCTGGAAGGGGGCCACCTGGCAAATCGCTCCAATCATGTCACTGGTGCTGGGATATATGGTGGCCATGCCCATGTCCGTCACCATGGCCCATTATTTTGGAGCACCCCCTCAAAATCGCTTATTTGCTTTGGTCGCCATTTACATCGCCACATCCCTGGTTGTGTATCTCGTCGTTCGCTCGTTTCGCGCAGGAATTGATAAAGCGCGACTCACCGAATACGACCGGCACCTGGGTGCACTGCTCGGAGCGGTCAAAGGTGTGCTGCTGACCTTGGCGATCACCGTGATCCTGCTGATTTATTCGACCGCTGCGAGGGAAATCATCCTCAAGTCGGAAAGCCGCACCATCGCCGCAAAAATTATTAACGCGGTCTATCCAATTCTGCCGCGAGCGATGCACCAATTGCTTCGCCCCTACTTGAAGCAACTCGATGGAAGTCTTCCTCTCGATCTTGGTGGTCAGGATGCGGAAACGATGTTGAATGACGACCATTTGCCTGATCGCCGGTCACCTTTGACGCCAACCAATTCAAATGCGCGCCGTGTCAGGACAGAGGAATTCGATTCTCAAGGATCTTCCCCCTCGGATCTGGGAGACGATGACGAGTACGGCCAGCCCGCCGCTTCCCCTCCACGCCGCGATTCGAGTACCCGGGATTTCGAGCGAAACGGACTGCGGGAGAATGATGCCACCAATCGCATCAGCAATCGGCCTTCAAGCAATCAATTCAGGGATTTCGACCAGACAGAACCACCCCGTCGCCGTTCCCAAGTCCCGCCCCCTTCCGCCGACGAGGATGACCCCTTCAGTCCGGGGAATTCTATTCGTTCCAACCGTCAGTCACGCTAAGCGAGCTCGATCCGCGATTTTTTCATCACCGAGACGTCAACGCGACGAGACGACAACGCGGTACCAAACCGGTGGGTCACTCGGCGAGGAAATGACCGCTTTTCCCGCCTCGTTTTTCCAACAGCCGAGCGGGTCCCAGGGTCATCGTCCGGTCGACAGACTTGCACATGTCGTAAATGGTCAGGCTGGCCACCGTGACGGCAGTTAACGCTTCCATCTCTACCCCGGTACGCCCGTGCACGCGCACACTGGCTTCAATTCGTACCATTCGATCTCCGGCGGGATCCAGCACGATGTCAACGCCGTCAATCCCGAGGGGATGGCAGAGCGGAATCAGATCGGCCGTTCGTTTGGTGGCCATGATGCCAGCAAGTCGTGCGACTTCCAGGACATCCCCTTTGGCAACCTTCCGATCCATGATCCGTTTCAGGGTCTCGGGCTGCATTGAGACAAATGACTCGGCCCGGGCAAGCCGATGCGTCACCTCTTTACCGCTAACATCCACCATGCGGCTCGAACCCTGTTCGTCGAAATGGGACAGTTCAGGCATCAGGGTTCTCTTAGACTTTTCGAATAAATTCTGCGGCAAAACTGCGGATCTTCTGGCCATTTAAGACATGAAAAACTCGTAATTGCTGAATGGTTTCCTGGCTGAATTTCGCGATCGGAACATGGATCAATTTCTTACCAAACCGTTTGGCCAAGTTTCGCCAGGCGAGACCCGGGGGACCGTGGCTCAGCAAGGCAACATGGCGTTCGTTCGAGTGATGACAGGCGGCAGCCAGCAAGCGTTCTTCCAGCGTATCTGTAAAATCGAATCGAGGGTTCGACCAGATATCCGCCACAGGACGTGGCGGAAACAGAAACATGGCACCGCCGTAGGTCGCCTGACCGATACCGGGACCAATCAGATTCTCTTGATAATTCGAAGCAAACAGGGCCAGCGAGGATTCGTCGTGATGCTCAGCGTGCCAGGTGACTCGCCAAGGGTAATCACGAGGGTCTGCCGGGCTGTCGAACAGCATCACCACGCAGTCGAGCGTTCCACGAGTCGGAGGGATCACCTTGACATACAGGTTTCCCGTGTGCCAATTTCGTAATGTTTCACGAATATCCAAACCATCTTTGAGGCTCGTCGAAAACTTTTCACTGCGAGCCAGATCCGAACCCAGCAGGTTCAGTGCGGTCTCTTTGACATGCGTGCGGAATTTTTCGATCGCCGTATCCTCTGGCGGCCAACTGCATTGACCGTTCGGATTCCATTTCATCAACCAATCACCTTGCTGAGGCTTGGCAGGTTGCGGCTT
>CAMBQP010000046.1 GCA_945869955.1 Schlesneria paludicola DSM 18645
CCCGACAGATGTCACATCAAAAGAGCGTCAATTGCTGGTTGAGGCACTCAAAGATCTCGCTCGTGACGCCAATCATATTGGAACCGCGCTCGCAATTACCCCGACCAATGATTCTGCCGAAACTCTGCAGACACTTTTTACCGAGGTCAACACCGGCCCCATCGGCGTCGATTTTGACCCCGCCCACTTTGTGATGACTCGACGCCCGGTCACCGAGGCGTTGCGAACGCTGCATGACCGGATCCTGCATGTTCAATTGCGCGACGCTCATGCGGGAAATGACGGAGCTCAAGAGCAGCCCGTCGGCCAGGGAACGGTGGATTGGATTGAAGTCTTGGCCCTTCTGGGCGAAATGGACTACCGGGGTTGGCTCACCGCGATTCGAACACAAGGAATCGACCCCGCGCGGGATTTAACACGCGGAATCAAGTGGATTCAGCGAATTTTGCTGGGTGGTTGAAGACCCGCTTCGCATGAATCGTGAACCAAAGTCGAGAGGACAAACCGATGCCAAAACTTTACATCATGACGGTGCTGGCGGCGAATCGAACCGGAATCCTGGCGGCACTTGCCAATGCCTTGGATGAACTGGGGGGAAATCTGCGCGATGTCAGCCAGGCTGTGGTTCATCAGTTTTTCGCCATGATCATGGCGGCAGAATTTCCAGACGATCAAAGTCCAGAAGTCATTGCCGATCATATTGGTGCGGTTTGCCGTGCCTTTGGTGCGAATGTCACGGTTGTCGATCCCACGCTCGCCCTGGGGATGGAAGGGAACACCGAACCGACACACAAAGAGCGATATGTTTTAACGCTCGCTGGTCGGGATCGGCCTGGAATTCTGCGGTTCCTCGCCCATCGCCTGGCGCTGGATGGGATCGATCTGGTCGATTTACAAGGGCGACTGCAGGATTCGACGCAAACATTTTTGAGCGCCATGGAACTGGCCGTGCCTCGGGGTGTCGACGCCCTGCAACTCTGCGACGAATTGAGGCACGAATTTCAGTCCGATGGAATTACGGTTTCACTGCAACACCGCCGCGTGATCGCGGCACTCGCCCACCCTGAACCGGTCGGGTTCAACACCGCGATTCCCTGATCAGACAGCTTCAGCCGGCTCAGCCCCGCGACCAAGTTTATACCCGCGACCGAGACATCCGAGACCAAACCCATCGAGTAACAGCCATGGTACCCAACAAGGGATTTTTCTCTGCCCTGCAGCAGATTCGGCAGTTGCCACTCGACGTACGGACCGTGACACTCGGAATCAATATTGCCGATTGTGCCGACCGGAATTTCCACAAACTGTGTGAGGGAATTTATCAGCGGATCATCGCGAAAGCGGGTCGGATGAATGCCGTTTGCGGCGAAGTCGCCTCGCTGATGGGAGTTCCCGTGCTCCAGCGGCGTTTGTGCGTCACTCCGATTGATCGTGTGGCCCAGGGCTTAAGTGCCAACGATTTTGTCAATGTCGCCAAAACACTCGACGGGGCCGCTGCCAATGTGCATGCGGACCGAATCGGCGGCTATGCAACCGATGTCCAGCATGGGATGTCTCAAAGTGCAAAACAGTTAATCCTGAGCCTCCCCGCAGCCCTGACGCAAACCGAGCGGGTCCGGGCGGCAGTCCACGTTGGCTCATCCGAAAATGGGGTGAACATGGAAGCGATCGCACTGGTCGCGGCCATGCTGAAAGAGGCGGCCGAAGCGACCGCACATCGCCAGGGGGACGCCGCCGCAAAACTGGCCGTACTGGCGAATGACTCGACCGGCCATCCCCATCTCACCGGAACAGCACTGGGTGACGGCTGGGGAGACTTGGTGGTTCATGTGGGCATCGGTGCCGCAGCCATTATTCGTCATGCACTCGAACAACAGTTTCTGGAAAACCCCCGCGCACGCCTGGACGAACTCGCCTCGGTGATTCAGACCGCCGTGTTCCAGGCCACACGCGCTGCCGAGTTGGTCGGACGTGAGATTGCCGAGCGATTAGGAGCGGAATTTGGCAGCATCGATGTGACACTGGCACCAACTCAACGACCCGGCGACAGCGTTGTCGATCTGCTGCCAGCCATGGGGATTGAACGAATTGGAGCCCCCGGAACGGCAACCGCCCTGGCGATGATCCAAAGCGCTGTCCGAGCCGGAGCCGCATTTGCCTCGTGTGCCACAGGAGGTTATTCCCGCATCATGCTGTCGGTCCTCGAAGATGCGTCACTGGCGGCAGCCACACAATCGGGAACACTGACCTTTGACCAGCTTTGTATGGCCGCAAACTCGGGGGCCAACGGTCTCGACCTGGTCTGCATCCCCGGCGATACCGATGTGGCAACCCTCTCGGCCATCATTGCGGATCAAGTTTCGTTCGCCGTACTGAACCATCGTCCGGCCGTCGTGCGACTCGTCGTTGTCCCCGGCAAGCAGGCAGGAGACCTGGTTTCCTACGGCGGAATGAAGGGAAGTGCTCTGATTCTTCCGATACGTGGTGCGGGACTCTCCGAAAAATTTATTCAACGTGGGGGACGGCTTCCGCCAATTCGCTGACGGCCCCTTCTGGATTGAGAAACCGGGATTGAGAAACCGGGCGGGTTGGGAATTCCGTCAGGATGACTACAATCTGATTCAGCGTTACGAGCCCTCCACGAGGAGCCCATTCGACCGACTCACTGTTTTTTCCCTTTCGATTACCTTCAGGACCCCGCTTGAATCATGAGTTTTCGTGACCTCCTCGAAACATTTCCCAATCCGTTTCCACAGCGTGATTATTCCGTCGAAACAATTTGTCCCGAATTCACCTCGCTCTGCCCAAAAACCGGCCAGCCCGATTTCGGTGTGCTGACACTCACCTACGTCCCCGATCAGCTCTGTTACGAGCTCAAGTCGTTAAAAATGTATTTGCAACAGTACCGAAATCACGGAGCCTTCTACGAGGCGGTGACTAATCAGATTCTCGATGATCTGGTGGCTGTCACCCATCCACGGTCCATGACGCTGGTTGGTGCCTACACACCACGTGGGGGAATTCGTACCAATGTGACTGTCCATTATCGGGCCGCCAGCGCGCATTAAGCTCGCTGCCGTTGTCACCAATCGCGATACGAACTAGTGTAATAGGCCGCGTTTTTTTTGACCACCAACACGTTGACGACCAACAGAGAGAGTCATTCGGATGAAACGATCAATTCATTGGCTACGGATCGCAGGCTTCATGGGAGTCGCCGTTGCGACGTTGACACTGGGGAGCTGGGCGAACCAGAAAACCGAAAGCGACTCGAATTTTGCGAGTCAGACAATTGATGTCGGCATGGTTGTCAGTGACATCGATAAATCGCTCAAGTTCTACAAAGAAGTGATTGGCTTGACGGAAGTGGACGGATTCAAGGTCCCAGCCCAATTTGGCTTGGATGCAGGACTGGCCAATAAAATGGAACTGGATGTCCATGTGCTGCTGTTGGGGAAGGGCGAAACCGCCACCAAGCTCAAGCTGATGCAGTTCAAATCCGCTCCAGGGGCACGAGTCGACAATGGGTTTATTCATTCTTCATACGGGATCCGGTACCTCACCGTCCCCGTCAAAAATCTGAATCTCGCAGTGGAAAATGCCGCGAAAGCAGGGGGAAAACCGATCGCCAAATGTCCAGTTCCGCTTCCCGAAGGATTCCCCGCCGGCCTGGCCCTCGCCAATTACCGCGATCCCGATGGAAATCTGATCGAACTGGTCGGCCCCTGGAAAAAGTAAACTAGGATCTGCGGACAGGCCCTCACAACACCGAGAATCCCAATGCCGATGATGCCGAAACGTCATCGGTCACCTCACGGATACGGAATCACGACGGATGAAGAGCAAACTCTTTGTCCGTCTTTTTTTGGTCCAACCACAAACCCTGCGCGCGATACAAATTCTTGAATCTGCAGCAAACAGGACGAATTCGGTCCGAGATTTATCGACCTTGGCGACCAAAACGATCGGACTATTCGGTCTCGACCGGCTTCGTGATCCCCTGCTCCCAGCAGCATCGTTCAGGTAAATCGATTGAAGAGTGCTGTCAATTGGTGAATCACACCCTGATCAATTCCAAAAAATGCGATGAAAACGGAATAAGGAATACAGTGGGCAACAGTGATCGAACCGAGTTGTTCGATCACCCGTAAACAATGAGGTCACGTTTCATCCGCTTCCAAACACTGTCCAATCCCTGGTTTGGCGTCGCGTACCACGATTGGCGGTTCTGGAAACTCAATGCTCATGTACTCGTCCTGTCCGGCCAGATCTGCTGGGCGCTTTCGATGAAGTCGCCGGTATGAATTTGTAGAACGGGCCGAGAACTTCCCGATGCGTATCGGGAAGTTCTCGGCTGAGACCGCAACCCGAACCGAAATCGCTGTTCGCCATCAACAGCGGATACTCCCCGCGAAGTGATGGTTTTGAAATCGGACACAGAGTGTTGACCGCGAATCCCCCGAATTACGCGAATCAGCGAAGACAGGACCGAAAAGTGTTAACGGCAATCGAAAAGGGAACGTCGTGGTGCAAGCCAGGTGCCATTCAAAAAGATCGGTCCTTCGCCGTTCCAGGTTGGCTTGGCCAACTCGGGCGAGGTGAGCAACTGACTACGGCAACGGGTTTCACCGTTGGTGCTAAGTCGATTTCCTCACCAGGAACCATCCCGGCGACCAGTTCGCAGAATTTTGGCTGCACCGCAGCGAGAGGTCGCGTGCGTGGCAGTTCCATTTCACGGATGTTCTGCTCATCGACACTCACCCGTTCGTTCCTGTTGACGATCAGCGACGATCTCTGACCAACGATCTTTGCTTCTCCTGGTGATTCCACTCAACGCTCACCCCGATCCAACATTGCCGTTCGAATTCCGTGAGGACGGCATTTGCCTCTGCAATCGCTGGAAATATTCGTGACATTGAAAATCGGCGTCTCGATTGACTCGGAGTCAACGGCATTCCATGATCGAGCGTTGATGCGTCATTTTTTAAATCGATTTCGGAGAGCTTTCATGCACAATTCGGCCTGCCAACTGCCGGTTCTGGCTCGAACGTGGGGCCTGTTGGATTTGTTGGGCATGCAGCCTGGTGTGGCGAGTTCTTTTCTGCTGATACTTTTCATAGGGTGTCCGAATTTTTGCGGCGATAATTCCTTAACCGCCGCTGAGGGAAAATGGCCGATGGCGGGGCGAGTCGAGCAACAACCACTCGCCGCAGCCACCGAACGGCTGATACAAGCACTCGAATTTGTTGGTTCGCCGTTAAACCCCGCCTCGAAAACCAAACTTGATCAGGCTCTGCAACTTCCTGACGAGGCGGATGCGACCGTCGCCGTGCAAAAACTACTCGATCCACTTTGTCTGGTGGCGATCAGTATCAATCCGGAAAGCCGGGTTTCGGTGATGGAAGGACCAACGCAGAAAGAACTGATCCAGCAGGGGTGGCGAACGTTTTTGGTTAAGGTCCACAACGAAGCAGGTGTCACAGCACCGCTGGTTCCGGAAAGTCCCAACCTCTTGCCGGTTTTTCAACGGGGCACGAAAAATGGTCGCGAAAAACCGATGACCGATGAAAAACTGGTCCAGCCAGCCGATCTCCCCAATCGGTTCCTCGATGCACAAATGTTTGACAAACAGCCCCTGAAGCCAGGACTCTCGGGCCTTGAACTGGAATACCGCATCATCCAGCTTTACAGTCGTGATGTGGGGCGACGCGAAGCACAACTTGGATTTCATGTGGGACAGGGGACACAAGATCTTGGTTTTCGAAACTCGGTCCCGGTCCTGTTCAAAGCGGTTCCTGCGATTGAGGTCGGCTTAGGGATCCAGGATTTTGATGGAACCCCTACCTTCGCGGCACTCACCGTTCGTGATTCGTTCGGTCGCGTTTATCCCAATCCGGCTCGCCGACTGGCTCCGGATTTCTTCTTTCACGAACAGATTTACCGAGCGGATGGGGAAACGGTGACACTGCCGCCGGGTCAGTACACCGCCGTTGTGCAGCGGGGGCCGGAATACCAGGTCGACACACACTCGTTCCAGGTCACCGCCGAGGGGGTGAGCCAGCGACTGGATTTTAAGCTGCGACGCTGGATTCATGCGGCCAAACGAGGCTGGTTTTCGGGCGATCACCATGTCCATGCTGCAGGGTGTGCCCACTACGACAGTCCGACCGAAGGAGTGGCTCCCGAGGATATGCTGCGGCATCTCCTTGGTGAAGATTTGAATGTGGGTTGTGTCCTCTCTTGGGGGCCCTGCTGGTATACCCAGAAACGCTACTTTGAAGGGAAGACCTCGGCACTTTCCCGCCCCAATTACCTGATGCGGTATGACGTGGAAGTTTCCGGATTCCCCTCGTCGCATGCGGGACATCTCTGTCTGCTCAAATTGATGGAAGATGATTATCCAGGAACGACACTGCTCGAAGAATGGCCCAGCTGGACACAACCGGTACTGCAATGGGGACAGAAGCAAGGGGGTGTCGTCGGCTACAGCCATAGTGGCTGGGGTCTCGCCCTCCCCGACCAGATGCCCGATGGTTCTCGCAAGTTTGCCGACAAACCCTGGGGCGGATCGGCACCTGGCTGGCAGGGAAAAGCGGCGGACAAACTGCCTGACCTTGCGATGCCCCGGTTTGATGGAATTGGTGCCAATGAGTTCATCGTCACCACGGCGCATGGTGCGTGCGATTTTATTTCGGCGGTCGATACGCCGGCAATTTGGGAACTGAATATCTGGTATCATACGCTCAATTGCGGCATGAAAACCCGGATCAGTGGCGAGACCGATTTTCCCTGTATCTATGGTGACAAAGTGGGACTCGGTCGGATTTACGTGAAATTGCCCACCGATAAACCACTCGATTATGACGACTGGGTGCAAGGATTGAAGGATGGCCGCAGCTATTGCGGCGATGGACTCAGCCACCTCTTCGATTTCGCCTGTAACCCTGCCGCAGAGACCCAGGCAGCAGGAACCCCGCAGGTTCGTTTTGAACTGGGTGAAACCGGACCGAGCCAACAGCCGAGTCAGTTGGATCTGAAAAAACCTGGCAAAGTTCGGTTCACGTGTGAGGCAACCGCCCTGCTGGCGGAACAACCGACGCCTGAAACCAATGCGATCCGCTCCAAGCGACTCGATGAGAAACCCTATTGGCATCTGGAGCGTTGCCGGGTGGGAGAGACGCGAACGGTTCCAGTGGAACTGGTTGTAAATGGAAAAGCGGTCGCGAAAAAAATGATTTCCGCCGATGGATCGCTACAGAAACTCGACTTTGAAGTCGAATTGTTGCAATCGAGCTGGGTGGCGCTGCGAATCCTGCCTTCGTGTCACACGAATCCGATTTTTGTGGAAGTGGCGGGACAACCGATTCGTGCCAGCCGTGCCAGTGCCGAGTGGTGTACGAAGGCGGTGGACGTCTGCTGGAATTCGAAGCAACGAGCGATTCGGGAGTCAGAGCGGGTTGCTGCCAAAGCAGCTTACGATCAGGCACGCGAGATCTATACCCAAATCGCCAAAGAAGCGACTGGCGAGTAATCGCGGAACGCCGAGCGAAGAGTTCTGTTCCATCGAGTTCTTTTCTACCGAATTCCGTTTTATCGACCCCGCCCTAACGTGAAACCCAGTGTCGCGACCGTCAGGTGGTGACACTGGGTTTTTGTTCTCGGGGGTTTTCGTCCTGATTTTTGTTGTCGTCGATTCTTGATTGGGCTTTGGTGATACAACCCGGATTAAGGTCCGTCAGCGCCAATCGCCAGGGTCGGGTCGATCGGCGGTGGCGATTTTTTGCCGAGTTGATCAGCCAGAGGACGCAGCTGATTCACTCGGCAAACCGTCCGGTAAACACACCTCCCGGTACAGTGAGCGTCTTCATTTTCGACGACAAAGCGACCTGACCGAATCCCTTCTGCCAGTCGCGGCAAGACCTCGTCAAGAATGGTTTCGAGAGCTTGGACATAGGGGGTATCGAGGGCTTCGAACGTTTTGCCACCGGTTCCGATGGCGAATCCTTTTTCTTTCAGACCCCAGAAACCCATTTGAAAGGGAACCGCATTGGGTCCAGCAAGGCCCAATCGTTTGATCGCTAACAAGTAAATGACGAGTTGGATGGATCGGCCGGTAATTAATTCGGCATGCTTCACAACCGGGGGTTTTCCGGTTTTGTAGTCGATCACGACATAGGCGGGATGTCCCTCAAATTTTCCCACGTCGACCCGATCGATGCGGCCACGTAAATTCACTGCCGTCTCGTCACGACCGAATTGAATGGGGGGTTGATAATCCTCGCTGACCATGGCTGAACCGGGAAGTTTTCCGAAGGGGATTTCCGGGTCGAGCGAATGGGTTCGTTGCAGCACGCTGGCATATTCCAGATGATACTTTTCTTGCTGATTCACAAAGGCCTCTCCCCATTGATCGAGCACGATGCGCTCGATGCGAACCAGCGCCCGCTGCAATTCGGTTTCGGGAACTTGTCGATTGAGCTGGGCCTGAACAAGTTCACCAAATCGAGTTCGCAAACCCTCTGTGTCGCTGATCACTCCCTCTTTGAGCAGGCTAGCGAGCACTTCATGCAAGAGGATTCCGCGTCCCGCATGATCGGTCTCTTCCTCGGGGGATTCGACGGTTCCGATTCGCAAAACCGTTGACAACCAGAACTGGAATGGACATCGCGCATAGCTTTCCAGTTCTGTAGCACTGAACTGATGTTGTGCACCAAACCGCTGACGAAGTCCGTCCAGATTTTGCGGCAGCGTTAACAGTCCCTCGTAAGGGGTGAAACCCCGCTCATGAAATCGCTGATGTGTAACCTGGCAGGCGGCGAGTGTATTCCAGGCGGTGCGGCGGAGCGGTTCCAGTTCGAGCACGGCACGAAACAATTCGGGGCGGCCTTGACGCGCTTCGATCATGGCGGCCAGACGCAAATCGGTTGCGGTCAAAGCACGGTCTGTGGCAGGAACAGGACTGAGCTTTCCTTCGTGGGTGATCACCAGTCCCTCGCGCGTAAAAAGCGAAGTGACTGCAGTGACGTACGGGCTGGGGAACACCGGCTGGCCTTTGGAGTTCACCGCAGGATAGCTTAAGGTCAGGCTATGGCGTGCTCGGGTCACCACACTGTAAAATAGGAACATCTCGTCGGCATGATGACCGGATCGATGACTGAGCGCCACACCGCGTGAAATCAAGTCGCAACGCTCGGATTCGCTGAAGAGGCAATCATCCGAGCGTCCAGATGGAAAGCTGTTTTCTGTGAGTCCCATGAGAAAGAGGTGCGGCACATCCAGATTTCGGATTTGATCAATCCCCAGAATCCGAATACATCCGCTCGGCTCAGGTTCGGCACGAAACGACTCGTGACTGAATAAATCCCGCAGCTCGGCCGTAAATTCGGCGAGCGTCCATTTTTGGGGCTGGCCAGCCGCTGCCAGTTTTTGGTCCGCCTCGGCAGCGGTTCGGACGATTCGCTGCAATAGTTCGAGGTCTTCCGCGTCTCGTGCGGCCAAGTCCGGGTGCTGACCTGTGGTCTGTTTGGTCCAGCCGAGGTCTTCACCCAGCGACGAGAGGATATTCGCCCAGGCGACCAGTGTCTGCGGCCGCCGCAGTCGTTCGAGTGAGCGTGAGAGCCGGATTAATAAGGGGGCGGCCAGTTGGGCGGTTTCTGCGAGTGAATCACGTCGTCCTTCTGAGGGACTGTCGATTTCGGCCGCATATCGGGCAAGGACGCGCAACAGGAGTTCACGGTCGCAATTCAGCCGAAGATGACGCAGCGCTGCCGCCGCCGCACGAACCCCTTTGCCCTGCTGCCACTCGGGCCAGGCGGGCTGAAAGAAATTCGAATCGAGCACCGCCAGCAATCGCTCAAACGGCCAGTCTTCCAGTTCAAGTTGCATCAACTGCATCAGGGCCCGGACGATGGGACTTGAGGTGAATGGCAAAGCGGCATCGCACCAGACGGGCAATCCGGCCGATTTCAAATAGGCAGACAAACGCAGCCCCTCGTCCCCCATCGTGCGAAGTCCGATCACAATCTCTTGGGGAGCGATTGCGATCGGCATTTTCGCGTGACTGGCGTGCGCGGATCCCGGCGTCACGCCCCCACTCAACATCCGTTTGATGCGATGGGCCACCGCTTCCCACTCACCAAACGCCCCGGTCGTGGCAATCACCTCAAGCCCGCTGGCATCCGCCGATGGTTGCAGGAAACGTGGGTTTGAGAAGAGCCGTTCAGCGATGACCCGCACCGCAGGGGCTCGGTCTGAACTCGTTATCGGATCTGTTGTCGCAGCAGCGGGACTCGGGTCGGCACCAGTCGCCCCCTTCAAGTTCGCGCCGATGAAGTCCGCGTCGACGACAGGGGGCCCCGCAACCTCTGCGGCAGTTGATGCAGCAGCCGATTTGGACAATCCGACCTGAACTGCCGAGGTAGAGATCGCAGGAGTGTTCGTGATCGCAGCAGATGGCTCAGCAGCAAGTTGCTCGACAATCAATGCGGCGGATGCGGGTAGGTGTGCTTGAATTCTGGCGATCGCGATTTGGGGCTTTGAGAAAAGTTCGGGTCGAATCAGCGGTTGTTCCAGCGAGAGCGAAATCCAGATTTTCTCGATTCCGCTTGCCAGATAGCCCAGAATTTCGTACTGGGTTTGGGTGAAGTCGGCGAAGCCATCGACTACCAGTGTCTCGACCCCCGCAAAGGGACCACGTATTCCTTCGCTGAGTGCGGTGCGGGCCAACCAGAATCGACCTTCATGGTCAAACCAATTCTGCTCGGTAAGGTGTTGCTGATAACGGGCATAGATCAGGCCAATTTCGAGATCCCGTCGTGCGAAAGCGGATCTTCGCTGCTGACAGACCTCGACAAAGGTTTCTGGCCAGATCTCTTCCCGTTTCAGTTCGCTGATAAAACTGGAAATCACATCAAGAAAACCAGCCGTTCCCGCAATCGGCTTGAAGTAGCGCAGCTCTCCTTGTTCCTGCAATGTTCCCGCAATGCGACGCAGCAACAATCGTTTCATCACGGGAGAAATCAGGGATGCCGGGCGACCCACTGCATCGAGGATTTTTTGAGCAAACAGATCAAAGGTCAGGATACTGGGAGAAAAGCAGCCAGCCGGAGATCTGGCAGCGACTTGCTGGCTGATCGCACGTTGAATTCGCCGGTTAGGAGTCAGCCATAACGTGGTTCCCGGCCGCTGTTGAGACCGGGCGCGATCCAGAGCGGCTCGGTAAATATCGAGTAATTTCCCGGTTTTTCCGGCACCTGAAGACCCGCTGATGATGGTGACTTGGCTCATGTCGGTGATTGTAAGCGACATTTTTTGCCGAGAATAGCACCAAGACTGGCAATTCCTGCCGAATCGGTATGGACAGGTTTGGCGACATCCTTACAATCCCGCCCGGTACGACGCCGGGGGGCGACGGTTGCGTCGACAGTTCTGAGTCAGTTCTGGAAGGACTGGTCGTATGCGGTTCCGATATGCTTTCACTGCGGCTTTTATGGTGTTGACCACTTCGGGCTGCTTTTTTCATGGCGGTTACCCGAATCGTTATTACGGACCGGGACCATCGGTTGTGCCCCAATCTCCCTCGTCGGGATTTCCTGGAGGGCCATTTTATCAGCCTGGCGGAACCTAGTCCGCACCGCTGAATGGTGGTCCGACGTATGTCCCTGGAAATCCGCCTGCGAATGGTGGGCCCACCCCGATCTATACACCAACCAATCCTGGAACGAGTCCTGGAACCAACCCTACTTACGAACCTCCCACCGGAACGAATGGGAATTCGCCGGGATTCAATCCGGAAACACCTTCCGGGGGTAAAACAGTGCCACTCCCCGGTGACGAACCGGGCTTTGAACGAGGAACACAGCGGCCACAATTGACCCCAACATCCGCCACAACCCCGTCGACCACGGAACCCGAGGACGAAACTCCCTTCCACCAGACCGAATCACGTCGTTTACCTGAGCCCAGTTACGATCCTGCCGAAAATCTCGTGGAAGAAGAGGATCAATTTCATCCCCCCTCAGTCCGTCAGACTGCCGGGAGCGATGGTGAACTGAGTGAGGTTCAGTTTGCAAATACCCTCGCCCGTCCCACCGAAAAATTGTATGGACATCACCCAGAGTTTCGCTGGGTTCAGGGGACCGTTGATTTTGATGCGGCAACCAAAACCTGGTTCGTGATGTACGACAATCATCCCCAGGCAGCAGACCCATTGGGAGGGGATCTGACACTCGCCGACCACCCCCTGCTCGCACGCCTGAAACCCGGTAACGCCGTCCGGATTGAAGGGGCCTTGGACGAGACGGAAGGTGACGCACGTGGAAAGCCCGTCTTTCGAATGACTCGCTTCAAAAAACTGTAGAATCGAGCGTTCACAAAATCGCGGGTCATTTCAGCGACACGGGGGCCTTGATTTCGCCCCTTTTTCGTCTCGCGGAACGTCTCTTGTCAGGATCCTCGCACATCCTCGATTCCGCTGGGCAATTCTCTGCCGCATCAATCTCGACTTGCAAACGAAAAGAAGTTTTTGGACTGACTGGAAACCAGACTTGGGATCGTTATCATAACGATTCAAGTGCCGTCCGATTGTTAGGATTTCCTCACACAGGAAATCACAATGATTGATTCTATTCTGTTGAGTGTATTCAATAATACATTTACCTGAGATTTCTTTCGAAAGCGAGTCTGTTTGTGACCACTAGATGGATTGCGTGGCCGCAGGTTGCGCAGCAGATTCAACCGGATGATGGCGTTCGAGTGCTGCAGGCAGTTGAGCAGTTTGTGAATGCGGCGGTGCTGGCCGAATCGTCGATCGAGTTTTTACGCAATCAGCTTCCAGAAATCGCGGGGGAATTGGCCGCCAATTCAGTGGGGATTTTTCTCAGGAATCCCGAATGGATTGCAGTCGCTCAACATGGGCGAGTCGGTTTGGCAGAAATGCCGAAAAGCCTGCTGATGGATGTGCTGGACCGTGACGCGGGATTTGTCGGCCCGCTCGAGTCGGTACCGGGAACATTGATCGCAGTCGCACCACTTCGTAGCCACAAATTCAAGAGTGCGGTCCTTGTTTTTGCCGGTCGAAGTTTTCCCGACGATGCGCTCCCGTCCGCAATGCTGATGTCCAAAGCGATCGGTGTCTGTCTTGATTTTCTGGAACGACGAAGTCAAACAGGCCGAAGAATCGAACAACTGCAGAGTATTCTGAAAATTTCGCTCAATCTGTCGGCGGTGCATGAAACCGAGCCGTTACTGGAACTGATTGCCCGAGAAGCCACCCGGCTGCTGAACTGTGACCGTTCAAGTATTTTCATTTGGGATAAAGACCATCACGAAGTTGTCGCCTGCCCAGCGCTGGGTGTTGAGGGAAATTCACTCAGGCTTCCTGATGATACGGGAGTCGTGGGTGAAGTGATTCACTCGGGCAAGTCGCTGCGCGTCGACGACGCGTACCACGACGCACGTTTCAGCCGCAAAGTCGATTCGTCAAGCGGCTACAAAACGCGGAATCTGCTCTGCGCCCCGCTGTATGGCCCCGATAAAAAATTGCTCGGTGCCTTTGAAGTTATCAATAAGAACGCCGGTCCCTTTACCGATGAAGACGAGGTGACTCTCGCGGATCTATCGCTTCAGGTTGCAGCGGCGCTGCAGAATACCCGAGAACGGGAATCGCTATTGCGATCACACCGCCAGTTGACCGAACAGGTCACCAAGGGGGTCACGATCATTGGTGAAAGCCCGGCAATGCACGCGATGCGCAGCACAGTCCGCCGCCTCGCCGCAACGGATTTGCCCGTATTGATTCTGGGTGAAAGTGGAACCGGAAAAGAAGTGGTTGCGCAGGCCTTGCACTATCAGGGACCGCGGGCCAGTCGCCCTTTTATCGCGGTGAATTGTGCGGCACTCACCGAAACGCTCCTCGAAAGTGAGCTGTTTGGACATGAAAAGGGGGCATTCACCGATGCCCGCGAAATGCATAAAGGAAAGTTTGAAGTCGCCGAAGGGGGAACCATTTTTCTGGACGAAATTGGAGATATGAGTCCCGGTGGGCAAGCCAAGTTGTTGCGAGTTCTCGAACAGAAAGTCATCACGCGTGTGGGGGGCTCACAGTCGATTCCGATTAACGCTCGTGTGATCGCCGCGACGAATGCCCATCTGGCTGATGCCGTGCGTGCGAAAAAATTTCGTGAAGATCTCTATTTTCGTCTGAATGTCGTCACTTTGGATCTTCCTTCTCTCAAGGATCGATCCGAAGACGTACTTCAATTGGCCGACCACTTCCTCAATCTCTTTTCCGTTCAGGCTCGACGGCCTAACCTGAAGCTCTCTGCAGAATCTCGTAAGCGCCTACAGGGACACAGCTGGCCGGGAAATGTTCGCGAATTGCGCAACCTGATGGAACGGGTCGCGTTTCTCGCACCCGGAGAGACAGTGGAAGCGGAAGACCTCGCCTTCATCCTGAGTCCTGAAAAACAGAATGTTTACGAGCCCTCGTTTGACCTGAGTTTGGGTGAAGCGACCAACAGCTTCCAGCAAGACTTTATTCGTAAAGCCATTAAGCGAGTGAATAACAACATGAGCGAGGCGGCGCGACTTTTGGATGTTCATCGCTCGAATCTCTACCGGAAGATGCGGCAACTGGGGATGAGCGAAGCGGGGAATAAAGAGGACGAGGATCTTGCACCGTAGTCCCCTCAAGGGCTGAGCCGCGAAGTTGTCTCAGCAACAAAAAACGGTGCAACGACAAACTCAGTGCGCGGCAGTGGAAATTCCGTTTTCAGAATCTTGAAATTTCTTGTCTTCCTATTTCGTGGGATTTGTTTGATTCGTGGTGCACAATCTTCGCATTTTTTGAAAAGAGTGTGATTCACGAATCGACTGCAGCATTCCATCGATTTGCCTAAACTCTTCTGTGAGAAGGGGCGACGAAGCCAGTCGAGACCGAGCAGTCCAATCGTCATGGCCGTCAAGTGGGACGGATTCGATACCGAAGTCGTCCTGTTTGCTGCTTGTCCTGTTTGCTGCTTGTCCTGTTTGCTGCAGAGTAAAGGATTTGTCCCTCGCCCACTGGGCTTGTGGTTGAACCAAAAAAACGCGTTCGCCAGCGGAAAGCCTGACGAACGCGTTTTTGTTTTTTTGAATGAGCTTCCGCGTTACGTCCCCAGAGTTCACTCTGAAATCGGGGTGCGGAAGCACGTGCTATTTCAACTGACCCAGGGCCGTTTCTGCACTCTTTCTGACAGACTCGTCCGCATCTTTCAGAGCCAGCTGCAAAGCCTCTTTGGCCGCAGCAGATCCGGAACCAATCTGACCCAACGTTTGTGCCATTTCCAGCCGAACCTTCGGGTTCACGGATCGCTGCAGGGCTGTGGCGAGCAGCGGAATCGCGGCGTTCACGGTCTCGGCGTCAGGAGCGATATGAACCAGAGCCCAGGCCGCAACGGTTTTTTCCTGCGAATCGCGGCTTTGCGCCAGACGCTGTAGCTTCGGCAGAGCGGGTTTTGCAGCAGCACCAATTCGGCCCAAGGCGTAACCTGCCACGGGTCGCAGGGATGCATCGCCCTCATTCAGGATTTTGATAATTTCGTTCAGGGCCACCTGACTGTCGGGTCCGATTTCTCCCAGTGCAATCAATGATTCGCGGCGCACAGCAGGGTCTTTGTCGTTCAACAGGTAACGCAACCAGGCCACGGCACTCTTCGCTCGTACACCCATTCGCCCGAGTGAGCTGGCGGCTTCCCGACGAACCTCGGCTCGGTCGCTCTGAAGTGCGGCCATTAAGAGGGGGAGCGCCTTGGCTTCGTATTCCCGATTTTCAGGATCGATCTGCAGCAGTGCCCAGACGCTGACAATTCGCATGGCGGAATTGTCAGCCGTTTCCAGAGCCTTCTTCAGGGCGGGTACAGCCGCTTTGTCGCCAATTTTTCCTAAGGCGAATGCCGAGGCGGGGCGGTTGGTGAATTGAGGATCCTCGAGTGTTTTAATCAATTCAGGAACCGTCGACTTGGCATTCGGGCCGATCGCAGCGAGGGCGACCAGTGCTTCCCTGCGTGTTTCCAGGTCCTTGGCCCGAATCAGTCCTGCCAAGGGAGCGACCGAATCGGCTGCATCAGGGCCGATCCCAGCCAGAATGGGGAGGATCAAGCGTTGCAGCTTTTCATTGTTCAGGCTCGCAACCAGTGACGGCACCGCCTCTTTTCCCATGCGTCCCAATGAGTGTCCTGCATTAAAACGAACTTGGGCGTCTGCATCTTCCAGTGCGGCAACCAGTGCCGGAATTGCACTTTTGGCAGCAGGGCCGATGTCCCCCAAAGTACTGATGGCATGCCATCGCAACGAAGCATCTGTTGATTTTGCCGCGTTGAGCAGTCCGTCGACGGCAGGGGCGGCTGCAGCTCCGATCCCGGCCAGCGCGTCACAGGCGCTGATACTCGCAGGCAAACTGGTTCCTGCGAGCACTTCTTGAAGTGATGCCACGGCAGGAGCACCCACAAACGCCAGCCCATGAATGGCCTGACTTTTCACTTCGCTCTGTTCCTTCGTTAAACCCGCCAGCAATGTCGGAATTGTGTAAGCGAGATCGGTCCCCTTGCCGACTTCAATTTCGGCAATGGCCCGAGCAGCACTCACCGAGACCAAGGGATCCGTATCGGTGAGCAATGCTTTGAGTTCTGGAACCGACGCTTCAGCATCGGCACCATATTTCCGCACCGCTTCAATGGCACTGTGCCGCAAGAGGGGAACGGAACTGGTAAACATGCGGGTCAAAGCGGGAATGACTTGCTGAGAGTTCGTACTGATTCGCCCCAGGGATTCGATCACTTCGTACTGCAAACCGGGGTCATCGGTTTCCAACGCCTTGATGAGCGCCGGGACGCTGCCCACCGCCGCAGGCCCAATCTCACCCAGTTGCTGAGCGGCCTCGGTTCGTTCTTCGACCTTGCCACTTTCCAGCAGTTTCGTCAGGACGACAATTTCCTGATCCTGAGCGAGTACGGCTGAAACCGCGCAATACATTACTATCGTTGCCAGCGTTCCTGTCAGTCGCATTCTCATGCCCAGATGCCCCTTGATCGCGTGTTGATGCTTGATGGAGAGATCCCTAACCGGTACAATATCCAGTGATCCTTCCTGAATTCTAACAGGATGGATACAGCGGTCGCCACTCCACGATCATGTTTCGTGCAGAGATTTTCCATGACCGAGTCGATGGGAACGAGCTGTCATTTTAGTCGTCGAAGGGGTTGAACGTGAAAAAACAATTTCTTTTTGTGTTGCTCATGGTAACAGCCAGTTTGAGTGGGAATTCACCTTCAAACGCATATGACAACTGGTATGGTCACGCCGCCGGTTATGGTGCCGTGGGGGCCTATGGTGGTTACGGAGGATATGGTGGTTACGGAGGATATGGCGGCTACGGAGGATATGGCGGTGCCGCAGGGGGGGTTGGTTCGATTGCGACCGGAATGGGAAATCTGGTTCAAGCCGAGGGACAGCGGAATGTGCTGAACTCACAAGCGGCGATCGGTTATCAGCAAGCCTGGCAGGAAAACGAGAAGGCCCGGCAGCTGCATATCGAAACTCAGGACAAGATTCACTACGACATCCTCAAACGAAAACGGGAATCCCAGGCTCAGGATGCTCAAGACCGCGAAGAGGCCCGCGCCAGTCGTGAACGTGCACAGCAATTCCTGGACGCGCATCGACCCCAGCCGCTCTCTGCCAGCCAACTCGACCTCACCAAAGCGATCGTCACTTGGCCCTTCGCATTAAAGTCTTCCGACTTTGATTCGCTGCGGGCGACAACCGAAAACCTGTTGCAAGAACGTGTCAAATACGGCGCGAACCCCGACTCCACCCGGCAACTGACCCTCGCAGCCGGTGCGATGAAAGACATCCTGCGTAGTCAGATTCTGAAACTGCCAGGGTCCGATTATTCCACCGCCCGCAAATTTCTGGATAGCATGGCTGCTTCGTTTCAGTGATATCCCCGGTAATTTCAGTGATATCCCCGGTAACGAGTGGCGAGTCTCACGAGCGAAATGCTGAATCGATAAAAGCGGCTGACAATTCGAGCTGGACAATTGGATAATTCGATCGGACCCAATCATCTTGATGATTGGGTCCGATTTTTCCATGCGTCGACCGCCTGCTGCATTTGTTCACTCCACACTTGATTCCATTCCTCGGTCGTCGGAGTATTCCCCTGCTGCATCTGGCCGAAGTACCAGCAACAGGCTTTTCCCAGCGAAAATGTATAGGCAAACGCCATGGCAGCGTTCGCAGCATGCCCCGCAAACGGGATCATCTTCAGGGGGGCCCTGATGGCAAACCGAACTGCGAGTCGGCCTCCGACTGCCCCGGCCATTTTTGCCAACAGGGCCGCATTCATCTTTTGCTCGTACAGATCGGCTAACACGTAAACCAGCCGGGTTTGCAGCGCCATCACCAACGGGATATCGATCCATGGCAAAGGAGATGCCGCCGAGGCCGCAGCCAAGCTGCTGTAGGTCAGTATCGCAGTCAGCCCTTTTTTGTCGACCTGACTGCGTGATGAATCGCGAACATCATCGAGATGAATCAAGGACTGTTGATAGGCGGCCGGCAATAATGCGATCAATGCCTCATGCAGCCGCTTGCCTCCAAAATTCGGCTCGTAAAAGCCCTCGTTCGGATTTGTGAGATCGATGGGAACGATGCGGTCGACCAACCCGGCAAATCGTAATTCCTGCGCTCGCAAACTTCGCTGCAGTTCGGGGTGCTGAGCCTGTGATGAAGCGGTTGGAATCGGTTCGACAGCAGTTCGTTCACCATCGGGCACTGCCGGGTCTGCGGTGTCACCCGCCGTCGGCTCGGATGCCGACTTGCGGATTTCAAACGGATCCGGATTCGGATGCTGCTCGAAGGGATACGCCTCATGCAAACAGGTGAGTGCCAGGAGAATTGGACGCTTTGGTCGCGCGGCGCGGATTTTCCGCAGCGGTTCAATCACTTCGGCCAACGCATGATCCATGACTCGCACCACAACGATCACCACATGGGTCGATTGATCGAACGAGGCCAGGTCATCGTGCGGGTCATAGCCCTGTTCACCCAGTCCCCGTGTATCGAGAAACCGAATCAGTGTTGGCGTGGATGAAGGGAAATCATAAGCGAATGAGGTCTTGGTTTTGGGCTGAAAGCCATTACCAATTTCGGCCTGCGTCGATCCTGTGAGATAACGAACGATCGACGATTTACCGCTCCCTGTCTTCCCGAACAGCCAGAAAACAGGGACCGGAATCTTTTTCAGCAAATCTTCGCGCTGGTGCTCAAACTGCTCGTCACTCAGCGATTCCCACCCGAGATACGATCGGATTCGGTCGAACATATTCCTCAGTTCTTCAAAAATTCCCCGCAGCCTATTTTGGCTTTTTGCCTTGAGCCACATTATCGACTGGCTTGAGCAGATTCGGCAACTCAGTCTTCACATCCGTCAACGTCGCGTTCCGATTCACAACTTTTCCGTCTTTGTCAACCAGAAACATCGTGGGGAGCGAGATGATGCCGAACGAGGTTGCAATCGGGCTGCTGAGCCCCCCGGACTGATTCGGGCCGCTCGGCTGATAGATCTGCTTCCACCCCATTTTATTCTTTTGCACGAAGGGGAGTGCTGTATCTTTGTCAAAGTCGAGCGAAATCCCCACGATCTCGAATCCCTTGGCTTTGTTGTCCTGATACAGCGCTCGCAACTGCGGAACATCCTCTTCACACACCTTGTATTCACTCGCCCAGAAGACCACCAGGACGACTTTACCTTTGTACGCCTTCAGATCGACAGTCCCCCCTTCCAGGCCGGGTCCCGCGAGGGTCAGCACTTGACCGTTCAGGTTCAGCCGCTTCAAGGCCCCCTGGGCGCGTGGTGCCATCTCGGACTTGGGTTTGTCCTTGAGCAGCGTCTGATACCACCCGGTCGCTTCTTTGGCGCGGCCCTGAAGTTCTTCGTGGGTCCCCAGCATCACCATCGCATCATCGGCATCTTCCGAGGCAGGATAAGCTTTGACGTAATCTTCGAGCCCTTGCAGCCAGGCTTTTTGAATTTCCCCCTGTTTTTCCTTGTCAGCATCGGCTTCTTGCAGATTCACGTAGTATTCGGCCTGCATCAACCGGTAAGCGGTATACGGTAATAGAGGGGATTTCGGCGATTTTTTGGCAATTTCGGCCTCAATGGCCCGCAGATCTTCAATCCCTTCGGGGTATGTCCCCATTTGCGAAGCAAGTGCCAGGCCGTCGACGGTCTGCTTCATCAGCAGGCTTTTTTCGTCATCGGTTTCGGCGAGTTCGATGGCATCGGTCAACAGGCCCGCCCGTTTTTTCATCAGGGTTTTGACCTGGGCCGGGGTTTGCCCCGGCTGCATCACCCGCTGTTCAATCTCTTGTAAGTCCTTGAGGATTTTTTCGACCTTGGGTGAGGGGCCTGCGGGGCCCGCAGCGAGAGTGCTGGCTGCCATCAGGGGTTCCATCATGATCCCACCGTTGGTGGTGGTCACTTCGCCTTCAATCGGATTCGGAGTCTCGGTCAGCTTCCAGACTTCACCAACTCGAATCATTTCGCCGATCTGGACCGCGTTGAATTTGGACTGCGTTTCAACGATCGCCATCGCGCTTTCGTAAACCTGCAGATCGGCATTCGCCTTTTCGTCATCCAGCGGAATCAGGCTAGGAGACTGTGCATCAAAGCGGGTCCAGCGAGACTGTGCCGACAGGCTTTTTGATTTGGCCATCACACCCTTTGCTTTTTTCCCCACATCGGCAGCCGACTCGAGTAATTTGCTGGCCAGCTGCTGGTTGATTCCCAGCGTTTTGATATCTTCGTCATTGATCATAATCGCTTGCAAACCGGCTTCGTCCCCGGCAATCAAGGCCCGGATCGCCTCTTTCGATGCTTCCGCGGCGGAGAGGACTTTCCACTTTTCGATGCGGCCATCCTCGTCTTGATCGATCCCCCAGCGGGATCCCCCCAGATTCAACCAGCGAGACTGGTCTGGCTTATTATTGTTATTGGTATCCAGATCGCGGTAGACCTCGATCCCGTTATTGAAATAGCGCCATTGGTCAATGCCACCTACGCCATCGGTATCAAGAAATTTTCGGAGGATCTGGCCGGATGGCCCCAGTACCACCCAGCCATTGACCTTCCCTTTACGCTCGACTTCCACTTTGCACTTGGCATAGTCAGCGGGCTTGGGAATTTCATATTCCACGTCTTTTTGACGGGGAATAAAAGCCATGGTGTCAGCCACTTTAGGTGCGTCGGCACCCCAGGCGACAATTCCTGATGTGACGCAACAGACCAACAGAGACAGCGTACGCAATTTTCGCGAAGTCATCCTCGCCACTCCCTTGAGACGATGCAAAATCCATTTCCGTTGCCAAAAGTTTTTGGAGACGGGTTCCATCCATGCATTGATTCTAGGTGAAGGTGAAAATCGAGTCACCAGCAGTTTTTGCCTGTCGCTTGACGGGACCAGTCTTGATCCCGGTTTGAAACGGCAACAAGCTGTCGGCTCTTAACGGAATGCGTTCCAAAGTCGTTTTCCAAGAGACTTCGAGAATCACACACGAGCGAGAAATCACACACGAGTGTTCCCAGGGGAGTGCCGCCACCGGACCTGGAAAAACCGTGCATCACGGATGGATCCAGCGAAGAGTTGCTTGTGGGTTTACTGGTTTTCAGTCGGAGCATCGACCACGACGAGGGCGTGATTAGCTTCGTCGTACTGATACCGTTTCCCGCCGGGGAGCAGCGGCAGTTGGATCTGATTGGCCTTGATGATTTTTTCCATGAACTCTTCGTAGTTTTTCGGATAGTGACCATTTTCGGCCTCGAATAATCGGACCGCATGTTCGATATGCGATTTCGAGATTTTTTCGAGCATGGGGCCGTAGGCCGAAGTCCCGGCCGTCAACGGGTCGGTCGCCTGGATTTTGGAGTCGCTCACCGTCAGTCCGGCATTCGGGTCAAATTGTCCAATCTCTTGGGTCGTCTTGCCAATGATCGAATTTTTCGATTTCTGCGTTTGTTTTTCGAGACTTTCCGAACAACCACAGAGCAAGAGAACAGAAGCCGTGAGGAGCAGCATTAGTCGCATGGCAGGAATCCTTTTTTCAAAAACACTCAGCGGACAACGACAATTGATTATCGAAGAGCGGATGAGAAATCACAATCACTGCGGTCAGATTGGTAGCGATATCGGGGTGGGACAAAATAAAAATTTGACGCGATTCTCTTCGAGGCACGGTTAAACGGTGGGATTTTACCGTCTGGTACATGCCTTCACCGTTTGACCTGTCGCCACAGGCGCAGGCGGGTCGGTGTTCAGCCGACCTCTTCGAACGTCGCTGGACCAGATTGTCCGATCCCGCCCGGGGACTACGACAATGATTCAACGCGCGATGATACCGCGATCCCGTCACCAATTTTGCCACGACCATTTCTTCCGGCCTAACGGGGCCGGAAGAAATGGGGGTCCTACGATTTTGTCGTATCCAGTCACTCAATCAATCCGTCAAATCCGCTAATTCTGCACGCGTTGGCATGGCAGGTTGGGCACCAAAACGTGTGCAAGCGAAGGTTCCTGCGATGACCCCGTATTGGGTTGCCTGCTGAAGTGACCACCCCGCGCACAGGGCCACGGCGAGCGCACCTGTAAACGCATCGCCAGCGGCGGTCGTATCAATCACGTTCGTTGGTTTCGCGGCAATCGAGAACCAGGTTCCATCCCGGCAGAAGACCAACGCTCCGTGTGCTCCCATTTTCAACACGATATCCTTCGCACCCTGCTGCTGCAGGTGGGATGCCGCCTGTCGAGCCGATTCCCAGTCGGTGACACTCATTCCTGTCAGCGATTCCGCCTCGGTTTGATTGGGACTCAGCACGTCCACCGATAACAGTTGTTTTGCAAGACGTCCTTCCGGGGCTGGAGCGGGGTCGAGGATCGTACGAACCCCGTGCTGCTGAGCGATTGCAATCGCTGCTGCAACGGAATCGGCGGGAGTTTCGAGCTGCACCACCAGTGCATCCGAATTGGCGATCAGGTCCGTACACCGCTGAACATCTTCAACGGTCAGGCGGCCATTGGCTCCCGGCACAACCGTAATCGCGTTAGCCCCAGATTTTTCGACGCCAATGAAGGCAACTCCTGTCGAGCAATCGGGTGTGGTCCAGACGGAGTCAACGTCGATCCCCTCGTCGATCAGCAATTGTCGAAGGTTGGCACCAAACAGATCGTCCCCCACTCGTGCGATCAGGGTGACACTGGCCCCCAATCGGGCGGCAGCGACGGCTTGGTTTGCCCCCTTGCCACCGGAAATCATCTGAAATGTTTCTCCGGAGACCGTCTCCCCGGGCCTGGGGAGACGGCCCATTTGTGCGACGAGGTCCATGTTGATCGAGCCAACCACGACAATTCGGGGGCGTTTTCCCGGAATCTCGGAATCGGATTGGTGATGACTGGGTTGGTTTGGATGCGGGATTTCGTCGTCAGCAGTCATGGGGATTCTCCGTTAACCACGACTTTATCGAACTTGCTTTCCATTCGCCATTGGCCCGTGGCGAAAGCGAATCAATGGCCGGTCCTGATTCCAGCCCCCGATTCGATGGCATGGAATCCGGAAAACGGGTTATACTCTCTCCCTATGGCAGGCCTGTCCGCTTCCGCAGAGGTTGTGATCTGATGTTGAACGTTTTTCGCTTGATGCCGTTTTATTTGGCGATGTGGGTTTCCCTGACGGGGATTTGCTCTTCGCTCGGTGCCGCTGACGGGTTGCTTTATCCCCTGGCGGTGGCGGTGGCCGCCGAGGGGACGATTTATGTTGCCGACCGGGAACTCCCGGGAATCTGGAAGTTTTCCGAAGACAAGTGGTCGATTTATTTTCAGGGGTCCAAGAAATTTCGGACACCGCTGAACGCCGTTCGCTGTCTGGCGATGGATCATCAGGGAAAGTTGCTGGCCGGGGATTCGAGTACCCGCGAGATTTATCGTTTTGATGAAAACAATCAGCCACAACCCTTAACCAAAGGGGGGATCGGCATCCCGATGTCGCTGGTTGTGAACAAAGAGGGGACGATCTACGCGGGTGATATTGAAATTCAGCGCGTGGTGAAAATTCCTGCCGCTGGCGGAATTCCTGAAATCATCGCTGAAGTGACAGCTCCTCGCGGCATGACTCTGGATGCAGAAGGTCGGCTGTGGGTGGTTTCGCATGGCCCCGATGCGGTGCTTCGCTTTTCAGCGGATGGACAGCAACGGGAAGTGATCACCGCGGGGCGGCCCTTTCAATTCCAGCATCACATTGTGCTGGGAAAAGAGGGAGAAGGGTATGTCGCAGATGGTTATGCCAAGACGATCTGGAAGATTAAACCGGGTGAAAAACCCGAACCGTTTTTTGTGGGGGAACCGCTGAAAAACCCCGTCGGACTCGCCTGGTGGAACGACTCGTTGTTGATTGTCGACCCGCATGCAAAAGCGGTCTTCAAACGAACTGCGGATGGAAAGCTGGAAGTGATCGGCCAGCCGAAGTAGTGGACGTCATGCGGACGCTCCCAAAAGTCTCCTGCAGAGATTTGTCACACCCAACCGACAGTGCGGGATGCCCGATTCGATTGCCGTCCGACTGATGAGTCGGAGCATGTGGCGAGGATTTGGTTTTTAGACGATCGTATTTACGCAATTCTTCTACGGGATTCGGGAGTTTGGAGATACCTGCGATGGGCCTCGAGTTCTCGTTCCGTTTCATCGGGATCCGTATACCATATTTGTGTCAGTGTATTGCGTACCTTCCCGAACGGATAGATTGAACTACGGCGACCATGCCAGCTTTTTGAACCGCGACCATCGGAAACCGAGAGCGCATACGCTCGATTCGGCAAGAACGGCATCGATTTTGTAATGATGAACCCTCGCGGTTCACGCAAATAATGAAGCGGATTCAGGCTGAGTTGATAGAATTCCGTTCCGCTTTCTTCGAGCGAATCATCGTGGGGGAGTGCGAATTGCATCGTGACGATTTTTTCGCCAGTGTCCCACTGGGGAGCCATCCGAAAACCCTGGGACTCGCTTTGGAGTTGGCTGCGTGCGTAAGCGGGAATTTGTGTCGCCTTGTCGGGCTCCAGTTTGAAGCGGCGAGACAAGCTGGGTGCGAATTTGGAAAAAATCGCTTCCTTAAAAGGGATGCTACTGATGGCGGCGCGGAGGGTTGACCAAAATCGATGATCAGAGTCGGACAGATTGCTTAACGAATTTTCACAAAGATTCATTCGCTGAAGCGATGATCTGCCGTCGGAATTGCGGTGATCTTTCTGATTCGCCCCCGCAAAATCACGAGCGGTGGGAAAGCTGGTAATCAACCGATAAAATACATCGTCAGGAAAAATTCCCGTCAGCTGAAGATGGGGAAACGGAGTCACTTCCGCATTCGTGCTGCGAATCACATTCAAGCTATGTTGCAGAATGTGCTGATGCAGGGACCTGTCCAAAAGCATTATTTCTCTTCGTGACGTATCTGTCTTTGGAGCCAATTCACAACAGCCTCGACCCAAGTCTTCTGCCAAACTCGACAACATGAACGTTCCAAACTAATTCGATTTTTTATAAAATCTTTAATTTAAAAAAAATGATCAATCGGCGTTGGAATCACTGGACTCGGGTGGAACTCATACGCACCCCCATCATTGCCGCGAAACATCGTGACCGTCAAATTATGGAAGATTCGCTGGAGTACGTTTCTATCGTCCGGAACCCCAGGTAACGTTGAAACCGGTTACGACCTATCACGGGTGTGTCAGATTTCTCAACTTTCACCCCAAGTTTCCCGCATCGGAATGGAATCCGCTGACGCGAATCACTGTCAACAACGAAACAACGAATTGTGTCCCCAACCAAGCCAGCAGATGTCGTTCTCGCAACCGTAAATCCGCACAACTGACGGCAATTTCGTCGAGTCGAATTGCAGCCAACCAGACTAACCAAGGGAGAAAGAGGATCCAGAGACGAGCCGCTTCCCCCGAGTTCTTTCCGGTCAGCCACAGTAATCCCCAGACACCAATGATGGAAACCACAAGCCTTGTCTGTAAAGATATCTGACCTGTTTTTTTAAGTTGTCTGAGCGCCTGGCTGCAACCCATCGTCGCCAGGAACACAACGGGCAGTCCTGCAGCAAATGTCAATTCTAGCGGATTTACAAGCAACCATTTCCACCACGTTCGCGGGAATTGCAGATAGAATCCGGCATGATTTTGATAATTCCAGTACCACACCAGCAAAAGATTCATTCGGGCAAAATACCAGAGACAAAACACCGGACCAAAAATGCCCACCAACGCGGGAACAATGCATAACAGACTGCGATTGGGGAACAAGAAAAATCTCGATGGCCGAACTACAGGTTCCTGCTGAACGATACTGTCGGTCTTCATCGCGAAAACCCAAGATGACCCAGCGGTCATACAGGTGGCCATGAGGAATATTGGTAGGAAAGCGAGGCTACAAAAAAGTCCGATCCACGCGATGAAACCTGCACACGCGGCGAGTAGGGGAGACTGTTTTCTCCAGGCCACAAGCCAAATCCAAAGAAACATCAGGGCGATGAAGGGGAACAACACATCCGACTTAGGCGTAAAAATGGCAATCGCCGGCATTGTCGGCCAAAGTGCAGCACCGATCCATGCCGAGGAACTCGAACTGGTTTCACGAAGTAACCCATACAGCGGAATGACCGCGAGCGATGCCGAGAGCATCACCAGCAGTGTTGCCAGCCACAGAACACGGCGATCCAACGGAAGCAGCGGTCTTGGAACGTGGCGTCTCTGCCCGTTTGCAGCGATCACATCGAGAGCCTCACGAAAAGACCCCGGTTGCGTGAAATCCAGAAACGAACATAAGTTTGACGATCTTTCACACACGGCAATCAAGCCGTGAAAAACTAAAAATAAACCCGGAGGATGTGTCCCGGTATGCAGGACATCCCCCTCACGCATCAACGCTTCATACCCCGCGAGAAACTCGGTGACATCGGTCGATTCATAGCGAGCCCGCGTAAAATAGCCCGACGAACTCGCGTAATACAGAACAAATGCCGATTTCCCCAGTCGATTTCTCACGGGAGAAATCTCTTGAACCACCCACAACCAGACAAAGCTCATCAGCACAAGGCCAATAAGCCATGCCGAGCATTCAAATCGACCGGGACGACCCGCCCCCTGCCGTTGCCTACGCAACCAACCCTGCCTGATAAAAGCCAGGAAAATTGCCGCAGCAACAAGGCCACTGCCCAAATTCCAGCCCAAGTCTGGCTCTGTCCCCAAGCGATCCCACGTCCATTCCCCAGGAATACCCAGAGGGATCGTTGGTAGCCAAAGTAACGACAGAGCCAGCACTGAACTGAATAGAGCGACGAGGATGTTTCCCGTTCTCATGGAATTATCGACAGTATCATGGAGTATCCCTTCTCCCTCCTCCCTGTATCACTATATCACTATATCACTATTGAGGAATTGGCATTCCCACTAAGTATGTTCTCGCCATTCGCAAGAGAATCACATCATCTATTCGACTTCTCAGGGAGATTTTCTGTGGTCGCCTCAATCGATTCTGTGCGATCATTGGCGGCGGCATCACGGAGAAGGAACAGGCTCCCTCCCCCACCTGCGGCTTGAGGCTTGCCAAAGTCATCGGACTCGGCTTCGAGCGTCTGCTTAATTCGCAGTTTGGCGTCGAACAGGTGAGCTCGCGAATAATCATCCAGCTTCAAGTCTGCCTTAGCCAAAGTCGCTTCCACCCTGGCCTGAAGATCGGTCAAGTGCATGCGAGCAAGGACACGAGCGTCTTCGGGAAGCTTCAGTTGCGAGGCAGTGTCTGCGGGGGCTTTCCGAACGATATCACTCAGTCGTTTGAGTGCGGCGCGTTGGGTATTTCGTCGGAAGCCAGAAATGAAGGGGGTTCGATTGTTGAATTCACCACCGGGGGGGGCTGCCAATTCGACAAATACCCCTTCCACGACCGTTTTCAGATGCTCGGCCAAGGTGTAAGCATCTTCACCGACGGGGACTTTTAATTCTCCATCCTGAAGTCGTGCGAGGACCTGCGGGCCAAACAACGAAGCCAGCATTTCGGATTGAAAGACCGAAACTTGGTTGTGAATCGGGTAATCAATACGGCGAATTTCTGGTGATCCCCAATGAGACCAGCGGGTTGCCGATAAGGAATTGAGCAACGCTGGGTCAAATTTGTGGGAAACCAAACCCTGATCGAGAATTAGCTTGGTCGCAAGACGTTGCTGGGCTGCGTCGACCATTTTAAAGGGGGGGCGAGCCTGATTATCCCCTTTATGATCGCGAGAAACATGGACACCACCGATGAGCTTTGCGGCAAAGCGAATCGTCCGGTAATGTTCACTCAGCAGGACACCAAAAGCTTGGCGTGCTCGCTGATACCCTTCGCCATTCTCTACGGTTCGATCCAGCAATTTTGGCAGAATGGCATTGACCGTGGCGATCTGACGCTGTGCATAGGCAACGGGGTCTTTTCCCAGGTCAAAGCGGAATGAGAAAGGGTCTGGGTCGTTGGCTTCGGTGTCTTCGTCAGTTCCGTAGTCCAGACCATTCTCGCCGCTGCGAATCGCAATCTTCGCCAGTTCGGCATTTTCGTCGCCGCTAATGGGTTTGTAGCCATATTCAATTGCCCAGTAATCGTAGGGACCCAGCGTTGTGGTGTAGTAGGCGGGCTGCTTGATTCCTGCGGGAACAATGTTGACGGGCGAATAATCCATGACACTCGCAACCGTCGGTTCATTCGCTTTGGCGGCATCTTCCATCTCGGCCAGCGTTTTCCAGGCACTTGCCTTAAAGTTATGACGCAATCCCAAGGTGTGACCCACCTCGTGCATGACCACTTCTTTCAAGGCCTGGGTGAGGTACTCTTCGGGCAGTTCGGTTCGTTTTTCGGTCAATCCCTGAGCGGCAAAAATCGCAGCAGCAAATCCGGTTTGCTGCTGCATTCCGATGGTCAAGCGACAATCGGAATGGCGGCGGGAGCTGGGAAGTTGCGAGGATTTCAGTGCTGTCTGGGCTGGCTCATCCCCCAACAGCGCACCGACACTCGAAGGCGTGAAGTTCTCGTACGTCGATTTCCATGAGCGGAGAAAACTGGCATCAAAAATGATATCGGCATCCAGAATCTGGCCGGTCAAAGGATTTGTTCGCGAGGGGCCCATGGCAAAACCGGCTTCGGCCGTGATCCAGCGGAACGTGTTGTGCTGCACATCTTCGGGATCCCATGTGTCGTCATCCCGCTGTTGACGGACTTCAATCGCATTATCGAAGCCGAGTTTTTCAAAGGCCTTGTTCCAGTCTTCAATACCGGCCCGAACGATGGGACGCAGATTCACGGGAACGGTTTTCTCTAGATAAAAAACAATTGGGTCTTTGGGGGGAGAAATCTTTGCTGCCGGATCGAGTTTTTGCAGATCCCAACGATTGATGTAACGCACGAAATGGGCATCATCGCTGTTATCGCTGAAATCCTTGGTAACTGTCAAAAAATAGCCAATTCGATCATCCGCTTTCCGGGGACGATAACCGCTTTGGGGAAGTTGACTGATGCTGTAGTGCATCATGACCTGCATTCCCCGTGCGTCCGGAACCGAGTCAGCCTCGTTCGACGGATCGCGAGAGTAAACACAGGCAATGTCGATTTCCACATTTTTCGGAAAGGCCTTGACATTGGCGATCGAACTGCGATCAAACACGAACGACGCCCCCAGCATCCGACCAATCAACTCGTCATCGCTCAAAAAAATGCGTGTCATATCGACGAGGTGGCCCCCATTGGTATCGGTGAGAATGGGGAGTGCATACATCACGGAATCGCTGTAGGCGAACTTCACCGCGGTCGCTTCCGGGGTCCCTGGCTTGGCCTTAAACTTCACATTTCGTCGCAAAACCTGAATCTTGTCTCCCACTTTTCGAAATGACCACAAGACTTCTTCACCCAAGGTCATTCCCCCAAGCACCATTCCCTGACTCACCCCTCGCGCGATCGAGCTGAGCATCAGGAAATCTTGTCCCAACTGAGCTTGCTTGAGGTCGACCAGAATCTGCTGATCCTTGGTGTAAATAGTCCAAAGACCATCAAATCGCTTGGTCCCCGTTGTCAATGCCTCGAATTTCGAGGGGGTCGCTGCAGGTGGTGACTGGGGTGCAGCCGCTGTTTGGGCGAAGAGGGGTACTGGGTTGTTTGCGGCGAGCGCCAACACAGCAATTAATGAAAAGAGTCGAGGCACGTCTGACGCTCCTGAAAAAAGTGGATTCAGTCAAGATTCCATCCGAAATAACCATTACATCTTTCCTATTGTTCCTCGAATCGCGCCCTGCGTCCAGTCGTCAAATCACTGTGCCAGCAAAAATTGCCAGATTCGTGCGAATCTCTTAATGAATTTTCTCATTATTCAAATTTCCCGAGATTTGAAATCAAGCGTTTTCCCCTCTCGCTGGAGAGGTGCCTGCCGTTGCTGTCGGTTTTCCGAAGTAGAGCGGCTTTGATGGCCAATTACGAATCGGCGTTTGGGGTGTCGGAATGCAAGCCCCTTCATTTGCTGCAGTTTTTGCCGTTGATTCTCCGTTTGCAGGGAACGGTATCAATAGCTCAAAGTTAAACTTTTATCACCAGTTTGCCGATAAGTTCGGTCACAGCGGATTGGTTGACTCGTCCGGTTATCACGATTGTGATTGTGCCGAGTGTCTGGTCCGCAGGCGAGGTTCCGTTTTTGTGCAGAAACAGGCAATTCGCTGCGAGAAGTGTCGATAGGCATTTCGTGAGGTCAGTGGAAATGGGAACATTTCCTGACAAAACGAGTTTTTGAAATCGGACCCATGGAAGGGGCGATAATGGGACAGCACGGTGTCAATATCCTCGCGTTGATCAAGGGGTCCGAACGCTTTGTCTTTTTGTACGATGATGCGAGTGCCGATCAACTGCTGCAAACGTTGGGAAATTATGCCGCAGATCCTGAACTGAGCTTTTCCTGGTATGATGCGGCGACGTTGAGTCAACGCGTGCGGAAACTGCGTGAGGCCGAGTCGGGCGAATCACAGCAGCCATGCGAACCGAAAAACCGGATTCCTCGCTCTGCCGCGTAAGTCCTTGGGATCAAGATATGTATGGTGCCATTGATGGTTTTCTGCGGTACCTCAAGATCGAGCGGAATTCGTCCGAGTTGACGCTCAAGTCGTACAGTGAAGACTTTGGCAGCTTGCTGGATTATTTCCGCGATCGGGTCGGCGAAGTCACCTCGCCCGGTGCAATTCACATTGGTCAGTTACGTGGATACGTTTCGTACCTGAACGAATGCGATTACGCGCGAACCACGATCGCACGGCGACTCGCCAGTTTGCGGAGTTTCTTTCGCTATTGTCAGCGCGAAGGGCTCGTCTCGTCCAATCCAGCCAAGGCTTTGCGAACCCCGCGCATCGGTCGGAAGTTGCCACATTTCCTGACGACCGAGCAGATTGCCACGCTACTCGAGTCACCACCGGCCAATGAAATCGAGGGGCTGCGAGATCGGGCGATTCTTGAGACCCTTTATTCCGCGGGTTTACGCGTCGCCGAACTGGTTGGCTTGAATCAAGCACACTGGGATCAGGATGCCAACATCATTCGCGTCTTCGGTAAGGGAAAGAAAGAACGTATCTCTCCGATTGGACGGTATGCTGCGAAGGCGCTCTACCGCTGGATTGAAGTCCGGAAAGAGGCTCCTGGTGCCGGCCCGGAAGACCAAGACGCCCTATTTCTGAATCGATTTGGCACCCGTCTCACGACACGCAGCATTGGACGAATGCTGGAAAAGCATCTCAAGTTGACCGGACTGGATCGCTTGACCACGCCACACACGCTGCGACATTCCTTCGCGACCCATTTGCTGGATGGTGGTGCTGACCTCCGTTCGGTCCAAGAACTGTTGGGGCACAAAAGCCTGACGACAACCCAGATCTATACCCACGTCAGCACGAAACGGCTCAAAGAAACCTACGAACAGTCGCACCCTCACGCGGTGAAAAACCAGCGACCGAAGAAAGACAAACAGGAGAAATAGCCGGTTATTCCCTGCGGCCCTGACGAGAAATCGTCCTCTGAGATTCAGCACCTTATGGCTTGGCAAAAATGCGTATGGCCGGGGGCCTCGCGTTTTGCCGCGTACATCGCCCCGTCCGCCAGGTGCAAACAGTCGAGCGGATGTGCGACGCAGGTTGCGGTTGTGGGGCCTTTGGTGTCGGGGGCCATGACAATGAGCACCCCAGTGCTGAATGTCAAATCCGTTCCCGTCTCGTGCAACTCCTGACTCAGAGCGATTCGTAACGATTCGATCACTTGGGCCGCCTGGTCTTGTCCGGCCCCTGGAAGCAGCAGCACAAATTCATCCCCGCCGAATCGCCCCACAAAGTTGTTTTCCGGCAAGTGATTCCTGAATACCGTTCCCATCGCGATCAGCAATTGGTCCCCCGCCAAGTGACCCCGTCGGTCATTGACTTGTTTAAACCGATCACAATCCAGGATGGCGACGGAAAACAGCGTCCCCTGTGACGATGGCTGCACGAATTCATCTGCGATTCGCTCCAACAGGGCTCGCCGATTGGGAAGGCCCGTCAAATCATCCGTACCAGCCAGTCTTTCAGCCTGTTCCAGTCGTCGCCTGACGTAAATTACTCCCCACA
>CAMBQP010000047.1 GCA_945869955.1 Schlesneria paludicola DSM 18645
CGTGCTGACGCCGCTGATGATCCGTCATTCCATCTGGAATTACTGGACACATCGACGCGAATTCCAGGATCGGGCAAAAGAAATGATTGACCGGGTGGGGCTTGGTCATCGACTGACCCATCGACCGTCGGAACTTTCCGGGGGCGAGATGCAGCGTGCGGCGATTGCCCGGGCACTGGTCGCACAGCCGCAAATCCTGCTGGCAGACGAACCAACCGGAAATCTGGATGCAAAAACCGGTCGTGGCATCATTGATCTCATGTCCCGATTGAACGAGCATGAACAGCTCACTATTATCATGGTGACGCATGACAAGTCGATTGCTGCGGAAGCACATCGCACAGTGAGGTTATGCGAAGGACGAATCGAGACGCTGACTGAGGATGCCTGAGGGGGATTCGGTCCCCGTGGACACATTGGTTAAAACTCGACATTGATTGCAACATTGACGAACAGACAACACGACACACTTCATGGGGAAGCCCACCTGTTTTAGAGGTCGGGCTTCTTTCACAGGAACTGCCTCTGATGGCTCTTAAGATATTTCTCGGTGACAAACTGGTTGACGAAGCAGACGCCAAGGTGAGCGTCTTTGATCATGGACTGCTCTACGGTGATGGTGTATTCGAAGGGATCCGCGTCTATGGCGGACGCGTCTTCCTGCACCAACAGCACATTGATCGGTTGTTCGAAAGCGCCAAGGCGATTCGGTTGGTCATTCCGATGACCCCTGTAAACCTGATTGCTGCTGTCGAAGCCACGGTCAAGGCGAACAACATCCATGATGGGTATGTCCGGTTGGTCGTGACGCGAGGAGCTGGCAGTTTAGGCCTGGATATTCGCAAGACCAGTAATCCTCAGGTCATCATTATTGCCGATACGATTTCGCTGTATCCCCCCGAGACCTACACCAAGGGGATGAATCTGGTGACGGCGAGTACCATCCGCAATCATCCGGGGGCCTTGAGTTCACGCATCAAATCATTGAACTATCTCAACAACATTCTGGCCCGGATTGAAGGGACTGACGCAGGGATGGTGGAAGCATTGATGCTGAACCACAAGGGGGAAGTTGCGGAATGTACCGGCGATAACATTTTCATCGTCAAGCATCGGGTGTTGATGACACCGGGTGTTGACGCGGGGATTCTGGAAGGGATTACACGGAACGCGGTGATGGAACTCGCGGTCGAAGGGGGCTATCAAGTCCGCGAGGCCTCGCTAACTCGACATGACTTGTACGTCGCCGATGAAATGTTCTTGACGGGAACCGCTGCAGAAGTGGTCGCAGTTGTCTCGCTAGATGGGCGAAAGATCGGCAGTGGAGAGCCCGGCCCGGTCACCCAAGACCTGCTGGCCCGTTTCCGTGCGCTGACCCGCTCGGGCAAGTGAGTGCGAATTGAGCTTTTTTGAGTCGGGCCTGCGTCTGATCAGAGGCAGGCCCGACTCATCGCCGAGGCATAAAAAAGTTGTAACGAATCACGAATCTTCAGGAAACACCACGGTTTCGCAGATGATTTTGGAGATTCATCGTTTGTGCCTGAAGTTCTTCCAACGTTTTTCCATCGAACTCCGAATCGGTGCTCAACGGGAGATTCAAAATCTCTTGAAGCATCCGAATCATTTCGATTTTCCCTTGGATTTTCCCTTTGATCTCACCTTTGATCTCACCTTTGATCTCGCCCTCGATAAGCCCCTCCTCTCGCCCGTCTTTGCGAGATGCCTTCAGTGCCCATTGCTGGTCGCGGATCGCTTTTTCTCGAGCATCGTACATGGTTTTGTCCTCGGTCATTTTTGCAATCTGTGTGATGGTCTGTGTCGCCTGAAGAATGGCTTCCTGTGGAAAAAGCTGCATTAACTCTTCGGAATCATACTCATGAGCATGAAGCAGCCAGTATAGCCAGCAATCGAGTGGACTCGCCGTGGCCAAGTCTTGCCCTTGAGAATTATACCGGCCTAGTTCAATCGTGTGAATTTCCAAAGTCTTTGTCAATTTACGTCCCGATTCCAGATCCGTTAATCCGAAGGCATGATGGACTTTCTTCGAGTCCCTCCACAGGACGCCATCGATGAGGCAGATGGAAAAAACAGGCATTAATAGCGAATAATCCTCTCCAGACTGTAATTGACCCGCGTAGATTTCGCACCCGTAAAAGACGATCCGCTGGATCAAGCTGCTGCAAATCGACAACTGCATTTCGATGCCATAAATCGCACCCGTCTGATCGGTCGCTTTGATGTCGAGAATCGAAAGTTTGTCGTCTTGAAAGTCTTGGATTTGATACGGGTTTTCAATCGTCACCTGAATAATCGGCTGCGGAAGTTCAAGAATGGCATTGAGCAAGCTGATCAATGCCAAGTGGTTTCCCGGTGATCCGAACGTTTTCTTGAAGGCAAAATCGTTGATGGGACGAATACCGATCGGCACAATGAAGACTCCCTTAGATCAGGGTGGAAAATCACAGGCTCGCGCTGCCAAGACAGAATCGATCAAGATAGAATCGATACGGAATGGAACAGCGACCCCGGCAAGGGGGTCGCTTGGCCAAGATGACTAGTAATACCAGTGAATCACGTTTCCCCATCGTAGGTTAACAGGCTGAAGATATCGCGGCCTTTCAGGCGGTCGCGGCCGTTGAGGAATGCCAGTTCGATCAGGAATGCACAGCCGATCACTTCCGCCTGACTTTCTTCTGCCAGCTTCACGCAGGCCTCGATTGTCCCTCCGGTCGCCAGCAAGTCGTCAACCAGCAGGACGCGGCTTCCTGGTTCTACGGCATCAACGTGCATCTCCAGGGTATCGCTGCCATATTCGAGATCGTATTGAAACTTTCGAGTGGCGAACGGCAACTTCCCCGGCTTGCGGACGGGAATGAACGCGGCTCCTAATTCGAGAGCCAGCGGGGCTGCGAAAATGAAGCCCCGTGATTCGGCAGCCAGAATCGCCGTCGGCTTTGCCTCGCGAAAACGGTCAGCAAATTGTTTGATGGCATAACCAAACGCAGCGGGGGCGGACAAGAGTGGCGTGATGTCGCGAAACATGATTCCCGGTTTGGGAAAATCTGGGATGTTCCGGATGTAATCCTTCAGGTTCACGAACAACTTCCTTTGAGCGGAGAATGCAATGGGGGAATTCGGTTGGAGGACCGATTGCCGGATCAGGTTAACACCGCAGACTCTCCGGAAAATCAGCCGGAAAAGCAACCGATCTGAACGGACTTTCTCGTCAAGGACTGTCAGTTTGGATCGCGCACCGTGACCGGGGACAAAGAAAACGGTTTCCTGTGAAGTGCTTGATTGCAGTGAAAGAGAGGGCTGCTGATACGCGCCCCGTTCCCTGATTGTTAGAATCGGGCGAACTATTCTGGCCTGGTCTGCGGTGAGTAAGGAATCACGTCGATCAGCCTGTTCGAAACGGTTTCCTTGTTTTTTACGGGAGTCGATCTGTGGCAAAGTCTTTTTCCCGAAAATCTGCTGTCAGGAAAATCTGTCGTTTGCGATCATGCAACCCAAATGACTTCATTCCAATCCGGCCTAATCGGTCTCTTTTCACGGGCTTGATGTTGTCCCTCCTCACAGGGTTGGCTTGGGCCGACGAACCGAACCTGGCCGAACAGATGCCGCGAATCCCGGCTCGATCTCCCGCCGAGGCACTGAAATCCTTTCAATTGCAGCGGGGGTTTTCGTTACAATTGGTCGCGTCGGAACCGGTCGTCACGGATCCGATCGACGCTGCATTCGATGATCAAGGCCGGATGTTTGTGGTCGAGATGAACGATTACCCCTTCCTTCCTGAACAGCGGGTGCAAAAATATCAGAATCAACGGCCAGAAACCTGGGGCCGGATTCGGTTGCTGACCGATTCAGACCACGACGGGCGGATGGATCACGGGGTTGTTTTTGCCGATAATCTGCGCTGGCCACAGTCGGTCTGTTGTGCGCGAGGCGGGGTCTATGTGATCGCACCCCCGCATCTCCTTTTCCTGCGAGATACCGATGGCGATGACATCGCTGACGAGAAAGAAATCATCTGTTCGGGTTTCAATTCATCGAACGTACAGGCACTCGCCAATGGACTCGAATGGGGACGTGACAATGCCATCTACCTTTCGTCCGGAATTGCTGGAGGAGAACTGACCGTTCCCGCTCGAGCGGGAAAGCCTGAAAAAAAGTTCACCCCGGGTCGCCGAGACCTGCGACTGGATCCCGAGACCAATGAACTGACTCTGGTCGGAGGGGGTATGCAGTATGGACACACGATCGACAACTGGGGTGATCGCTTTATCTGCTCAAACAGCAACCATATCGCTCATGTCACTTGGCCGCTGAGTGAACTGGAACGGAATCCCCTGCTCGTGATTCCTGATGTGACCCGGTCGATTGCCAAAGAGGGTGCTGCGGCAGTCGTCTTTCGTACGAGTTCCGCCGAACCGTGGCGTTTGGTCCGGACCGCACGGCGGGCTGCTGATCCCGAAATGCGCAAGCGACTCCCCCCCACCGAACTGGTTCCGATTGGCTTTTTTACCTCCGCAACCGGAGTCACCGTGTATCGCGGGGGAGCCTATCCGGCGGAGTTTCAGAGGAATGTTTTTATCGGGGATGTCGGCGGCAATCTCATCCACCGGAAAACTCTCACCCCCGATGGGATCAGTTATGTGGCAGAGCGAGCCGATCAAGATGTCGAATTTTTGACCTCGACCGACAACTGGTTCCGGCCAGCCAATTTTGTGAATGCACCGGATGGTACGCTGTACATTCTGGATATGTATCGCGAAACGATCGAGCATCCGGCATCGATTCCCGACGACATTAAAGCCCTGGTCGATCTCGAGAGTGGTTACGACCGGGGACGAATCTGGCGACTGATCCCTCCTGATTACCAGCGAATCACCCCGCCGAACCTCGCCCTGGCGAAGACCGACGAGCTCGTGGCACATCTCAAATCACCACATGGCTGGATCCGTGATACCGCGCAGCGGTTACTCGTCGAGCGCAAGGCGACTTCCGCAGCGGCGGGGCTTGCGGAACTGATTCGTTCGGGAGAGGGCGTCGGCGGGGCTCGTACTTCGCCCGAGACCCGTCTACACGGACTTTGGACCCTGCAGGGACTCAAGGTATTAAAAATTGCCGACGTGCAAACGGCGTTACGCGATCCGGATCCCCATGTGCGCGAACACGGACTGCGATTGGCTGTCGGATTGATCGGGGACAAACCGGTCGGGGAGCAGCTTCACCTGGCAAAACAGGTCATTGGAATGCAGAGTGATCCCTCAGTGCGAGTTCGCTGGCAACTCGCTTTGACGCTCGGGAACCTTCCCCGAGAATTCGCCGTCGAGGGACTCAAGGCGGTCGCTCGGGACGCAGCCACCGATGCCGATCTGCGCACGGCGTGGCTTTCGTCGATTCACTCACAAATGGGAACCATCGCGGTCGAATTACTCTCAGGGCCAACAGAACCGGTTGTCCCGCTGCTGATACCCCTAGCGCGTCTGATCGGCTCGGCAGCAGACTCGACCGACAGCATCCAGGTCCTGCAATCCGTCGTGCGTGATTCGATCCCCCCCGCGACACGAAATCCGGTGCTGCTGGCGCTCGGAGAAGGATTGCGTCGCCGGGGGATGACCATTTCGCAATTGCTGGCCGATGCCAGGATCTCAGGCGCCACCCTCGACGCATTGACCAAGATTTTTGCCCAGTCGAGCGCCATGGCCAAAGATCCTGCCGCGAACGAGGTCGACCGATTACAGGCGATTACATTGTTGTCGCAGGGGGGGAGCCGGCTCGCGGAACAGACGTTACCCGAATTGTTTACGCCACAAACCTCGCCAGCCATTCAGCAGGCCGCCGTGAAAGCGCTCGCCGCACAGGGGACCCCGACGGCGATCAATTCCTTGATCGAGCCTTGGAAAGGGTTTGGCCCCGGCACACGCCGCGAGGTCGTTGACAGCCTGGTTCAGTCCTCTCTCGGTGCGTTATCTCTCATTAACGCAGTCGAGTCGGATGCCATTAAGCCGGGTGAAATTGAGCGGGACAAGCGTCAGTTGCTGCTGAATCATCCGCAGATTCCGGTCCGGGATGCCGCAAAACGGGTCTTGTCAGACCCGCCCAGCAATCGAAAACAGGTTGTCGCCAATTATCAGCCGTCGCTAGAGCTGACTGGAGATGAGCAGCGAGGCCGAATTCTCTATGCCAAAACGTGCATTCAATGCCATCGGGATGGAAAGGTGGGGCATCTGGTCGGGCCCGATTTTGTCAGTGTACGCAATAAATCTGCCGAGGATCTGCTGGTCGCAATTCTGGACCCCAACCGCGAAGCTCAGCCAAATTATCAGTCTTACACCGCCGTGACGAAACAAGGGACCATTCACACCGGGGTCATCTCGGCCGAAACCGCAGCCAGCCTGACCTTGAAGCGGGCCGAGGCGAAAGAGGATGTGGTGCTACGTGATACGCTGGACGAACTGATTTCGACCGGCCAATCGCTGATGCCTGAGGGGCTGGAAAAAGACCTGGATCACCAGCAACTCGCCGATCTGATTGCATGGATCAAAGCGGCCAAACCGGTCGAGTAATTCCTCGGTTCTACCGCCCAATCAGGATCGGTTTCGGAAAGACGAAGACCAGTGGGTCTTGAGCGGCTTCAGGGGCTCGGCGAGCCCTAAATTTCTGAGGAATCTGTTTGCGGATCAGCGAAGCTAATCCATGGCGAATTCACGTTTCTCACCAAAAAATCGGGCCATCCCAAAAAAAAGTTTGACTTCCGCACCCTGGATTGTAAAGACTCTATGAAGAATCGATTTGTTTTTCACGAAATATACCGGTAGATTGGGGCTTTGCTGCCTGATTTTTTCGGTTGTTCGCTGTCGTTTTTTTCGGAATTTGGCGATTCGATGATATTTGTCTGACACAGTCTGAAAGGACTGGCCTGCAAATTGTCTTCATAAAATTTGATTAATGCTATCTCGTGTGTTCATCACTTTGATGACACGGTTTACTTACTTATTTTCTGGAGGGTTGGTCGAAATGTCGAGAACGAAGCGTCGCGGTTTCACGTTGATCGAATTGCTGGTGGTCATCGCCATCATTGCCGTTCTGATTGCTCTGCTACTCCCCGCAGTGCAGCAAGCACGGGAAGCGGCTCGGAGGACACAGTGCCGAAACAGTCTCAAGCAGATGGGGCTGGCACTCCACAATTACCATGACATCAACAACAGCTTCCCCAGTTTGATTTCTTTCGGGGACGTGGTTGGTGGCTCGGCTCAGGTCTGGGGCTATGCCTGGTCGGCCATGATTCTGCCGCAAATTGACCAAGCGAATCTTTACAACGCGATCTCCATTCCAGTCGTATCGCCGCCATGGGACTTTAACCTGTCAAACTCGGTCTGGCCTCCCGATGCAAATGCCGGGAAAGTCATTCCTTCCTACCTTTGCCCCTCAGACGTGATCCCCGCCAAAATGGCCAATTTGTATAATATGGGCCATATCAGTTACGCCGGTAGTTACGGCAATAACAACTGGGGTAACTACACTTCATTAGGCGTTTATGGGGATGGAAATCCCGATGCCAATGGAGTTCAGACTCGCGGAATGTTCCCGATGAGCCCTTACGTGTCGCTTCGTGATGTGACCGACGGAACATCGAACACCATCGCTGTGGGAGAAACCTCGGGGCATACCACCATCGACCTGCAAGCTTGTGGTGATGGCGCCTATCCTTGGGGTGCATGGGCTTTTCCTCCTCTGCACATGGGAAGCTCTGGAAGAACTGGGCGTGCTCCCCCCAACAATACTGTTGTCGGTACGGGTGGTTTGATCCGTCGTAATCGACAGGGGTTCAACAGTGCTCATGTCGGTGGTGTTCATTTCCTGTTCTGTGATGGTTCGGTCCGCTTCATCTCTAACAACATCGATTGCGATGCGGAAGGTTCGGCTGTCACGGCGACACCACCTCAAAACAAACTGTATGGACTGCTGCACTCCCGCGATGACGGCCGTGTCACGGGTGAGTTCTAAGTTTTCGTTGTTGTTCTCATTTCGTCTTGGTCCTGGTCCAAGTCGCGAGTTTGATCAAACGGGAGGCAGAGATTTGTATCTCTGCCTCCACTTACTTTGAGAGACCAATTTGGGATTCTTATCGGGGTTTTTGAAATGGCAGGCGATGCCGGAAAAATCCATTTGCAAGGGGGATTTGGATGTTCAAAATGAAGAAAGTCCGTTCGAGTGGGCTGGCAGCGCTGTTGGCAGCGGTTTCTTTCGGAATGCTGGGATGTGGCTCGGATATGACCTCGGCACGTAAGCCGGAACTGTCAACATCAGAAAAACCGGCTGAAGAAAAGCCGAAGAACGCGAAAGAGGCGGCGTCCAAACCACCACAACCGATCAGGCAACTGCCGGGTCGTGATGAAGCCGTTAACGTCGGCAACTAAAGCTTCGGCGACTGAAGCTTCGGTAACTGGGCCGATGTCACAGGGAACAGCGGGTGCATGCCCGCTGAAGTAAACACATTTTTTGGTTCCGTATCGCCCGTCGAAGCCGACTTCGATGGGCGGTTTCATTGAGTTCAGTGGCAGCGAAACCGAGTCTGATCAGGATTGCTGATGCGGCGAGACTATCATTTCCGGATTGATAAGGGGCATCGCCAGCTTGATCAGGGGGAAGCCACAAACCGCAAGATCCGTCGGTCCGATTCGGAATCCCAGATCACCACTTCCCCATTGAAACCGGCAGCCGCCACTCGCGACGATTTCGTATGCACATCCAGCGAGAACAGCTGCTCTTTTTGCCCCGCATAATCATGGCTGCTGGCAACATTTTCCATCCCAAACTTTGCCGCAGGGCCCGAGATGGTGAATCGCTTCACCTCACCCGCAGCCGATGCTGCCACCAGCGATTCCTGGGACCGCACCAGCGCAAAGACCGCATCACGAAAATTGTGACGCAGCACATCGATCGAGTATTCCTTAGCGAATCGCGATTCCATGTCCGCTGCCGTCCCATCTTCATCACGGACCATAATTGGATTCCAACCATGAAAATGGTGTCCCTCACCACCCGACCAGACTCGCCGCGAACCTGGTTCAGCCTGAACGCCAAACACCCGATTCATCCCCGCCATCGGCCCGTATTCACGCCGGTGACCCTTGTAGGTCGTCAGCAGCGATCCTGTTTTGAGCGCAAAGACCTTGACTGTTCGATCACGTGAAGACGACACCACAAAGGGGGATTCCAGTCCGCTGCGATCCCAATCCCGGTGTAGCGATCGCAGCACGTCAATCACCGCCATCTGTTCCGACCAGGACTCGCGAGGAATCGGATCACGTTTTACCTTGTAAGTTGTACCGATCCCCGAGACCGTCACTCGAGTCAGCCCAATCACCACGTCGCCATTCACATCCAATTCCCAGTTGGCACGGCGGACGATGTATCGTCCCAGGGGAAATTCCCAGTGCTGCCGCAAATGCTGTCCACTCGTTTTTTCCTCGTCATTCAATTCCAGTGGAGAAGGAAGATTCGCGTTCGAAACATATTCTTCCGCAAACTGATAGTCGGTGATATCGAGTGCCGTCACCCAGTCGACATGTTGCTGATTTCTCCAAAGCAATCGCGGGTGTTCAGCATCCCCGATGTCGTAAGCTCGTACCGAATTATCCGCCCCTCCAGCGACCAACTGACGGGAATCGGCACTGAACGCAACATCCAGCACCACGTCTTCCCAAGCGGGTAACACCTGCGTGGTATTGTTGGCGAGTTTCACCAGACGAATCTCGCCATATTCACCGGGGGCGCCCCCCGCGACCGCCATCGTTTCGCCATCCGGACTAAATCGAATCGCATGAATCCGCTGTGGCATTCCGGCAATCCGACGTTGCAGATCACCCGTGGTTGAATCCCAGACCAGGACTTCATGTGCCCCACCCGTATACAGCGCTTCTCCCTGCGGCGAGAAACGAATGGCAAACACCGAAACGGGTCGAGGATAATGCGGTAGCGGTTGCGGGTGCTGCCGGGGTGGTAACAGCGAGACCAGTCGATCCGTAACCGCAGGGCCTTCAAACTTCGCTCCCTGCTCAATCCACGATCGGAACAAGTCGATCTCGGCAGGATTCAAGGGATCATCCTGTTGCGGCATCCGCAGTCCACGATCAGACTCGATCAACTTCTGGAACAGATAACTTTCGTTCGGTTTACCGGGAACAATCGGGCTCTCGCCACTCTCGCCCGGCTTTAATAGTTGTTCGAAGTTGTGGAGAGCATACCGTCCCTCCGTCTTGCGGTTGTCGTGACAGCCCAGACAGCGTCGGACGAGGATCGGTGCGACCTGAGTTCGAAAAGAAGTCTCGTCCGCAGCAACGGGGACCGAAACGGCAACCAAAGCGGTTGCCGAAGCCAACAGCAGACTGCACAAAACAACCGGACGGATCATGGTGACCAACTCCCTTCAACAACTCGGGAAAGAGTCGCTCGCGCAAGAGCGAGATTTCAATGCTGGAACATAAACTCGTTAGTATTGATCAAAGCCCAGATCAAATCTTCGATCGCTTGACGGCGATCCGGATGAGTGGCAAAGAATTCGGCGAGGCGAGCCTGTTCCCGTTCTTGCGGCGGGCGACTGAGTCCCGCCAGATAAACCTGGCGGATCAAATCGGTATTTCCCGGAACGGCGTCATCAAACCGCCCCGCCGCATGTCCCACCAGACCGCGAATCTGACCACTGTTCATCATCTGCAACGCTTGGTCGAGATTCGCTTCTTCCCGTCTTTCACACGCACAGGCGGTTTCTCGCGGGGGCTGACCGAACGCGGTCAGAAATGAGGTAAGCAGCGGATACGGCTGCTGAGTCATGTAGTAACCGTCGACTCGCCCACGGGCGTCGTCGCGCTGACGCCTGGCCTCGATGACCGCTGCCGATTCCTCGTCCGGATCACTGGTGACTGCAGTCTCCCATTTCTGGGTCAGGGCGTCGAGTTCCCCCTGCAATTGCTGTAATCGCTCGGGTCCTTCACACAGACGCCGCACGGCATCCTGCATCTGCTCTGCCGTCAACATGCGGGTCCGGGCGTGCGAATTCAAAAGCTCGTCCGTTTCATTCCAGCGGTTGGTTTCCGAACTGCGCTGGTAGGTCTGACTATTCAAGATCTGCCGCAAGAGGTGTTTACGATCAAAGCCGGACGAGGCGAACTCTTGTGCCAGTGCATCCAGCAGTTCGTGATTCACCGCAGGATTGGATGAGCGGAAATCGTCGATTGGTTCGACCAGGCCGCGGCCAAACAGCGCCGACCACATCCGATTCACAGCGACGCGGGCAAAGAACGGATTCTCGGCGGCCGTCAGCCATTGGGAAAAACCGAGTCGTTTATCTTCGTCAGTTCCGCGCTCGACATTCGTTGGCCAAGGCTTTTGCACGACTCCCGTCCGTGGATTGGACATCGTCCGTCCGGGGGAAATTTCAATCATCATTTCCGCTTCGCGCGCTTTTTGTTTCTTTTTTGCGGGCTTGGTAGTTGCCACATCGGGCTTCGCCCCGTCTTTGACTTCTTTCACCTTTCGGTCGACTTCATGAAACGCGGCGGCGATCTGATAGTAATTGTCCTGTGTCCAGCTTTCATAAGGATGGTTATGGCATTGGGCACAAAGGACACGCGAACCCATGAACAACTGTGCCACCGTCTCGGTGACGACTTTTGTATCGGTCGTCGTACGGAAAAAGTTGGCGGCCGGGTGATCATCGGTATCCCCTCGGGCCGTCAGTAATTGATTAACGAACTGGTCGTACGGTTCGTTACGCGCAATCGAATCCGCGACCCAGGCACCGTAAGCCGCCGCGCGCTCGGTCGTCAGCTTCTCTTTGTTGATTCGCAACAGATCCGACAACCTTAAACCCCAGAAACGAGCATACTCGGGCGAATCCAGCAACCGGTCAATCAGCACGGCCCGCCTTGTTTCAGAGACATCGGCCAGAAACGCGGACGTTTCCTCAATCGTCGGCAAGAGTCCCCTTACATCCAGCGATAGTCGGCGAATCAAGGTGGCATCATCGCACGTTTCCGCAGGGAGATACCGCAACTGTTTCAGCTTCTGATTGACCAGTCCATCGACAAAGTTCGTTTCAGGGGAATTGTTCCAGGTAAAGCCAGGAATCGCTTTCACAAAGGTCAGCCGTATCGAGATGATTTCATCCAGATAACGGACAACCACAGCGGTCTGTCCCCGATCAAGGCCCGTCACCAGGCCGTTTTCATCGACCTCGGCGACCCGGTCGTTTGAGACGGTGAACGAGGCGATCCGAGTCACATCTCGTCGCATCCCGGCGGAGTCAACGGCGATCACGCGGACCTGCTGTCTCGCTGCGGGATCCCCGTGATTGACGGGGAGCACCAAGGTCCTGGTCGCTTGGGGAAAAACCTCCAGCCGAACATGACGCGGCGCATGCTCGGGTTCGGGGAGACACCCTTCGGCAATCCATTGTCTCAGGATCGCGTAAGCGGCGTCGTGGGGGCGGAGTCGTTTGCCGCCACCATGGGGGAGTCTGAGCAACGGCTTTTTCAGCAGCAGACTTTCATCGGGGTCGAGCGGGTAGGTAAAGCGAAGCAGCGGTCCACGGATCAGATTCCGCTCGTCAAACTGGGGGTCAAAGGCATTGAGCGACAGTTCCAGTGTCCCGCGCCCATTTGGTTTTCCATGACAGGATCCACTGTTGCAGCCCTGTTTTGTCAAAACCGCCAGGGTCTCACGTCGGAACGAGACGGGATCGGGCTGTTGAAATCGCTCGCTCGTCACAGGGACATTCAATTTGAAGAGACCACAGATGACTTCGATGATGGTCTGGCCGTCACCTGCTCCTGTGACATAACCCGAATCAATCCGAGTAATCGGACGGGAAGTCGTATCACGGTATGTCGCTTCATGAGTCAGATCGCGTAGCTGGTCCCCCGCGAAATATCCGGTCACGACCAGTTGCTGTGCCGATCGAGGTCCCGACAGAGTGATCTCGGTCGGCGAGACTTCGATCCGCTGCAGGCCCGTCAAATCCGCTGCACAACCGGGACGAGTGACCAGACCAGGAGTGGCCACACCAATCAGTACCGTCATCACCAGAGCGAGAAATTTCGTCAGTCGAGGCTTGTCGAGCATGCTTGCGTTCCGATTCACGATATCACTCTGTAAAACGCGGTGTGAATCACGGTGTGAAACACAGCCTCTGCGGCGGGTCTGCAACGGGGGGAATTAATGGAATAATTCCGGAATGGCCCGGCCACCCTTGGCGAGAAAGATTGGTCGATCTTCCGAGGTATAAATCGGTTCGGCAGTGTTGATCCCCAGTTTTGCGAACAGGGTCGCACCATAATCTTCGACGGTGTACGCGTTCGAACTGGTGATATACCCCCCATCCGCATCGGTCTCACCCACGACTTGTCCCCCAGCAACACCCGCCCCTGCGAAGGCATACGAGAATGCATGGACCCAGTGATCGCGTCCCTGTCGGTCATTGATTTTTGGGGTCCGTCCAAATTCGGTGACAAAACAGACGAGGCATTCGCTGAGTAGCCCTCGTTGATGCATATCGGTAATCAGCCCCGAAAAGGCCCAGTCGGTACTCGGCATCATGGGCCACGTCCCAATCCCGTAGCGCCCCGCCCCCGCCCCACCACCCGGGATATTGGTATGGTTCTGGGAATAGATTGCGTCATGGTGATCCCAGTTCATATTGCCACCACCCGGCCAGAGCTGTTCGTTGCCGGGCCATTGGGTATTGATGGTGACAAACCGCACCCCAGACTCGATCAACTTCCGCCCGAGCAGATACAGATTACCGCGATGCGTCCGATCTTTTTCGTTCGGGTGATACAGCTGTTTGATCTGTTCCGGTTCGCTCTCGACATCGAAGGCGGCGAGTGTCGCAGGGTTGGTGAGCATATCTTCGGCTTGATCGGCAAAGCTTTCCATCGCCCGCACTTCCGGTCGATGGTTACTAACGAGGCCAAGATTGATGTTGGCCAGCAGTTCCCGGCGCTGTCGCAATCGATCGGCACCAATTCCTTCGAGCTTCAGTCCCGAGACCCGACCTTGCTGAATTCGATAAGCCTTGTGGCTGGCCGGGAGAAAGCCCAGCCGCGACATGGCCGACTGTTCGCCACTCCCCTCACAAATATAAGCGGGCAAATGTCGCGACTTGGTGCCAAGCTTCAGCGAGGCGACGCTGCCGATATCGGGCATTTCGACCGGACTGCTGGGATCTGCCGCCGAGAAGACATACTGCGAGCCCATTGGGTGCGAGTTTCCAACGTTGGGCTTCGGCTGCCGCATACACCGCACGACGGTCAGCTTATCAGCCACCAGTGCGGTCCGACCGAGCAGTTCCGTGAACTGCATTCCTGGCACATTGGTGGAAATAGTTTTAAAGGGACTGCGATGAACAGGGTTGGCCTCGGGCTTGGGGTCCCAGGTATCGGTATGGGAAATCCCCCCCTGTTCAAAAATCACGAGTACGCTTTGGGCCTGAGCTTTACGAGCCTGCTGGGCGATGGCCGAGCGGATTTCGCCCGAAACGCCCGCGATGCCGCACATCGACAATCCAACAAAACTGCGACGATCAAATCGATTCATGGCACCGCCGTTATCTGCTCACGCGAGAGGAATCACCCCATCTGAATCCGTCGCAAGATTATCAGGAAGGATTGACAGAAAACAGCGATCATCTCCGGTGTCAATTGACAATTGCTGGCGGGTCTTCGATTCTCTCTCCGGTCAATATCATGCAGGCTCTCTGACCCGCTTCCGGTTTTTCCTGAAAGTTCTGCGGTGAACACGAGAAACGCGGGAGAGATCGATCAGGGCATCCCTTGCCAAAGTCCCCGTGGTCAAAAAATGTGATCGAACTCAAAAACCAACTCCAAACCGCCAATTCCACTCAGGTTGTCTCGCTGAACGAGGCGTTCCCAGTCTGGTGCCGCGTTGCGGCACTCAGCTTTGGCGGACCTGCGGGACAGATTGCGGTGATGCACCGCATCCTGGTCGACGAAAAGAAGTGGATCAGCGAAGAACGCTTTCTCCATGCGCTGAATTTCTGCATGCTGATTCCCGGCCCCGAAGCCCAACAGTTAGCAACCTATATTGGTTGGATCATGCATGGGACCAAAGGTGCCCTGATGGCCGGGGGATTGTTCATCCTGCCGGGCGCTGTCTCGATTCTCGCATTGAGTATCCTCTACACCTACAGTACACAGTCGATTCTCATTCAGGCCCTGTTCTTCGGTCTCAAACCCGCAGTCCTGGCGATCGTCGCCGAAGCGGTGATTCGGATTGGCAAGCGTGTGCTGAAGAACAGCACCATGGTCGCACTGGCGGTCGCCTCATTCCTGGCGATTTTTCTGTTGGGGATTCCGTTTCCCCTGCTGATTTTCGTGGCGGGATTGATTGGATATTTCGGAGGGATCATCGACCCGAACCGGTTCAATATCATGCAAGGACATGGTCAAACGACGGGATCCGAGCATCATACCGACATCCCTTCGCCGACGGTTACGATGGCAGCTCCCTCGCTTGTCCGTGGTCTCGTGGTCAGTCTGGTCTGTTTGACGCTGTGGTTTGGGCCATTGGCCCTGATCCGGTACTGGCTGGGTCCGTCGTCCGTTTATTTTCAAGAAGGTTTTTTTTTCAGCAAGGCCGCCGTGGTCACGTTTGGTGGGGCCTATTCGGTACTGGCCTATATCGCACAGGAAGCGGTGGAAAAGTATGGCTGGATGAAACCCGGAGAGATGCTGGACGGATTGGGAATGGCAGAAACAACCCCGGGCCCGCTGATTATGGTGGTGCAGTTTGTGGGGTTCATGGGGGCTTATCGCAACCCCGGACCGTTCAGTCCGCTGCTGGCAGGCATTCTTGGGTCGTTGGTGACAACCTGGGTCACGTTCGTCCCCTGTTTTTATTGGATTTTGCTCGGTGCACCCTATGTGGAACGCCTGAGAGGCCACAAACAAGTCCGCGCGGCGCTCTCCGCCATCACGGCTGCCGTCGTCGGCGTCGTCCTGAATCTTGCCCTCTGGTTTTCACTCCATACGCTATTTGGTGAAGTCACCAATCAAAACTTCTCCGGCCTGCGATTCCCCGTCCCCCAATTCGCCACTCTGAACCTGATGGAATCCTCGATCGCCCTGCTCGCCTTCCTGCTGACGTTCGTCTGGAAAAAAGGGGTGGGAGTCACGCTCGGCAGCTCGGTTGCAGCAGGGACACTGCTGTTTTTAGCGAAGTCCGTTGGGCTTTTTTAAGCGTTCAAGCCCAACGGATTCGGTTGGCTGCGGTTCACCCGCCTGCGGGTATCACAAAATCCGTCGAGTCATTCCTCGTTTTCAAGTCAGGATCCATTCAGTAACGGTGATTCCTGATTGCTGCCAAAAGTAAAGTCGCCATTTTGCACGTCGACCGTGATTTGGGCCCCCTCGGCAAATTGGCCTCCCAGAATCGCATTCGCCAGTTCATTCTGCAGCCGATGCTGGATGACGCGCTTGAGCGGTCGCGCCCCGTACACCGGATCATAGCCTTCGTCGGCCAACTGACGCCGTGCAGCGTCGGTCACCTTCAGGGTAAAGTCATTCTCTTCCAGTCGTTTTTCCAGATGAGCAAGTTGCAGGTCCACGATCTGACGGATTTCATTTTTCGTCAAAGGATGGAACACAATCACTTCATCGACCCGGTTTAAAAATTCGGGAAGAAACTCTTTCCTCAACGCGTGCAGCACGCGACGTTCAATTTCCTTGTCGTCTTCCTTCCCCGCCATATCCATGATCGTCTGACTGCCGATGTTGGAAGTCATGACCACGATCGTGTTCGTGAAGTCAACAGTCCGGCCGTGGCTGTCCGTCAGTCGACCATCATCGAGAACCTGCAGCAACACGTTGAAAACGTCGCGATGCGCCTTTTCGATTTCATCCAGTAGCAGGACCGAGTAGGGCCGACGCCGAACGGCCTCGGTCAATTTGCCCCCCTCTTCATAGCCGACATATCCCGGCGGGGCACCGATCAGACGTGCGACCGAATGCTTCTCCATGAATTCACTCATGTCGATCCGAACCATCGCCCGCTCGTCATCAAACAGAAACGCGGCCAGTGCTTTGCAGAGCTCGGTCTTACCGACCCCGGTGGGTCCGAGGAAGATAAACGAACCGATCGGACGATTTGGATCTTGCAGTCCTGAACGCGAACGACGGACGGCGTTCGCCACGGCGGTGACCGCCTCTTGCTGGTTGATCATCCGCTGATGGATGTGATCTTCCATTTCGAGCAGTTTGGTTTTTTCCGTCTGTAACAATCGCGAGACCGGGATACCGGTCCAAATTCCGACCACCTTGGCAATGTCTTCCTGGGTGACCTCTTCCCGCAGTAACCGCTGTTCCGGGTCACTCACTTGCGAGGCATGCTCTTCCGCCTGCACCAGCCTTGTTCTTGCTTCGCTCAGCCTTTTCTCGACATCAAAGGCTTTGACGAAATCGTCATTCGAATTCGTTCGCTGTGCTTGCGAAAAGGCTTGTTCGTAGGCGGTACTGAGTTGTTCGATCTCTTCCTTGAGCGGACGGATTGACGTTAACGCCTCTTTCTCGGTTTGCCAGCGGGCTTTCAGCGCGTTCACGCTCTCTTCCCGATCGGCAATCTGTCGACGGAGCTCTTGCAGGCGTGCTTTGCTATCGGCACTCGATTCCTGAGTCATGGCAGCCGCTTCGATTTGCAGCCGGGTCAGCTGTCGAGTCGCTTCGTCAATCTCGATCGGCATCGAATCCATTTCCATCCGCAGCTTGCTGGCCGCTTCATCGACCAGGTCAATCGCTTTGTCAGGGAGAAAACGGTCGTTGATATAGCGATCGGAAAGGGTCGCGGCACCGATCAAGGCATCGTCCGTAATACGCACCCCATGATGAGATTCATATCGCGACTTTAAGCCACGCAGGATCGAAATCGTATCTTCGACCGTCGGCTCATTCACGAGGACCGGTTGAAAACGGCGTTCGAGTGCCGGATCTTTTTCAATCGATTTGCGGTATTCGTCAAGCGTGGTGGCACCCACGCAGTGGAGTTCACCACGGGCCAATGCCGGTTTCAGCAGATTGGCGGCATCCATTGCCCCTTCCGAAGCACCCGCCCCGACGACCGTGTGCAGTTCGTCGATGAACAGAATGACGCGACCTTCCGCTTCGGAAACTTCCTTGAGAACCGCTTTGAGTCGATCTTCAAATTCTCCGCGATACTTGGCACCGGCGATCAGTGCACCCATATCGAGGGCAATGACGGTCTTATCCTTCAGGTTCTGGGGGACATCCCCCAGCACGATCCGATGGGCCAACCCTTCGACGATCGCGGTCTTGCCGACCCCGGCGTCACCGATCAGAACGGGATTGTTTTTGCGGCGGCGCGAAAGAACCTGAATGACCCGGCGGATTTCCTGATCACGTCCGATCACGGGATCGATTTTGCCGAGCCGTGCGAGCGCAACCAGATCCTTGCCGTACTTTTCCAGTGCCTGATATTTGTCTTCGGGATGCTGATCCGTCACCGTTTGCGATCCACGGACCGACTTCAGCGCATTCATGACATCCGCTTCAACCACCCCATTCAGCTTGAGAACCCGCTGAGCTTGATCATCGACTTGCGTCAGGGCAATCAACAGATGTTCTGTCGAAACGAACGAGTCCTTCATTCCGTCGGCCAACTCGGTCGCTTTGTCGAGAACTTGCCGGATAGCGGTGCTGGCACCCACCTGACTAATGCCGCCCGAACTGCGGGGAAGTTTGTTGAGATCGGCATCGACGATTCCCAGAAGCTGTGGGACGCGAATACCGACTTTTTCCATCAGCGGCCGAACGATTCCTCCCTGTTCATCCAGCAGCGCCTTGAGTAAGTGCAGCGGCACCAGTTGGGCATGCCCTTGTGACTCGGCAATTTGCTGCGCAGCCTGGATGGCTTCTTGAGCTTTGACCGTGAGTTTATCGGGACGAAAGGCCATCGTTTCACCTCTAAGAATAGGGTTCGAGGGAAGACAAGTATTCGGAACGATCTGTGATGAACTGTCTGTGAGAGACAGTCCGTCAAGGACAGCCGGTTCGGAACGGTGCTGAGAGAACTTTCGCGAGGCTTGCTGAGCTTATCGGGATTGTTCAAATCCCGCTCGGGCTTCCATGCCTGGGCCGTCTGTTCGCACGGCGAGAGGACTTGATTGCGATCGAACAGCATGCACGCAATCAGGGTTTCATGAATTTGGGATCAATAAACCAAAACACAAATTTTCAATCATAAGCTACCGAGAATCAACGGGGAGGACGCGCGGTGCGTCCTCCCCCGAGATCAGACAGAACGGAAATCAGTTCTTCTTTTCAAATTCTGCGTCAATCACGTCGTCGTCACCCTTGGCAGCACCTGCCGCTGCTTCTGGTGGCGCACCGGCGTCAGCACCGGCAGCAGCACCTTGCATGTGCTGGCTGAGTGCGTAGCTGGCTTGTTGCAGTCCTTCGACCGCCGAAGTGATGGCAGAGATATCTTCTCCTTTTTCCGCAGCTTTGACCTTTTCGATACTCGCTTCGACAGCGGCCTTGGATGCGGCATCCAGTTTGGCACCATGTTCCTTGAGAATTTTTTCCGTTTCGTAGACCGACGTCGAAGCTTTGTTCTTCGCTTCAGCCAACTCACGGCGGTGCTTATCTTCCGCCGCATGCGACTCGGCATCCTTCTTCATCTTTTCGATTTCAGCCGAATCGAGTCCGCTTGAGTTCTCGATCTTCACCGAGTGCTCTTTGCCGGTAGCCTGATCCTTGGCTTTGACGTTCAGAATCCCGTTGACGTCGATGTCGAAGGTGACTTCGATTTTCGGCGTCCCTCGTGGTGCTGGCATGATCCCTTCCAGATTAAACTGGTTCAGCATGCGGTTGTCGCGAGCCATCGGACGCTCACCCTGATACACACTGATCGTCACGGCGGACTGGCCGTCGGCGGCGGTCGAGAAGGTCTGCGTGGCGGTCTTGGGAATCGTGGTATTCCGTTCGATCAACACCGTCAGTACACCCCCTTCGGTTTCGAGACCCAGCGACAGCGGAGTCACGTCGAGCAGTACCATATCCTTGACATCGCCCGAGATGATCCCCCCTTGAATGGCGGCACCAATCGAGACGACTTCGTCGGGATTCACACCCCGATGTGGCTCTTTCCCACCGAACATCTTCTTAACGAATTCTTGCACTTTCGGAACGCGGGTTGAGCCACCGACCAGCACGACTTCGTCGATCTGGCTCGGCGACAATTTGGCGTCACGAAGTGCATTTTCCACTGGCTTGCGGCAACGTTCGATCAGGTGATCCACCATTCGTTCGAATTCGGCCCGGGTCACAGTCAGTTGCAGGTGCTTGGCACCGCTGGCATCCGCAGTAATGAACGGCAGATTGACATCGGTGGACTGCTGACCCGAGAGTTCCTTCTTGGCTTTTTCCGAGGCTTCACGCAAACGCTGCAAGGCCATCGCGTCCTTGCGCAGGTCAATCCCGTGCTCAGACTGAAACTTGTCAGCAATGTGTTTGATCAAAACTTCGTCGAAGTCATCACCACCGAGGTGAGTGTCACCGTTGGTACTGAGAACTTCCACCAGTTCATTATCAACTTCCAAAACCGAGACGTCGAATGTTCCACCGCCGAGGTCGAACACCGCAATCTTTTCGTTCTTCTTGTTCTGCAAACCGTAGGCCAAAGCCGCAGCCGTCGGCTCGTTGATGATTCGTTCGACCTTCAGGCCCGCAATCTCGCCCGCATCCTTCGTCGCCTGACGCTGAGCGTCATTGAAGTAAGCCGGAACCGTGATCACCGCACGGGTGACCGTGTGACCCAGATACGCTTCGGCCGCTTCCTTCAACTTACGCAGAATCTGTGCCGAAACTTCCGGTGGCGTATAAGTCTTGCCATGGACTTCGACCTTCACGTATTCCGCAGCCCCACCAATCACCTTGTAGGGGACCATCTTCTCTTCAGATTCGACTTCCGTGTGGCGGCGTCCCATGAATCGCTTGATCGAGTAGATCGTGTTCTTGGGGTTGGTAACCGCCTGCCGTTTCGCTGGATCACCGACTAGCCGATCACCCTTTTCCGTATAAGCGACGACACTCGGTGTAATCCGATTTCCATCCTGATTGGCGATAACCTTGACCTCGCCCCCTTCCATCACCGATACGACTGAGTTTGTGGTACCGAGATCGATACCGATAATTTTTTCTTGAATCGCCATAGTGATCGTCTCCAAACGAAATTCAGGAGGTTGTTGACAGGAAAAATTCACGTTCCTCAACCTATTCGCAAAGATTGCGCCAAGAGAGGTTCTGTTTGATTTTTCTGCGCGAAATGCGGGAAAATAGGGTTTTTTTCCCGGCATGGCGATACCAGGCGGATTGGATCGGAATCGGGCCTGCCATTTTTGCAGCAAGGCCTCCACCCGACACAAAAACGACCGCTGCCATTTTGGCGGCGGTCGTTTTGCAATGGTTTCGACGTTGTTTTGCAGGGGCGTCATGCGAGGACTGACAACGAAACAAAGATCCCTCGCTGGCGATTCGGGCGAGCGTTCATTGATTCGCCGTCAAGATCGCGGATCAAAACGCCAGCCCCGACCCACGAGCAAGGGATCTTCCTCTTATTCCGCAGATTTGGCTCGAATTTGGCCTCTTACACGACGGATTTTCCTCGTGCTTCAGCCCAGACCCAAGGATTCACGGCAGTTCACGAATGCGGATTTGCTTGAATTCGGCCCACATCGGTTTCCCCGCATGCAACTGCAGCGCCAGGATCCCTTCACTTAACGCGTTTTGTGGGTCGTGGTCGTGAAAATCGAGGATCAGCCGGTTGTTCAGAAAATGCTGAATGTGGTTTCCCTTGGCAGTGATGACCACGTCGTTCCAGTCATCGAGTTTAAACAACTGCCCGAACGCGGCCTGATCGACCAGATCCGCATGCGTTACCTTCTTCCCGGTTTCGTCCCATTTGGCCGACTCACCGACCAGGCAGATTCGTCCCCGTTTTCCCCCTTCGTCATAAATGAAGCCCGAAACGTTCGGCAGCAGGGTTTCGTTACGAATTTCGTGCTGATAACCACGCACCACCCACGCATTACTCACTTTCCCCTCGGTAATGTGCTTCGAGCGGTATTGGATTCCCGAGTTATTCGTCGCGTTACAACGAAACGACAGTCTTAATTCAAAATCCTTGGTCTGACCCGCTTTCCAGATCAGGAACGTATTTCCATTGGCAACATGTTCCAGCGTGGTTTCCCCGTGAATCACTCCCGCTTTCACGCTCCAGAGTCGCGGGTCACCATCCCAGCCCTCGAGATTCTGGCCATTGAAGAGCGACTTCATACCCGGACTTTCGGGGGGAGCTGTCTCAGCAGCTGCCAACTGGAAAGAAATCAGGCAGAGAACGACTGGAAGAACGATTGGGGCCACAGCCCATCGATGCAGCATGGTTTACTCCGGAGAGATCGTCAAGAAGAGCGGAATCGGTGCACGCCTCGATCCCGACGGAATCGCTTATGCAAATTCCATGTTCCTCTTTTTGACGCAGATCGTCCAGTGTCGATCACTGGTTGGCTGAACTGCCGCACCAGAAATCCCCAATTCCCCGACCAGCTCTCGCACTTCGTCAACGGTTAATGCGGCATGCAGCGACTCACGAAACATTTTCTGCTGGTGACTGTTCGCATCTCCTGCGTAAGTTTGAACCAGGTTTTCCAAGGTCTTGATGTCGTCAGGACGCATCAGGTCACGAACAAACAAGATCCCGCCAGGCTTCAGAATCCGCCAAAGTTCTGCCAGCACGCTGTGTGGCTCGGGGATGTGGTGTACGATGCTGTTGGACATCACCACATCATAGGCTCCGTCGCCATCGGGAAGTCGCTTGCAGTCGCTGAGGATTAATTGGATCGAAGCCTCGAGCCCCGCCGTGAGAATATTTTCCCGGGCCACCACCAGCATCGCCTGAGCCAGATCACTGGCGGTCACAAAAAACGTTTGGTCGCGCTGGATCAGTTCGATCGGAATCAGAGCCGTTCCCGTCCCGGCATCAAACACGTTCACACATCGAGGTTCTGTTGGATCCCGCAATTCCAACGCACGCAGAAAATCATCAACGAACCGACGGTTCACGTTACTGTGATCCATCTGGTTGTAATCGACCGCCTCTTCGGCCGTATCCATGACCTCAGGTTCCCGAATACGGCTCAGCATCGTGGTGGCTTTCTCAGTCTGGACAACCGCGATCGCTCAGGCGAGTTCGCGGATCGCTTCCCGTCGGTCAAGCAGGTATTGGGGGCGGCCACTGTGATCGGGAATCGTGGCGGTGGCGACATCGATTCCCAGCTGTTTGTAAAGCGTCGCAAAGACGTCCTGATAGTGAATCGGTCGATCGAGCGGCACTTCCCCCAAGCGGTTGGTTGAGCCGATCACTTGTCCCATGCGCATGCCACCCCCCGCCAGCAGGGCACACGATGCTTGCGGCCAGTGATCGCGGCCACCACCGGGATTAATGCGTGGTGTCCGGCCAAATTCACCCCACGCAATCACGCTGACATCCTGGTCCAGTCCGCGAGCATGCAGGTCTTCGACCAGTGCGGTGATCCCCATATCTAACTTCGTCAATTGTTCAGGAAGTCGTTCGAAGTTGCCCCCATGGCGGTCCCAGCTGCCGAACGACAGCGTGACACAACGGACTCCGACCTCGACCAACCGCCGCGCCATCAAAAACTGATCCATCCAATGCGGGCCGGCATCTTCACCAAACGCGGGTGAGGAACTTCCGCGACCATAGCGGTCGCGGAGCAACGGGTCTTCCCGGTCCAGATCGAGTGCCTCGACCAGCTTGCTGCTGGTGAGCACATCAAAAGCCTTGCGGGTAAAGGCATCGACCCCCAGCATGGTGGGATTTGCATCGACACGCTGGCGGAAATGATCAAAGCTATTCAAGAGTGACTGTCGATGTCGCAGCTGATCCAGGGTAATCCCGTTCAGCCGCATGTTGGCCATCCCTTCGTTATCGGGCTGGAACGGGGCATACGACAACCCCAGAAACCCTGGGAGGCCCGGATTCGAATAGGGGGCATGGCCGGTTTTTGTGGTGAGGCCAATGAAAGGGGGGATGGCCGGATCCGCCGGTCCCTGCAGTTTCGCGACGGCCGACCCGAGCGACGGATGATTGCTCTGTCGTCCCCCCGGCCCGATCGGATAACCACTCATACACATGTCCGAGGCATGTTGATCCGGGCCACCGTACAGCGAGCGGATGATGGCAAATTTGTCCATCATCTTCGCCAGTCGCGGCATGTGTTCGCAAATTTCGATCCCCGGCACGTTGGTCTGAATCGGTTGGAATGAACCTCGAATCTCGATCGGAGCTTCACGCTTCAGATCGTACATATCCTGGTGCGAGGGCCCCCCGGACAGATAGATCATGATGACCGCTTTGTGCGACAGACTTTTGCCCGGCGAGGTGGTCGAGTCCGCTTCCGCACGCAGGATCTGCGGTAGACCCAGTCCCCCCATCGCCAGACCACCGATTTTCAAAAAATGTCGCCGAGACTGTCCGTCACAATTCGAGACCGGTTGCTGTCCGAGGATTGAAAGCATCTGATTCCCTTAATTCTTCTCTGAAACCACGCGTCCCATAGTTTAAACCAGTTTTGCAACAAATGGTATGAAATCCTGGAAATTCTGTCAGCGCGCCACCGCGAGACTCATAATGGATTCTTCGGTCCATTCGCGGGCGGGCCGCGTTTCGCGAAGCACACCCCCCGACATCACACCAATTCGGTCGCAGACGGCCAAGAGCTCCGTAAGGTACGAACTGACAAACAAAACCACTTTACCTTCGGCAGCCAGTTCACCCATCAGGCGATAAATCTCGGATTTGGTCCCGACATCAATCCCCCGAGTCGGTTCGTCGAGCAGTAAAATATCGGCCTGTTGATGCAAAACCCGGGCGATGGCCACCTTCTGCTGGTTCCCTCCCGAAAGTTCGCCAATCGTCTGTTCCGGCGAGTGGGCCTTAACTTCCAACCGCTTCATCCACTGAATCACCTCGGTCCGGCGTCGACCGAGTTGCAGAAATCCGGCTCGGGTATAAGGCTCCAAACGACTATACGTCAAATTATCGGCGATCGATCGTGATTGCGCTAGTCCCTCGGTTTTCCGGTCTTCGGAAACCAGTCCCAGACCCGCACGAATCCGCGCGGGTGTCTGGTGATCGATGGCGATGGTGGCTACTTTCACCTCGCCGCTGCGGACCGGATCCAAGGCAAACAGCACACGCAATAACTCGGTTCGACCGGCACCAATCAGCCCCGCCAGACCAAAAATTTCCCCTCGTTTTAATTCGAGCGAAACCTGTTGCGGCGCGAATTTCCCGCTGAGATTACGGATCGACACAAGAGTCTCTCCGGGGGAATGCGGCACCGTCGGGAAAAGTTCTGCCACTCCACGCCCCACCATCAGCGAAACAATCTCCGCATCCGTCGTCCCTGCCAGCTTCCCAGTTCCCACGGATTGGCCGTCGCGGAGTACCGCGTAATTATCACAGACTTGCCGGATCTCTTCCAGGAAATGACTAATATAGATGATTCCGTAACCCGAGTCGCGAAGTTTGCGAATCACCTCGAACAGGTGCTGAACGTCCTGCAGCGTCAAACTACTGGTCGGTTCGTCAAAAACCAGCACGCGAGAATCGGACGCAAGTGCCCTGGCAATCTCGACCAACTGGCGCAGGGCAATCGACAACTCGCGCACCGGGGTCTCGGGTCGCAGCTGGGGATGGCCCAACAGTTCGAGCGCCCGTCGAACCTGTTCACGTTGCTTTCGTCGGTCCCGGAACCCAAACCAGTGGGGTTCCTGGCCAAGCATGATATTGTCTTCGACCGACAGATCGGGTGCCAGATTCAGCTCTTGATAAATCATCCCGACACCCGCCAGTCGCGCATCGTGCGGTCCCTGCGGTCCGTAGGGCTGGCCCGCCAATTGCATCTGGCCTGAATCAGGCGAATGAGCCCCACTCAGGATTTTCATCAGGGTACTTTTCCCGGCACCATTCTCGCCGATCAGGGCGAGAACCTCCCCGCCCCGCACGTTCAGCGAGACCTCGTGCAGCGCCTGGGTTGCTCCGAACCTCTTCGAGATGTTGGACATCGTCAATAAATCGTCGGCCACCATGGAATGATAATCCGCTTTAAGTCAACGTTGGTTGCAGTGCATGACTTTGTCACAGGGGATTGCCAGCGTCAATGAACTCAAATGCAAAATCCCCTGTACCCTCGCAGGTTGACATCATCCCGTTAGTCCTGAAAGTTCCATCCTGTTTTTCATCAATGCCGACCAGCATGTATTCCTTTCCGTGAGTTCCGATCCAGATCCAAATGTTTGAGTCGCCGCCAACGACTCGCCGCCACAGACTCGCCGCCACAGACAGCGTCTGCACGATTGTCTCTCTCGAGCAACCCTCTGGAACAACCTGGCACAACCAGTTGGCTCTCCCGAACAACCGGCATCACCCGCATTTTCGCCCCCTCACAATTGCTACCCGATGCGATCGGGCAGATTCGGACAGATCCATGGTGGCAGATCGTTGGTCAACGGACCCGGACGCTGTTACGCTGTTGCGAGGGAAAAACTTTCGTTGCTCATGCGAAAACCGGGAATTGCCATCATGTCCGAAACGCCGTTTACTCAACTTCAGGATCAACATCGTTCGGGGGGCTCCACAGCGGTGTTCGACCAGTTGGCGAAGACGCTTCGCGAGGGTCGCGAATATCATAAGCTGTTTGATGCCCTCTGCCTGAAGAAAAAACACGCACTCGGGGCACCGCTGCATCGACCCACCTCGTTCGATGACATCGCAGTCGACAAACGTGATGAATTCGAATCGGCCTACGTCGCCGCAGCACGGGAAGTGGGCGAATTGCTGCTCGCCGATAAAAAGCTGAGTCAGTCATTTGTCTATTTTCACGCCCTGCGCGAAACCCAGCCGATTCGCGATGCGATCGAGGCACTCCCGATCCCTCAGTCCTCCAGTGAAGAATCTGAAGAACTGATTGATCTGGCGTTCTATAAACTGATTCATCCCTTGAAAGGGATGCAGATCATGCTGACCACGCATGGCACCTGCAGTACCATCACCGCACTGGATCAGGCCTTCATGAACCTCAGCCCCGAGCAACGGGCCGAGTGTGCCGCACTGCTCGTCAATCGGCTGCATGGGGATTTATTGCAATCGGTGCAGCGTGAAGTCAAACAGCGGATCCCCTTTGCCGAACCAGCCCGCACTTTACGGGAACTGACCGCCGGACGTGATTGGTTATTTGCCGAAAATAACTATCACATCGATGTCTCGCATCTGCACTCGACCGTCCGCTTTGCTCGTTCATTAACCCCCGGTCAACCGGAACTGGGATTGGCTCGCGACCTTGCCGAATACGGAGCTCAGCTTTCCTCCCAATTCCAATACCCCGGCGAACCCCCGTTCACCGATTTTTACGCCGCACACATCCAGTTCTTTAAGTACCTGCTGAATGAAAACCGCGACGATGCACTCGGTTATTTCCAGCATCTGCTGGAAAATGAGCCTGATCAATCGAGCCAGGCGATGATCGCCTATGTCATGGTCGATCTGCTCGCCCGCACCGAACAACTCGACCGGGCACTCCCCATCGCCGAACAGTATCTCGTCAAAGCCGATCAGGATTTTGCGGCGGCATTTGCCGAGCTCTGCCAAAAAGCAGGACGCTACGATGTGCTGATGCGAAGTGCCCACGACCGACAAGACCTGGTCACCTACGCAGCGGCACTGGTTCAGCAGTAACCGCCACGCAGCAACCGTCCATCATTCGTCTTCGTCTTCATCGTCGTCGTCATCATCATCGAAATCGTCGTCATCCACATCCATGAAGTCGGGGTGCATCGGGTCGCTGGGGTCAAAGAAAAAGTCGCCCAGCCCCATCGGCATGGTGTTTCCGCCCAGTGAACTTTTGCGGCGTTTAGCCATCGAATCGAGGTCGCTGGCGCCGTCACCCAAACAGTTCATCAAGGCTTCCTGCCAGAGCTTGTCTTTACTAATCGGATGATCTTTGTCCTGAGCAAGTCGCTTCATCGCGTACCGCAGGACGTTGATCCCGTCGCGGGTGGAAAAATCGAGATTCAGTTCATGCGCTTGCTGGAGAAAACTCACCGTCAGGTTCAGCATTTCCGTCTCCGCAAACGGAAGATGGAACTTGAGAATCGATAGTTCGTCATCGCGGTTTGGATGCCCGAGTGTCAACGTTGGCTGCAGACGACTCAAGATATAGTCCGGAATTTCGAAGGTCGATTCGTCATCGTTCATCGTGACCGCACAGCGGAAGTCGGGATGAGCGTGAATGGTGATCCCCGCGACAATCGATTCGACATACCGGCGATGATCAAGCAGTGGAGCCAGACTGGCCCACGACTTTTCGTTCATCCGGTTACCTTCGTCCAGAATGACGATCCCGCCCCGGATCATCGCAGTGACCAGCGACGAGGCGTGGTATTTGATGTGACCGCTTTCCGCCAGCACGGGGGTTACGAGCAAATCTTCCGGGCGTGTGTCGGCCGTACACTGGTAGATGTACAAATCCTGTTTGCGATTTCGTCCGGCGGAAATTGCCAGGGTGGTCTTGCCGATCCCCGGTGAACCGACCAGGCGGGGTGACAAGGGCAAATCCTTGGCATCGACCACGAGCCAGCAGGCGAGCAATTGTTGCAGGATTTCACGTTGACCGATCCATTCTCCTTGCGACGTATCGGGCTGACTCAGGTGGAGACGAACCCCGTCGATTTCGATCGATTCGATCATGGAGGCTGATACTTTCGTAAAATATTCGTAAAAATAAGGGTGCTGCTGGCGTGCTGCCAGCGTTTCCGGCAAAATCGCGTCCCTCGGAAATGCGTTATCGGCCACGCAATTCCAAAAGACCCACTCCCCGCTGCTGCCATAGTTCCGCCATTGTGGTCGACTGGCCACTCGCCGACAAGTTGACAACCCTTGCTTGGGTCGAGAACCTTCCAGCATGACAGACCCAGCGCCCGAACCCTCATCACCGATTGATCCGAAGGAAAAGGTGAAAACCTTTCCCACATCCCCCGGCGTTTACCTGATGAAAGACGATCGCGGTCGCGTGATTTACATCGGCAAGGCGGTGAATCTGCGAAATCGGGCCGGAAGTTACTTTACCAAACAGGCGGCCGAAGAGTTACGGACCGCCAAGCTGGTGCTGGAAATCAAGGACCTCGACTACATCGTCACCGACAGTGAGGTTGACGCCCTGCTGCTCGAAGCCCGACTCGTCAAAGATGTCCAGCCTCGATTCAATCAGGAATTGAAAGACGACAAAACGTTTCCATATCTGGAAATTTTCATTCGCGAAGAATTTCCCCGCGTCGAATTCACCCGAAAGCCCCGTTCCCGTGGTACGAAGCTCTATGGGCCGTTTACCAATGCCAAGCGGTTACGCGGGGCGATTGTGGTGCTGCAGCAGATTTTTCAGTTCCGGACCTGCACCCTGGATATCAAGGAAGCGGACGAGCGTTGGCGGTGGTTTCGTCCCTGCCTGCTGGCCAGCATTCATCAATGTACCGCTCCGTGTAATCAACGAATCAGCCGGGATGACTATCGTCGAGACATTCGTCGCCTGCGACTGTTTCTCGAAGGAAAAAAGGATTCGCTCTTCACCGAACTGCGGACGGAGATGCAGACCGCTGCCAAAGAGCTAAAGTTCGAGAAGGCGGCCCGCCTGCGTGACCAGATCAAGTTACTGGAAAACCTCAATCTACGCGGGGATCTGCGGGAACATGCTCAGCCCGAGGTCTTTCAGGTCGATCCAAAGCGGGGGCTGCTGGGGCTCAAAAAAGTCTTTGAACTCCCCGCAGTTCCACGCCGCATCGAAGGAATGGATATTGCCCATCTGCAGGGAGGGGAAACGGTCGCCAGTTGCGTGCAATTTATCGACGGCCTGCCGTTCAAGCAGGGATACAAGCGATTCAAGATTCGCACGGTCGACGGAGTCGACGATTTTGCCTCAATGCGAGAAGTCGTCAGCCGCCATTTTCGGCGGCTGCAGCAAGAGGGAGAACCGTTCCCCGATCTGTTGCTGATCGATGGAGGAAAAGGGCAGCTCGGAGCGGCGATGGCGGCACTGGACAGCATCGGGGTGCAGGCCCCGTTCGTCTGTTCGCTGGCAAAGAAAGAAGAAGAAATCTTCCTGCCAGGACAGTCAGATCCGAAACTGCTCAGCAAGCATTCGTTTGCCTTGCGTCTGCTGCAATACGTTCGCGACGAGTCGCATCGATTTGCCCAGCAGTACCATCATCTGCTGCGCAAGAAATCCACGTTCGGCGACGATGCTTAACAGTCTGTTGAAAACGGGGACTGGGTGCGACCCAAATCAGAAATCCACTTCAATAAAACAGAGTGCGAGGTGTCTGTCCCCGTTTTTCAACAAAATGTTAAGCGGACTTCGATCGGATTCTCCTGCGTTTTCGCTGCCATGGATCCGTCTTCCGAAAATTTCAGTTTTCCTGTAATCTGCCGCCAATTCGTTTCGGGGGCGACCGTAAGCGGTTGCTGTCGAGTGAAAAACGAGCTGCCTGGGTTGTTTCACAGGCGTCGGATGTGGATTCCGACCTGACCAAGAATTGCGACCCCTCAAGGAAGATGGGAGTCTGCTGTGCGACTGGATGCATTGATATTTGGAGGAGGAGCCGCAGGATTGTGGCTGCTGGATCGGATGTCGCGCGATGGACATCACGTCTTATTGCTCGAATCCCACTCATTGGGATCAGGCCAGACCATTGCCTCGCAGGGAATCATTCATGGTGGGCTGAAATATTCGCTCGCCGGGATGCTGACCAAATCCGCAAAAAATATTCGTGAGCTCCCCACTGTCTGGCGCGACTCGCTGCTGGGTAAAACCACACCCAATTTGACCCGTACCCAACTGAGGTCCGATTGCTGCTATCTCTGGCAGACCGATACGCTCGCCTCCCGCGCCGGGATGATCGGCGCCCGAATCGGATTAAAAGTAAAACCCGAAACGATTTCCTCGGATGAGCGTCCTGAATCACTCGACGGAGTCTACGGCACCGTGGCTCGCCTTCCCGAGCAGGTGATTTCCCCACACAGTTTCCTGCAGGATCTGGCCACCCAATACGATGACCGGATTTTGCAGATTGATGCCCAGCAGGGGCTGGAATTTCAGCTTGATAGTCCTGGCGAGGTGAAGGCAATCCGCCTGATTTCCCCGACCGATGGAAGCACCCTGGAGCTCCACCCACGGCAGGTGATTTTCACTGCAGGAGGAGGAAATGCCCGGTTACGTCAGCAAGCAGGACTGAGCGCCGATGTGATGCAACGTCGTCCCCTCCACATGGTCCTGGTGCGAGGTCCCCTGCCGGAGTTGAACGGACACTGTCTCGATGGGGCGCGAACACGTGTGACGATCACGTCCGAGCGCGACCAGCTGGGACGCATGGTGTGGCAAGTGGGTGGTCAAGTGGCCGAAGATGGGGTCAAAATGGATGCGCGTTCGTTGACCGAGCATGTTCGGCGCGAATTATCGTCGGTCCTTCCTGCGGTCGATCTGCGGCAGGCCGAATGGTCGACCTACGCGGTCGATCGAGCCGAAGGAGCAACCGTCAATGGTGGTCGTCCCGAGAGCATTCAGGTGCTCTGTGCGGGTAACGTCACGACCGGCTGGCCAACGAAACTGGTGCTGGCTCCGGTCCTGGCGGAAGAAATTTCCAGCCGGGCAACATCCCCCTATCTTTCGGCCCCCTTCGATACGACCCCTTTTGCGGAATGGCCCCGTCCTGCGGTTGCGGCACTTCCCTGGGAAGAGGCGAGTTGCCATTGGTGGAATGTCGGTAGCGTCCCGGTGATCCCACGTCGTCGCGCCGCCTGATGCTGGCCTGATCTTTGCCGGAAAACACCACCATCCACTGCTTTCCAGCGAATGCTTGTTTCGAACAAATCCTTGCGAAATGGGGGCGATTTTGAGTCCAGATCATCCTCCTGACAACGAGAATATCGAGTGGGCGACCCATTCCAATCCGCTCGCGTTGCCCCCTGAGGTCCCTTTTCCGCAGGTCTCGTGGGATTGGTCGGCGATCAATTCCGTCCCGCAGATCGACCCAACTGCATGGGTGGCGGAAGGAGCGATCATCATTGGCCGTGTGCGGCTGAAGGCGCGCAGTTCCATCTGGTACGGCTGTATTTTGCGTGGTGACCAGCAGTGGATCGAAGTGGGTGAAGATACGAACATTCAAGACGGATCGATCCTGCACATCGAATCCGATACCCCCTGTCTGATCGGAAATCGGGTAACGCTCGGTCATCGGGCGATTGTTCACGGATCGACCGTAGGGGATGGTGCCCTGATCGGGATCGCCGCAACGGTGCTCAGCCGTTGTGTGATCGGAGCAGGGGCACTCATCGCCGCCGGAGCGGTCGTGCTGGAGGGAACCATCGTGCCGCCGAACACACTCTGGGCCGGCTGCCCCGCCAGGCAAATCAAAGAGTTAACGTCAGCGCAGCAAGATCGATTAGCAGGAACGTATCAACACTACGTGAATAACTCGATCGGCTATCGCGCAAGGTTTTCCAAGACACCCCGATCAATCGAACGCTGATTCGGATTCGAATCTCTTCG